>CAKPAA010000004.1 GCA_934132775.1 uncultured Clostridia bacterium | reverse complement strand
TCTTGGGCGGAGTTCTTCGAAAACAGTGAACAGAAAGAGGATCCGTCTCAGAGTTCTTGGGCGGAGTTCTTCGAAAAGGCCCATTACAACGATGGCAGCTTCAATGCTGTTAACGTTGGTGGTGAGGCCGGCCGGATCAACTTTACTGATGAGGACCTGATGGCCCATGTCGGTGAAAAGATTACGGTTAACGTGGCTTCGCGCTCTGTGAGCGTGAAGTTTGAAAACGTCGAGCACACTAAGTACGAGAGCGCTTCTGTGAAGTCGCCCGACTTGAGTGCTTGCAAGAAGCATCTGGCGCTTGCTAGAAGGCATAGCAGAGCTTATGGCGATAATATCACCATTAAGTTGACTGCTGATGATATTACCAATATCACGACGTATGCCGCGTATTGGTATGACAAGACCGGCAAGCTGACTTATGGCTTCGCCGTGTGTGGATGCGCAAACGGGGCTGGCTCTGGTTCTGGTTCTGGTTCCGCTGGCTCTTCTGACAACGGTGGTAATCATCCGTCCGATGAACCGACGGCTGCTCCTACTCAGGAGCCTCAGCCGACTGCTAAACCGACCAATGAGCCGCTGGAAACACCGCGTCCGGGCACTGATAACACTCCGGAAGCTCCGAGTGAGACGGCGTCTAATATTCCTTCTCACAACGAGACGGAGAATACTCCTGCTCCGGTCGCGAATAATACACCGACGGCGCCGACTGAAACGGCGTCCAATTTGCCAGAACACAATGACATTCCGGGTAGCAGCACCGATACTACTGTGAGCGGAAGTATCCCCTCTCACAGTGATCTGCCAACCGAAGAAGCTTCTGAGAGCACCGTGTCTGTTGTTGCAGATGCTGGTTCTGCTTCTGCGGATCTTGTTGTTAGTATCGCTAGCAACGATGCTCCGCCCGCTCCTGCCGAGGATATGGTCGCTATCATTTCTTCGGAAGCTGAAGGGAGTGAATCTTCTTCAACGCAGGAAGTTCCTGATCCTGTGGTTGAGGCTGTGACCGACGCGAGTAACATTACCGCTCACGACAATATGCCGACTGAGTGAGTGTGTTGCTTCAGAGAGAATCCCTTTTTTGGGGTTCTCTTTTTTGGTCTAATAAAAATATCATTTTGTTGGCTAAAAACATTTTCAAAATATTATGTATACCTATTGCCTTTTTATTAATAATATGGTAAACTATAACTAGTCAATGGTTATATGAAGACCCAGAAGTGTATGTGTTTTTTATATGGAGGTGATATAAAATCACTTTTGGGTGCAAAATGTAATGACTATTACATTTTGCGTGTTACTTTTAAATCTTAGCGGATGTGAGTATAAGGAGGACTTTATGATGAAGTTTTTCGCTTTGGCCATTATTACGATCATTACCGGTGCTGACATTGGCGATGTCACTGGCAGTGACCGGTTTACCTCTTCGTACCAGGAACTGGCACCAGCACCTACTACTGATCCGGTTGCACCTTATTTGACACCGGATGTAACACCGTGCCCGGCTCCGGATAACAGTCCGGAACCTCCGAGTTGGACGGAGTCTAATGCTCCTTCTCACAACGAGATGGAGATTACTCCTGCTCTGACTGCGGATAACGCTCCGGCAGCCCCGAATGAGGAGGATGGCAATCAGCCTTCTCACTATGATGCCCCTGCGGTCCCGACCAATGAACCGGCGGAAACACCGCATCCGGCTCCGGATAACAGTCCGGAACCTCCGAGTTGGACGGAGTCTAATGCTCCTTCTCACAACGAGATGGAGAATACTCCTGCTCTGACTGCGGATAACGCTCCGGCAGCCCCAAATGAGGAGGATGGCAATCAGCCTTCTCACGATGATGCTCCTGCGGCTCCGACAGAAGAGGCTACTAACAACCCTGGTCATAACGATCAGCCCCAGGAGCCTCAGCCTGCATCGGCTAATTGCCCAAGTGCACCGGCGGAAGCAACTAGTAACGAACCAGCTCACAATGGGCTGGTGAGTGAAATTCCTGCTCCTGTGGTTGAATTTGTGACCAACGACACGAGTGACATTCCTGCACATTGCAATGTGCCAGTTGAGTGAGTGCTCTAGAGAGAATCCCTTTTTTGGGGTTCTCTTTTTTTAGACTAAAAATTTAAATAAAACTATTTAAATAGAAAATAAATTTTGTCCAATAAAAGAATGTTTAAAAATAAATTATAATTTTAATATGTAATCTTGTATCACCAGTGTGTGTAGACTAACTTCGATTTTGGTTTTTATTTTAATTATTTTATTGTATAATGTGAAAAAAGAAGATAAACTATTTTTACATTGTTTTGAATGTGGTAAAATATGTAATGTATGTGGCAATGAAAAAATATTGGATAATAAAAAGTATAGTGTGAGGTGATTTTGTGATTATATATCCAGATGCATTGAAAGTTGGAGATAAAGTTGGTGTTACAGCTATGTCTGCTGGCGTTTGTGATGAGAGAGGACGTATAAGAATTGATAAGGCAATTTCAAAATTTGTTAACAAAGGTTTTGAAATTGTGGAAACACCAGATTTAAGAACGAATAGCAAGTTTGTAAGTGCAGATGCAAGTACTAGAACTAATGAATTTTTGTCTTTATGGAATGACGTAAGGGTTAAGTATATGCCAATTGCTTTTGGTGGCGAGTTTTTAATGGAGACAATTCCATTTTTGAATGATAATAAAACACTAATTGAAAAGTGTTGCCCTAAGTGGGTGCAGGGCTTTTCTGATGTTAGTTTGCTTTTGTTTTATTTGACTACTAATTTTAATATTGCAACGCTTCATTCGTATTCTTTTTCGGCGTTTTCTATGAATGAATGGCATAAATCAATTTCTGCTCCGTTTGACTTTGTTACAAATCCTACTAGTTTTGAGCAAGTAAGTTTTAAACTTTTTGAAAAAGAACGTATTAGAGAAGCAGGCTTAGAATGTGCATCTTTCAATTTAGGTGGAGATGTTGTATATAAAGAATTAAATGGTGCAAAGAATGTTAATATGTCAGGAAGACTAATTGGAGGTTGTATGGATGTTATTAAACTTCTTTTAGGAACACCGTTTGATGCTACTAAAAAGTTCTGTAGTCAATTTAGTGAGGGTATGATTTGGTATTTAGAGAATTGTGAAATGTCTATTGCGGATGTGAAAAGAACTTTATGGCAAATGAGTAAAGCTGGTTGGTTTGATAATGCTAATGGATTTTTGATTGGTAGAACGGCAAGCTGCGAAGATATGGAAGATTTTGCTTATCAAGATGCTTTTTTGGATACAATTGGAAAGCTTGGAGTACCTGTTGTTTATGATGTTGATATTGGTCACGTTGCTCCTCAATGGACTATTGTTAATGGCTCTTTTGGTAGTTTTTCTTTTGAAGATGGAAAGGGAAAGCTTTTTCAAGAATTAAAGTAATTTGTAAGTGGGTGTTTTTGTATGTTAGATTTGAAGAATGATGAAGATATTTATTCGTTTGGAGAAAATATAACTAGCGCGATTTTGAATGGCATTAGTGGACTAAGTGCTTTGGCGATGCTTGTTTTAGGTATTATAGAATGTGCTATAAACAGGAGTGTTACAGGAATTATAACAGTTGCCCTTTGGCTTTTTGGAGTATTTTTATTCTGTATTATGGATTTACTAGCCCATTCTATTAGTTCTTTTAAGGCAAAAAAAGTGTTTTTGATTTTAGCAAATTGTTTTTTGCATTTTGCTATTTGTGGAATTTGTGCTTTTTATGGAATTTGCGTAATTGGTGGTGCTGTTGGTTGGAGCATTTTTGGGGCTATTTGTTTTTTTTCTATTTTGTGTATTGTTTTTAATGCAACTATGTTTGATAAGTTTGAACTTTACTCTTTTATTGTTGCTATTTTGAATTTATGGATAGGAAGCCTGATTGTTAGTCTCCTAATAGTTGATAGTAATATTAAATGTACTTTTAGCATAATTGTTGCAACGGTTTTATATACAATTGGTAGTGTATTTTATATGCTTGGTAGAAGAATAAATGGGCTTCACATTGCTTTTCATATTTTCATTTTGCTTGGTATTGCTGTGAATTTTGTAACTATTTACACCTATTAAAACTGGAATTTTATTTAGCAAGGCAACTATAACTTGATGATAAATATTTTTACTTTTTAAGTGTTCGTATTATAATTTGACATTTGTGGGATAATAATTACTTGAAAAAAAGATATTTTAATTAAAAATTTGTATAGTATATACCACATTTTTTGTCGCATAAAGATGGAAAGTATATTAAGTGAGATTTACACAAATTTTGTTTTTAAATTTTATCTTTTACTTAGATTTGGAGGCATATTTAGTTGAAGAAAGCGATTATTATTTATAGGATTTTTTTTGCTTTTGTGTGTGGACTTGGGTTGTATCTTGGAATGATTAACAAAGCCGAAGACGGTTTTATGGGCAGCGGTACGGCTCTTAATTTTTATACTTTGCAAAGTAATTTGTGGGTTTTTATTTTAGAATGTTTTTTAATTACTTTTTCTATTATAGAGGAACACAAACATGTGACTATCATTGGTAGTAAAGTAGTTGTTGTTAAATTTGTTTTAACTGTTGATATTTTAATTACTTTCATTGTTTATTGGTGTATGCTCGCACCGTATATTAACAAAAATGATGTGTTTGCATTATCTAATATTTTATTACATTTAGTTTCGCCAATGCTTATGCTCGTGGATTTTTTGTTTTTAGATAGAGACTTTTCTTTCGGAAAGAAAAATATATTTTTAGTGCTAATACCACCACTTTATTATTTGATTTTTGTTATTTGTCGAGCAGAAGTTAGTTCCACATTGTTTAACAATGGTTCTAGGTATCCTTATTGGTTTGTAGATTTAGATACGTTTGGTTGGCTTGGAAGTATAAATGGACCTGGAGTTATTTATTGGGCTTTATTGCTTTTTGTTGGAGTTTTTTTCCTTGGCACAGCGATATATAAGATGTATAATTATGTTGGAAAACGAAGAATTTTTTGAGGAAGGAGTATATGATTATTTGAATTACTAAATATATCATATAAATTTGATATGGCGAAATTAAAATGGAAACCTGGTACAATGCTATATCCATTACCTGCTGTTATGGTCAGTGTGGGAGATATGGATAATGCTAATATTATAACTGTTGCTTGGACTGGAACGATTTGTACAGATCCGGCAATGCTTTATATCTCAGTTAGGCCTGAAAGATTTTCTTATAATATTATAAAAGAAAAGAAAGAATTTGTTGTAAATTTGACTACGGAAAAATTAGCTTATTCAACGGATTTTTCAGGTGTTAGAAGTGGAAGAGATGTGAATAAATTTGAAACACTTAACTTGACGAAGGAGAAAGCAAATGAAGTTTCAACGCCTTTAATTAAGGAGAGCCCTGTGAATATAGAGTGCGAAGTTGTTGAGATTAAAGAACTTGGTTCTCATAATATGATAATTGCCAAAGTTTTGTGCGTAGATGTTGACGAAAAATATTTAGACAAGACGGGTAGGTTTTGCCTGGAAAAGTGCAATTTAATTACTTATTCACACGGACAATATTATGGTTTAGGAGAAAATTTGGGCAAATTTGGTTTTTCTGTTAAGAAAAAGTAGGAGGGATTTTATGAAGAAAAATTCTATTTTAATTGGTGTTTGTGTTGGAGTTGTTGCTTTGTGCGTGGTTGGAATTTTCATACATAATAGAGGAAATGCCAATAATGATTTTAAAGAAAATATTAGTGGTGATATTTCTTCGGGTGATGAAGTTAAAGTGGAGAAAAATGAAGCTATCTTTGCACTTGAAACTTATCCAAGAGTAGATGCTTCTAAAAGTTCAAGAAATATTGTTGATAGACTAAGTGCTGATTTTTTAGGATTAAATTTGGATGAGATTCTAATTTCTTATTCGGATAATCCATATAAAAGACTAGTTGATGGAGAAGTGGATATTGTGATTTCAGAAAAAGAAAGCGATGATGAAGCTTTGTATGCTAGCAGTAAAAAAGTTACTATTAAAAGCTATCCGATTTCAGAAGGAAAATACATATTTATAAGAGAAAGTGATACGAATAACGAATATATTTCAAAATGGGTGGAGAGTGCACTTTCAGAAAGAGGAACTAAGATAATTGAAAGTATCTAGTTCCTCAAAATCTAGCTTTGAATGTGCATTTTTGACACAAAGGTTCAACTGCAATTCTTTTTTTGAAACCATCTAAAATATTTTGTGTTCGTTCTTTTCCTAATATTTGAGATAAAGTTTCGTTAAAAATATTTCCTAGGTTTATATCACCATCATTATCTAAGCAGCAAGGAACAACAGTTCCATCAACAAGTATGGCTATTTGGTCTTTTAGTGCGTGACAGTATCCGTTTGCGTTATTTGATGAATTCATATCTGGCCATTCAAATCTAGAAGCTACTGAAAGAAAAATATTATCAGCAAGTGTGTAGTTTGAGAAATTTTTGCTAATATTAGAAATATTAAATTCTTTTTGAATTTGATTTATTGCTTCGCTATTTTCATCATAGTTCCAAATTCTAAAATTTATTATACAATCGTTAATTGACTTGCACATTTTCAATATTTCAGCACTATTTGTTGCGTGAAAAGATACATTTATTTGACGCAAGTATTTAGTTATTTCCAAATGATTTTTTAATAAAGTCGCATTTGTTGTTAAATTTATTTTAAAATCTTTATCGAATGCAAGCTTTACAAATTCGTCAAAGTTTGGATGTAGTAAAGGTTCACCTTTCACGTGCAAATAAATATATTCAGTGTAATCTCTTATTTCGTCAAGAATAAAGTTGAATTCTTTTAAAGTCATAAATCTATTTTGACGGTTATGTGGTTTGCAAAATTCGCATTTTAAATTACAAACATTAGTTATTTCAATATATACTCTTTTAAATCTCATAAATAATTCCTTACATAATTTTTAAAAAACAAAAAAGCTGTGAGAAGTTATAAACTCTTACAGCTTTAAATATCTGGTGCACCACCGGGGATTCGAACCCCGGACCTGCCGATTAAGAGTCGGATGCTCTACCAACTGAGCTAGTGGTGCATAACAATTAGTATTATAAACATAGACTTATAATTTGTCAATATAAAATTTATGTAATTTTTTGACAATTTATCAGATAAAAAAATCATAGCCTACATTAGCAAGCTATGATTGAGCAATTACAAAGGATCCAAAGTGGTTTCAACAGTTATATCATTTTTTCCCATTTTGCTGCAGTTAAAGAAATAAGGTTCACATTTGTGAACCCTATTGATTGAGATTACAACCTTTCGGTTACAATCTCAATTCTTACGACATGCTCCCAAGCTACGTGCTTGAAAGCAAACTCATCCTCAAGCACCCCCGTTGCCGGATTCACAACCTTATTACCGGTCGGAACCCGATTTGCGACGGCCCGAATTACGGGCTTACTGTTGTTTCGCGGATTGGTCAGGTCCGCCAGCATAGCCGGCGGAAGGACGACTGCGAGGATATCGCAGTCCTCACCAGCTTCAAGCACGTCACGGAATGTCGTAGCAGAAGCAGAAACCTGCTTCACAACAACATCGGATCCATAGATCCGTTTGAGATCAGCGAGCTGATCCTCAGTCATCTGATGACGCGAAAACCACAACACCTTCATACGTTTTCCTCCTGCCGTAAATCGGCAACCTAAATTTGATGCTCAAAAATTTCTGAACATCGGCCTAACATCTTTAAGCTAATACTATATTAGCACATTTTACATAAAAAGTCAACCTTTTTGCAATTTCAAATAAAAATACATATTCTATTTTAATGTTGGTTTAGATATTGATGTATCTCAATTTAGAAAAGAACTGTTTTTGAAAACTTATATACATTTAGCATAGTTTTATTTTTGTAGTTCTAATTTTTTATTTAATCCGGCTCGATTTTTGTTGATTATTCTTGTTTCTTAGTATATTATTAACTATGTTAAAGACTTACGGAAGAGAGGGTTTAAATTATGTACCTTAAGAAACTTGAAATGCAAGGCTTTAAATCTTTTGCAGATAAGACGACTTTGGAGTTTGAAGATGGTATTACTGTTGTTATTGGCCCTAATGGCAGTGGTAAGAGTAATATTTCTGATGCAATAAGATGGGTTTTGGGTGAACAAAGTATAAAAACGCTTCGTGGCTCTAAGCTTGAGGATGTAATTTTTGCTGGTACACAAGCGAGAAAATCTTTGGGATTTGCAGAGGTTGACATTACTATCGATAATTCTGATGGTAAGTTGCCTGTTGATTATTCTGAAGTTACGGTTACTAGAAGAGTTTATAGAAGTGGTGAAAGTGAATTTTTTATAAATAGAAATCAGTGTAGATTAAAAGATATTGTTGAGCTTTTTATGGATACTGGTATTGGCAGAGATGGTTACTCTATAATTGGACAGGGTAGAATTGACGAGATTTTAAGTGCTAAGTCTGAGGAAAGAAGACATATTTTTGAAGAAGCCGCTGGTATTGTTAAGTATAGGACTAGAAAAGAAGAAGCCGAGAGAAAGATTGAAAACACAAGACAAAATCTTGTTAGAATAAATGATATAGTTAGTGAAATTGAGAATCAGCTTGGCCCTTTGGAAACTCAATCTGAAAAAGCGAAAAAGTTTTTGGATATTAGAGAGCAATTAAAGTATTTGGAAATAGGACTATTTATTAGCAATATTTTCCAAAGCAGAGAAAAACTTGAAGAGATTGTGTCTCAAATTGATGAAATTGTATCTCAGATTTCTGATGAAAATGATAAGATTGAACTTTTTCAAAAGCAAAAAGATGAATTAAGAGAACTTACTGAAAAACTTTTAAATGAAATTGAAGAAAATCAAGCTAATATATTTGAAGCACAGAATAATGTTGAAAAACAAAAAGCGGATATTGGTGTGTACAGAGAGAGAATTCAAAATAATAACGCTAAGTATGAGTTAAGTGCAGATGAAATTGAAAAACTTAATGAAAGAAAGGCTGAACTTGAAAAGGACAAAGAAGACAGAAACGATAAAAAGAGCAGATTGTTTGCAGATAAAAAAAGATTTGAAGATGAGCTTAACGAAAAAGAAGAGGCTTTAAAGAAATTATTAGAAAGTTTTTCTAATGAACAAAAGAAAATTGAAGATTTAAAAGCAAAGGTTATGAGTAATCTTGATGTTAAGTTTGAAAAAATGGAGGTTTTATCGGATATTTCTGCTAATATTGAGGCAGGAAATAGAAGAAAAACTCAGATTGAAAATGAACTTAGAGAAAATATTCACGAACTTGATAAAGAGCGAATGAATAAGGAAGATGAGAATATTTTGCTTTCGGAAGTAACTTCTAAGAAAAATAAGCTTAATGAGAAAATTGAAAAACTTTCTAAGGATAAACTTGAATACAGTGATAAACTTAACGAATATGATGAAGTTATAAAGAAAGCTGATGATGAGCTTCGTGTAACAAATTCTAGGTATAAGTTTTTAGTGGAAACTGAAAATGAGTTTGAGGGCTATAATAGGGCTGTTAAAGAAGTTTTGTCTAAATGTCAAAAAGATTCTGTTTTTGGAAATAATATTTTCGGTGCACTAGCTAATTTAATTGAGGTGCCATCAAAGTTTGAAACTGCTATTGAAATGTGTTTGGGTGCCACTATTCAAAATATTATTACAGAAACAGAGGATGAAGCAAAACGAGCTATTGAATTTTTGAAAACTAATAATTTGGGAAGAGCATCTTTTCTTCCTATTTCTGCTGTTAAAGGTGATAAAATTTCACAAAAGGTGAATGGAAATAATGGCTTTCTTGGTATCGCTTCTGAGGTTATATCTTATGATAAAAAGTATGATGGCGTTGTCCAGAACTTGCTTGGGAGAACTGTTATTACAGACAATATGGAAAATGCAGTGAATTTGGCTAAAAAGTATAAGTATTCTTTTAGAATCGTTACTTTGGAAGGTGATGTTATAAATTCTTCTGGACAGATGAGTGGAGGTAGTGTTGCAAAGAAAACTACTAGTCTTTTAAGTAGGGGAAGAGAAATAAAGGAACTTGAAATTAAGCTTGCTGAACTTAAAAAGAAAAAGGAAGAAGCTGTTGAAGCTCTTGAAAAATATAAAACAAGTTCTGAAAATATTATAAATGAATTTGCTGTTGTTGAAAGAGACTTACAGCAAGTTAGTGTTGATTATGCAAGAGAAACTCAAAAAATGAGCGAAATTGATAATAATATTGATAGATACAAGCGTAAGATAGCTTTATTAAATGGCGAAAAAGAAAAACTTCTTGAAACGTTAGAAAGTGAAAATGAGAGTCTTGCTGGTATAAATGAGCTTATCAAAAATTTAGAGGTTGAAAATGAAAATCTTCAAGTCAATATAAAAGAATTTACTGATAAGAATAGTGACGGTCAGAAAGAAATTGATGACTTAAATTCAGATATTGTAGATTTGAGAATATCAGTGTCTTCATTTGATGAAAGTTCGACATCCATAGATGAAATGGTTGCAATGATTGAGCAAGAAATTAACAACTGTATGAAAAATGTTGATAGCAAGGTAAACGAGAGAGAAGCATTGTTAAAAGAAAACTCAGAAATTGAATCAAAAATTCTTGAAGCCCAAGAAACAATTGATTCTGTTGGTGATGTTGTTCAGGAGTTTGAAAAGAAAGTTTCTTCTTTAAAAGAGCAAAGAGAAAGTAAAAATGCAGAGCTTCTAGCAATTGAGGAGAATATCGATAATTGTTTTAAAACTCTTGATGTTTTGAAGGAACAAAATACGAAATTAGATGTTAAAAAGAATAAACTTGAAGTTGATATCGAAAATATCCAAAACAAAATGTGGGAAGAGTATGAAACCACACCAAACACAGCAAGTAACTATGCTGAGGTTACTTCTTCTACGGCAAGAGATGTTGAAAAGTTAAAGAGTGAAATTAGAAGCTTAGGTCCTGTTAATGTTAATGCTATTGAAGAGTTTAAGGCTTTGAATGATAGATATGAATTTTTAAGTACTCAAAAGCAGGATCTAGAAGATTCTGAAAGATCACTAAATAAAATTATTGAAGATATGACTAAACTTATGAAAATTCAGTTTGCAGAGCAATTTGATCTTATTAACAAGAACTTTAATAGCGTGTTTAGTGAGCTTTTTGGTGGTGGTATGGCAACTTTGAAACTTGCTGACGAAACCAATATTTTGGAATGTGGAATTGAAATTGAGGCTCAGCCACCAGGAAAGAAACTTCAAAGTATGATGCTCCTTTCGGGTGGAGAAAGGGCACTTACTGCAATAGCTTTATTATTTGCTATTTTAAAGCTTAGTCCATCTCCATTTTGTGTGCTTGATGAAATTGAGGCTGCTTTGGATGATGTTAATGTTTATAGATATGCTGAGTTTTTGAAGAAATTTAGTGAAAAGACGCAGTTTTTAGTAATCACTCATAGAAAGGGAACTATGGAGGTTGCTAATACGGTGTATGGAGTTACTATGCAAGAACACGGTATTTCAAAGTTAATTTCACAGAAGTTGTAGTTTTTTGTAAAAACTTTTTCGGAATATAAGCTACAATATGACATTAAATTTTATTTTTATGAATTATAATGTGTACAAGTTTATGAAAAAGTTGAGAGGTGTTAGTTAGGTGTTTCAAATGTTAAAGGAAAATTTAAATTTATTTAACTCAGTAAAGGGTGATATAAAGGAAAAATTTAATATTAAAGATAAATTAACGTTTAATACGTTGATTGGTAATTTTAAGAATTTATTAGTTTTTGCAATTTGTATATTGGTGTCAACTTGCAAGATGACGTCTGGAATTGCACCATTTAGTTTGGCAATTTTAGGTGCTATAAAATACATAAATGTACCACTTGCAATTCCTATTGCAATAATGGCTGTAACATTAAAAATTTGCTTTGGAAGTGTGGTACTATTGAAATTTTTAGTTGCTGCTGTGCTTTTTGTAGCAATCAAATCTTTTATAAAATTAAATGATACCAAAATAGCAAATACGTCTGCAATTATGTTTGCAAGTTTAATGGCTGAAATTGTGGCTTTATCAATAAATGGTGTTTTACTTTATGATGTTTTGACGGCGATCTACACAACTATCGTTACAGGTGTGTTTTATCTGATTTTTTCTGAGGGCTTGCCTGTAATATATAGCTATGCTAAACCTAAAATTTATTCGGCAGAAAGTTTGATTGCATCAGGAGTGCTACTTGCAGTTTTAGTATGCGGTTTTGGAGATATTGGCGTTTTAGGTATTACATTAAGAGGCGTAACAAGCATACTAATGGTAATGATATTAGGCTGGAAAAGGGGAGCTGCAATTGGTGCTGCAACGGGGCTTTCGGTGTCACTTGTGCTTGGACTTATGGGTGTTGGTTCGGTTGCAACTGTTGCAACATACGCATTCTGTGGACTTTTAGCAGGGGTGCTTGCTAGATTTGGAAAGGTTGGAGCTGCTATTGGCTTTATACTTGGAAATATTGTGCTTGCTTTTTATTCTAATGGTTCAACAGAAGTTATTATAGGAATAAAAGAAATAGTTGTTGCTTCTGTTGCATTGTTTATTATTCCAAAGAAGGTGCTTATTGTTATTGATGATTTGTTTGATTATAATACGTCACTTCCGGGCGAATGCCAGACAGGTTTAATAGAAGAGAGCACGATATATAAACTTGGTGCTGTTTCAGATGTTATAAGTGGTATAGCAGATAATGTCGTTAAAGGAAATAATGAAAGAGTTACCACAGACGAAATTGGAAGCTTTATAAAAACGTTAAATGAAAATACGTGCAGAAGATGTGAAAACTACGAAAAATGCTGGAAAAATAATTATCATAAGATGTATGAAATGACTTTTAATGCTATCGAAAAATTGCAAATAAAGGGTGAGGTTACAGCTTTGGATTTGACAGTTTCTTGTTGTGAGCACAAAGAACTTCTTACAGAGGGTTTAAATTTATCATATGAATTGTATAAGGTAAATAAAGACTGGCAGGCAAAAGTTAGTGAGCAGAGGAGCCAAGTGTCGATGCAATTAAAAGAAGTTTCAAAAGAACTAGATAAAGTAAAAGCTGAAATTAAAACGTCTGCTACCTTGATAGAAGAAGAGAAAAGCGGACCATATAGATTAGAATTTGGTATTGCGAAAGCAAAGAAAAATGGGAATACAATTTCGGGAGACAGTAGCACAAGAATTAAATTAAAAGATGGAAAGATACTTATTGCATTGAGCGATGGAATGGGAACAGGTGATGAAGCTGCTAGAAACAGCAAGAAAGTTGTAATAAACTTGGAAAGCTTATTAAATACTGGCTTTGAAGAAGAACGAGCAGTGAAATTAATAAATTCATATTTGTTAGTAAGTAAACAAGAAGACAACTTTGCGACAATAGATGCAATGATATTTAATCCCGAAAATGGACTTGCAAATTTTATAAAAATTGGAGCTTGCCCAACACTTATAAGAACAAACAATGGAATTGTAACTATTGAGTCGAATAGTTTACCAGCGGGAATACTAGGAGAGATAAATATTGAGACAAGAGAAAAAATATTAAAGAGTGGAAATGTGGTTGTGATGGTTACAGATGGAGTTATTGATGCACAACCAGAAAAAAATGAACAAGCCCTAATGGAAGTTATTTCGGCAGTAAAAAATACAAGTGCTCAAAGGCTTGCTGATATAATTTTACAAGAGGCATTAGATAGTAATTTTGGAATTGCAAGAGATGATATGACAGTAATTGTAACAAGAGTCAGTGAAAAATAAATTTGAATTTTTATACTAACAATAATGATTTAAAGGTACGAGAAATGGTGAATTTAACGATAGTTATTTAAAGTATATTAGTTTGGTAGCGACAAAAAATGAAAAAAATGTTCTAATTTTGTTGACAAAAAGGGATAAGGTGTGCTAATATACTAAGTGTTGTGAGCACCTGGGTCTGTAGCTCAGCTGGATAGAGCAACGCCCTTCTAAGGCGTGGGTCGGGGGTTCGAATCCCTCCAGGCTCACCAACGGCACTGCATTAAGATAATGTAGTGTCTTTTTTTTATGTTTGAAACGAAAACGATTCGAACCCGAGAGGGCAACGAGCGTAAAGAAAAAGCTCCTGTGGAGCTTTTTTAGAGAGTTGACAGAGCTTGCTTGCAAGCGAAGTCTAATACGCGAAGCGGATGGCGAATCCCTCCAGGCTCACCATAACAAATATGAATAAAACCTAGTAGTCTCAACGGTTACTAGGTTTTATTTTTTTTGCTTTTAAGGTTCAATTTGAGATACCAAAAACGGCAAAAATAATTGAAAACGGCACTAGAAAGTTGTCAAAAAGTTGTCAAAAAATAAAAGCATTACAGAATAAAATATAAAAATTTTTTAACAATAAATATAAAGAACAAAGGGACTATTAAAGCCCCTTGTCATTTGCTTTTGCAGCCACAATTGTTGTTACTTTGGTTTGCATCACACGCAGATTTACAATTGTTATTGTTGTTCATACTAGTTGAATTGTTTGAATTATCTGTTGTACCTAATACATTATTCATATGTGTTTTGTTCATATAGAATTTCTTTTGTGCAAGTTTTTCCTGTACTGTTCGTAATGCTTCGCCAAATCTTTGGAAGTGTACTATTTCTCTTTCTCTTAAAAACTTTAAAACATTTGTAACATCAGGATCATCAGATAAATCTATCAAGTATTCATATGTGCTTCTAGCTTTTTGCTCTGCTGCCATATCTTCGTGAAGATCTGTAATAGGGTCGCCTTTTACAGCTAGTACAGAGGCACTGAAAGGTATTCCTGCTGCACTTTGTGGATATACTGAAATTCCGTGATCAGTATAATAATCTCCTAGACCTTCTCGTCTTAAAACTTCTGGACAAACGCCTTTTGTTAGCTGACTTACAAGAGTACCAACCATTTCGAGATGTCCTAGCTCCTCAGTTCCAATATCATTTAGAGTTGCTTTTGTGATTTCTGTCGGCATACTGAATCTTTGACTTAAATATCTTAAAGAAGCTCCTAACTCGCCATCTGGCCCACCATATTGGCTTATTATGAATTTTGCCATTTGTGGATTTGGATTTTTTATATTTACTGGATATTGTAGTTTTTTATCGTATCCCCACATAGTTTACACCATCCTTTCCCAAGGCCAAGGATTTTTTATCCATAGCCATTCGCAGTCTGTTGCTGCATTTATAGCCTTTAATGGACCATATAGTTCTTCATATTCGGTCCTTGCCATTTCTGCTTCATCAGCAGTGTCTTGATATAATGCTAAGGCATCTTTGTCAAATGGATGCGTGTTTAAATATAGTTGTAGATCATATAGCTTGAAATCTAATGCCATCAAGTCTTTTAATTTACATTCTTGTTCTGTCATTATTATCAACCTCCTCACAAGTTTCTGTTTGAGATAAATATTGAATAATACATTGTGACTGATTTTTTGAGTATGGACTTACTAGTTCTGGAAATGTTGTTCCGTGTTCTAATGATTCTAATGGACAAAAAGTTTTATCTATATATTGATATGGAACGTATGCATTGGCAAGCATAGGATTTATTGGCATTTCTGGCAATTCTCCACAATTTTTTGGACAGCAGTTGCAATTTCTGCGTCTGCTGTTCGCTCTACTATTTCGCATATACATAAAAATACCTCCTAAATTTTATGATATAGTACAATTTATGCAAATAGCTATTTTACTGTGTCGAAATTTGACAGAAAATCTTTAATTTTAGAAAGATAAAAGGAATACTCTGATGAAATTCAGTGGTATTCCTTTCGTACTTTAGTTATATTTATTTTATTACTTTTTATAGTCTCAAATTACAATAGTAGTTATCTAAATCTTGAATTGTATATACGTCTTCTTCTATTTCTTTTTTGATTTTTTGTTATTATATAAGCTCTTAAAAATACTAATGCAACAAATGAGAAGATTATGATTCCGACTGCCCATAGTATTATTTTAATTATTATTCCGAAGACGTTTGTTGCTACTGTTGCCACGGATATTTTTGCATCTATTGAGTTACCTGCTAATAGATTTGATGTATATGTTTGATTATAAATGTCATATGTGATTGTTCCAACAACGTCGCCAGATTTGATAGGTGCTTTTAAATCTTCCTTTAATACTATTGATGGTGAAAACGCTTCAACAAAATCTGTTACAGAAACGGTTGCATTTAAATTATCAGCTACTACAACATTTAAAGTATTATCATCTGAATTTGCATTTTTTATCGTTACTGTTTCAATAATATTTCCTGCTGATACTAACGTTTCAGATTTTAGTTTTGAAAAGCCATATTCAAATAGATTTACAGCATCGTCGTGTAAGTTCCCCCAGCCACTTGCTCCGAATATTACAAGAGCTAATTCTACACCATCTTTTTCAGCACTTGCAACTATGCAATTGGCTGCTGCATCAGTGTAACCAGTTTTTATTCCTGTTGCATATTTGTAATAGTAGGTCGTGCGAGCAGGGTTAATTAGATGATTTGTTGTTGTTGAAAGATATCTAGTAGCTTTTTGAGCATCTGGATATTCTGAAAAATACAGTTTTTCATATTCTGGTGTTATTGGTAAAGAGTAATTTACTGTTTTTACAATATCTCTAAAAACTGGGAAGTTTTTCATAGCATATTTTGCAAATAATGCCATATCGTATGCAGAACATTTATGTTCGGTATTTGGTAGACCGTTTGGATTTACAAAACTTGTGCTTAATGCCCCTAATTCTTTTGCCTTAGCATTCATCATACTTGCAAAACTGGCAGTTGTTCCTCCAACGTGTTCGGCTAGTATGTATGCCGCGTCATTTGCACTATGTATGAGCATTGTTGAAAGTAAGTCTTTTACTGTGTGCGTTTCTCCTTCTTGTATGCTCGCAGTAGTTCCGTTTGCGTATACACTATTTATTGCTTCGAAACTTGCAGTTACTTTTTCATCTAAATCGCAATTTTCTAATACCAGAATTGCTGTTAAAATTTTTGTGGTACTTGCTGGATACGTCGGTGTATAGCCATTTTTTTCATAAAGTATTTTACCAGAATCCATATCTATCAAAACTGCGTGAGGTGCAGTTGCTAATTCTGCTGTAGAAACATTAGTTGCAAATACGCTTGTGTTGATGAAAATTAAAAGTAATATTAAAAGGGTGATTTTTTTCATCTTTGCCTCCTTTATACGTACACATTTTATATAAAATGAAGGAAAAAGACAATATTTTTGTTCTTTTTTGAAATCTTAACGGTATATTTATATGAAAATTTGACGTCTATAAGCCTGATCTTTTAGGTGTTACAAGGGTTTAAGTAGTTTGTGATTTTTCGTGTATTTTTTATTTGAATAGTTTTATATTTCTGCTATTTTTGAAAGGCGCTTTCAGTTTTGTTTGACGTATCTAGTTTATACTTGTCGAAATTTGTCAATAAGTTAATTTGCAAATGACGATTTATTGTGTATAATGGATATAAGGAGGTTCATAAATGGATAATAAATTCAAAAATGCATTGGCATTGGGGGGATTTATTATTTTTGCGATTATTGTTGGATTATTTGTTTCGAGAAGTGAGTCAAAAACTGATACTGATAATGTAGAAAGCATTATACAAGAGGCGGAAGAAACAAGTACTGAGAACTTGTTTTTTGTGTATGTTGTTGGAGCAGTATATAAACCGGGAGTTGTTGAAGTGGAAGAAGGCACTAGATTGTACCAAGTTATTCAGAAAGTTGGTGGAGCATTAGAAACGGCTGACTTGTCTAAGATAAATCTTGCAAGCATCGTTAAAGATGAACAAAAAATTATTGTTCCATATATTGAAAATAAAGAAGATAAGGTGAATGACAATAGTGCAAATGTTCAAGCGGGTGTGAGGTTAGTGAACATTAACACGGCTAGTGAGGCAGAACTACAAACATTGAATGGGATTGGTGCTAGCACAGCTAAGAAAATAGTGGATTACAGAAATCAAAATGGGGATTTTAATACAGTTGAAGAAATTATGAATGTTAGTGGAATTGGTCAAAGTAAATTTGATTCAATAAAGGATGATATAACTGTGTAAGGAGGGATTTCTTTGAATATAAATGAAATAATTAAGAAGAAAAGAGATCAAAAAGAGCTTTCTAAGGAGGAAATAGATTTTTTTATTAAAGGTTATTCTAATGGTGACGTGCCTGACTATCAAGCTTCAAGTTTGCTTATGGCAATATATTTGAATGGAATGTCTGAAAGAGAAATTTATAATTTGACTATGGCGATGGCTCATTCAGGAGAAATTGTGGATTTGTCCGAGATTCCAGGGATTAAGGTTGATAAACATAGTACCGGTGGAATAGGGGATAAAGTAACTATGATTGTTATGCCGTTGGTTGCTGCTTGTGGGGTGCCGGTTGCTAAAATGTCGGGGAGAGGTCTTGGATACACTCAGGGAACTATTGATAAACTGGATTCAATTCCTAATTTTAGAACAGATATAGGAATGGATGAGTTTATTAGAAATGTTAAGAAAATTGGAATCGCTCTTATGGGACAGTCAGAAAAGATAGCTATAGCCGATAAAAAATTGTATGCCCTTCGAGATGTTACCGGAACAGTTGAGAGTATTCCGCTTATTGCATCAAGTATAATGAGTAAAAAAATTGCAGCTGGAAGTGATAAAATTTTGCTAGAAGTTACTTGCGGAAGTGGCGCTTTTATGGATAGTGAAGTAAGAGCAAGAATTTTGGCAAATACGATGGTTAAAATAGGAAAGAATGCAGGTAAAGAGACAGTTGCTGTTATTACAAATATGAATCAGCCACTTGGCAGATATTGTGGTAATGCACTTGAAACTATGGAAGCTATAAACACGTTGAGAGGAAACGGCGAGAAAGATGTAGTTGAAGTATGTTGCGTTTTAGGTGCGTACATGTTGAAATTAGCAGGAGTTGATGATAATATTGTCAATAATATAAAGTTAATTCAAAGTAAAATTGACTCTGGTGAAGGTTTAGAAAAATTTAAACAGCTAATTTCAAGACAATGGGGCGACGTAAGCGTTGTGGATGATACAGAACAGTTTATGAAAGCTAAGTTTAAGATTCCAGTAAATTCTCTTGAAGATGGGTATATATCTCGAATTGAAGCTAAAAATATTGGACAAGCTGTTGTTGATTTAGGTGGCGGAAGACACAAGAAAGATGATACTATAGATTACTTTGTTGGAATAGAGATGTGCAAGAAAGTTGGAGATCCTGTAAAAATTGGAGAACCGTTACTATACATATATGCAAATGATGAGACCCAGGGCCTTATGCAGGTGGAAAAACTTAGAAACTCATTTGAGTATTCAAAAGAGTCTGTTGAAAAGTTGAAGGAAATACTCGATATAATTGAATAAGATAATTAAAAAATAACCACATTTTGAACTTATAACTTTAAAATCTCGTTATAAATTCAAAGTGTGGCTTTTGATTTTATTTGTAATATTTTACAGTTTTATCGGCAACTCTGCCAAGATTAGCAGGAGTTATAACTTTAAATTCACTTGAATCAAAGAAATCAGAAAGTGAACATTCCAAAGCAATTGCTAACTTTTCTATGTTTATCAAAGATATATTTCTTTTTCCATTTTCTACTGATGCCACGTAAGTTCTATCTAAGCCAGCTCTTAAAGCAAGACTTTCTTGACTGATTTTCAAAGCTTTTCTTAAAGTTCTAATTCTGTTTCCATAAGTAATTCTAATATCGTCCATTGTACCTCCACCTTAAATTCATTTTTATATATTTTAGAATATTGAAGTGATTACAAAATTACAACGGACTATGAGTCACTTAAATGTGCCTTTATAAGTTTTTGTTTCTATTGTTGACTTTGAGCAACTGCTATGAGATAATATTTTTAGTTTTTGAGAAAGGAGGATTTTTATGGAAGGAGTAACTGCAGAAGTTTTATCTATTATGATAGGGAAAATGGACAAAATTTGCAATGCTATTACTGATTTAAAAGAAGAATTAGGTGCAACGCGAACAGAATTAAAGGGCGAAATTAAATCAGTAAGGACAGAATTAAAAGAAGAAATAGCATCAGTAAGGTCTGAACTTAAACAAGATATGGTTGATTTAGAAAGTAATTTGAAAAACGAAATTAGAGTACAAATTGAAAAATCTAATAGTGAAATGTCAGATTATATGCTTAATGATATAATTCCAATTTTAAATAATTTGGATGCTAGAACTAGATTCTTAGAAGAAAACTATGCTAACAGCAAAAACAACATTGCAGAAAATTGCGATGCAGAGTACAATGCAGACTAGAAAGATTATATAGTTAAATGGGTGGAGTTAAATTATAATGATTAAATATTGGGGATAAGTGAGTCATACAGTAAATGTGTATGATTCATTTTTTTATCGACCGAAAAAATGAACATTATTAAAATTGGATTTTAATGGTAAATAAAAATCAATTTAGCTGAAAAGCTTGGAAATATGTTGACTTTGTAAGGAAAAAATGGTAAAATACAAAATGCTATTGTGAAAAGAAAAATTATTGCTGAGGCGTAGGGAGGTATGAGTTTTAAAGCATATGAAGTATGTTGGAATTAAACAAGTTTTGAAAGCTGTTGAGGCTAACGAAGTTTGCAGAGTTTATGTTGGAAAAGATGCTGAGAAACGTGTGATCAGTAAATTAGTTGCTTTGGCAAAGGAAAGAAATATTGAAATAGTTGAAATTGATAGTATGGAAAAGTTAGGCAAGATGGCAGGCATTGAAGTTAAGGCTGCAACGGCTGCTGAATAATGATGATTGATATGTAGTGAAAACTACTTTCAATAGATATATTTGTTTGCGAGGAGGTGAATACGAAAGATGCCTACAATTAACCAATTAGTTAAAAATGGAAGAAAAGCAAAAACATCTAAATCAAAAGCTCCAGCTTTACAAAAAGGTTACAATTCAAAATTAAAGAAAGTAACTAATACGTCAAGCCCACAAAAGAGAGGTGTATGTACAGTAGTTAAAACAACTACTCCTAAGAAGCCAAACTCAGCTTTGAGAAAAGTTGCAAGAGTTAGACTTACAAATACACAAGAAGTTACTGCCTATATCCCTGGTATTGGTCACAACTTACAAGAACACAGTGTTGTTTTAATAAGAGGTGGAAGAGTAAAAGACCTTCCTGGTGTTAGATATCATATCATCAGAGGTACTCTAGATACTGCAGGAGTAAAAGACAGAAAACAAGCTAGATCTCTATACGGAGCTAAAAAACCTAAGAAGGCTTAGGTAATGAATTTGGTGCTTATTATATAGATTGTAATATAGCACTTACTGGTTATACCAGAGTACCTTGGCATACGGTAGTATGAATGTATGCTAATTTTATAAGGAGGGAAGAACAGTGCCAAGAAAAGGATATATAGCAAAAAGAGAAATTTTACCAGACCCATTGTACAATAGCACACTTGTAACAAAGCTTATTAACAATGTTATGATGGATGGTAAAAAACAATTAGCTCAAGGAATTGTTTATGATGCATTTGATATAGTTGCTGAAAAAACTGGTAAAGATGCATTAACAGCATTCGAAGAAGCTATGAATAACATAATGCCTGTACTTGAAGTTAAAGCTAGAAGAGTTGGTGGTGCAACATACCAAGTTCCAATGGAAATTAGAGCTGAGAGAAGACAAGCATTAGGTCTAAGATGGTTAGTAAGATATTCTAGAGAACGTAATGAAAAAACAATGAAAGAAAAACTTGCTAATGAAATAATCGATGCTATTAACGGCATGGGTGGAGCTTTCAAGAAGAAAGAAGATACTCATAGAATGGCTGAAGCAAATAAAGCTTTTGCACATTACCGTTGGTAATTCGTAAAATTAGAAGAAGGAGGAAACGATAGTGGCTACCGAAAGAAAAGTTTCACTAGAAAAAACGAGAAATATAGGAATAATGGCTCACATTGATGCTGGTAAAACAACAACAACAGAGAGAATATTATTCTATACAGGTAAAACTCATAAAATAGGTGAAGTTCACGAGGGCGCTGCAACGATGGACTGGATGGCTCAAGAGCAAGAAAGAGGTATTACAATTACTTCTGCTGCTACAACTTGTTTCTGGAAAAATCACAGAATCAATATTATTGATACACCAGGTCACGTTGACTTTACTGTTGAAGTTGAAAGATCTCTTAGAGTTCTTGATGGTTCAGTTACAGTATTTTGCGCAAAAGGTGGAGTTCAACCACAATCTGAAACTGTTTGGAGACAAGCAGACAAATATAATGTACCAAGAATGTGCTATGTAAATAAGATGGACACAACTGGTGCTGATTTCTATAGCTGCGTTGAACAGATGAAACATAGATTGCATGCAAATGCAATTCCTGTTCAATTGCCAATCGGAGCAGAGGATCAATTTAAAGGTGTTATTGACCTTGTGAAAATGAGAGCTTTCGTTCATAAAGATGATTTAGGAAAAGAGATTGAAGAGATGGATGTTCCTGATGATATGAAAGAAAAAGCTGAAAAATATAGAAATGAAATGATTGAAGCAGCTGCAGAACAAGATGAAGAATTAATGATGAAATATCTTGATGGTGGAGAGTTAACAGCTGATGAAATTAGAAAAGGTTTAAGAATAGGAACACTTGCTTGTAAACTTACACCAGTTTGCTGTGGTTCTTCATATAAGAACAAAGGTGTACAAGAATTACTTGATAATATAATTTATTATATGCCTTCTCCAATAGATATTCCTGCTATTAAAGGCGTTAACCCTGATACAGGTCTTGAAGAAGATAGAAAGCCAAGTGACGACGAACCTTTTGCAGCATTAGCATTTAAGATTGCTACTGACCCATTCGTTGGAAAGCTTTGTTTCTTCAGAGTATACTCTGGAACGCTTGAAACTGGTACATCAGTTTTGAATGCAAACAAAGACAAGAAAGAAAGATTTGGTAGAATTCTACAAATGCACGCTAATCACAGAGAAGATATTGATAAGGTATTTGCTGGTGATATAGCTGCTGCCGTTGGTTTGAAGGATGTTACAACTGGTGAGACTCTATGTGATGAAAAGTATCCAGTTATACTTGAATCAATGGAATTCCCAGAGCCAGTTATTTCTATTGCTATCGAACCAAAAACAAAAGCAGACCAAGAAAAAATGGGTATTGCTTTGGCAAAACTTGCTGAGGAAGACCCAACATTTAAAACATATACAAACCAAGAAACAGGTCAAACTATTATTTCTGGTATGGGTGAGTTACACCTTGATATCATCGTTGATAGATTGAAGAGAGAGTTCAAGGTTGAAGCAAATGTTGGTGCTCCACAAGTTGCTTATAAAGAGACAATTAGAAACAAAGTTAAAGCTGAGGGTAAATTCATTAGACAATCTGGTGGTAAAGGACAATATGGTGACGTTTGGTTAGAATTAGAGCCATTGGAGCCAGGCGCTGGCATCCAATTTGAAAGTAAGATTGTTGGTGGTGCAGTTCCTAAGGAATATATTAAACCAACAGAAGATGGATTTAGAGAAGCTACAAACGTTGGTATACTTGCTGGTTACCCAGTTGTAGACGTTAAAGCTACTTTGGTTGATGGTTCTTACCATGAAGTTGACTCTTCAGAAATGGCATTTAAGATTGCTGCTTCTATGGCTTTCAAAGAATGTTGCAGACTTGCAAAACCAGTTTTACTAGAACCTATTATGAGAGTTGAAATTGTTGTTCCAGAGGAATACATGGGAGACGTTATAGGTGATGTAAACTCAAGAAGAGGTAGACTTGAAGGTATCGATGACCAAAATGGTATGAAGATTATTAGATCATTTATTCCATTGTCAGAAATGTTTGGATATGCTACTGACCTACGTTCTAGAACACAAGGTAGAGGAACATATTCAATGGAACCAAGTCATAATGAGGAAGTTCCAAAGTCTATTTTAGAAGCTATTACAGCTCAAAGAGCTAAAAAAGACTAATTGAATTTATATGTTGCAAAATTTGAAAAAGTTTTGTAAAATATATTCGAAAGCGAGAGCTTTTAGATATGATTTCAATATTAAAAATAATATATATATTAAATTAAAGGAGGAAATGTAAAATGGCAAAAGAGAAGTTCCAAAGAACTAAACCACACGTTAACATCGGTACAATCGGACATGTTGACCACGGTAAGACAACTTTAACAGCTGCTATTACAAAAGTATTATCATTAAAAGGAGAAGCTGAATTCAAAGCATACGATCAAATCGACGGTGCTCCAGAAGAAAGAGCAAGAGGTATCACAATTAACACAGCTCACGTTGAGTATGAAACAGAGCATAGACACTATGCACACGTTGACTGCCCAGGACACGCTGACTATGTTAAAAATATGATCACTGGTGCTGCTCAAATGGATGGTGCTATCCTAGTTGTATCTGCAGCTGATGGTCCTATGCCACAAACAAGAGAACACATTCTTCTTGCTAGACAAGTTGGTGTTCCATATATCGTAGTATTTTTGAACAAATGCGATATGGTTGATGATCCAGAACTATTAGAATTAGTTGAAATGGAAGTTAGAGATTTGTTAACAAAATATGATTTCCCTGGTGATACAACTCCAATCGTAAAAGGTTCAGCATTAAAAGTATTAGAATGCACATCAACAGATCCAAACGCTCCAGAATATGCTTGCATTAGAGAGCTTATGGATGTTGTTGATAGCTATATTCCAACTCCACAAAGACCAGTTGATCAACCATTCCTAATGCCTGTTGAAGACGTATTCTCAATCACAGGACGTGGAACAGTTGCTACAGGTAGAGTTGAGAGAGGTGTTGTTAAACTTTCTGATGAAGTTGAAATCGTTGGTATTTCACACGAAATCAAAAAGACAGTTGTAACTGGTGTAGAAATGTTCAGAAAATTACTAGACCAAGCTGAAGCTGGAGATAACATAGGTGTACTTCTAAGAGGTATCCAAAGAAATGAAGTTGAAAGAGGACAAGTTCTTGCTAAACCAGGAACAATTCACCCACATACATCTTTTAAAGGACAAGTTTACGTTCTAACAAAAGAAGAGGGTGGAAGACATAAACCTTTCTTCAGTAACTATAGACCACAATTCTATTTCAGAACAACAGACGTAACAGGTGTTATAACATTACCTGCTGGAACTGAAATGGTTATGCCTGGTGATAACGTTACTATGGATATCGAACTTATCACACCAATCGCTATCGAAGTTGGATTAAAATTCGCTATTCGTGAAGGCGGTAAAACAGTTGGTGCTGGTATCGTTACAGAAATCAAAGCGTAATTAAGTATTACATTTGTGATATGAAAATCCCTGCAATTTTGCAGGGATTTTTTGTAGTCACAAATTTTAGTGTTTGAACTTTTTGCAATTGAATAAAATTTAGAACATACATTGGTTATAGCAAATGGTGTTTTGAATTATGTAGCTTGTAAATTCAATACGGTAATTTGTTATAAAATTTGTTAGGTTCATATAGTTGCAATTTGTAATCTAATGTAATATAATTTTCCATTGTAAAAGATAGTTTGTGTAGATTTTGTTTGAAAGGAGAAATCTATGAAAATTTTAATAGATGCGATGGGCGGAGATAATAGCCCGGATGAGATAATAAAAGGGGCAGTGCAATCTCTTGATGCAATTGAATCTGATATTATTTTAATAGGAAATGAAAAAATTATAAATGAGAAAATAAAAGAGTTTTATGATAAAGATAAGATCTCAGATATAAGTGATAGGTTGTCTATAAAGAATACTACTGAGGTGATAAGAAATGAAGAATCACCAACTTCGGCTATAAAGAATAAGAAAGATTCTTCTCTTGTTGTTGGCTTTAATATGCTTAAAAATGGTGAAGGAGATGCGTTTGTTTCTGCTGGAAGTACAGGAGCGTTTATGGCTGGTGGTCTTTTGATGGTTGGTAGAATTAAAGGAATTGATAGACCAGCATTGTGCCCTATATTACCTACATATGACGGAAAGGGCTTTATGCTTATTGATTGTGGCGCTAATACAAATTGTAAACCAATAAATCTTTTTCAGTTTGCAAAGATGGGTTCTATATATATGAATAAAGTAATGCATATATCAGATCCAAAAGTTGGACTTCTTAATATTGGCGCAGAAGAAGGAAAAGGCAATGAGCTTACGAAGGAAACTTTTATTAAATTTTCTGAAACTGATGAGTTTAATTTTTATGGCAATATTGAAGGAAGAGATGTTTTTGGTGGAGATGTAAGTGTTGTTGTTACAGATGGCTTCACTGGAAACGTTGCTTTAAAAACTATTGAAGGGATGGGCAGTATGATAAGTAAGCTATTGAAAGAAGAGCTTAATGCAAATCTTTGGAGAAAATTGCTTGCTGCTATGCTAATGCCTGCTTTAAAAAAATTTAAAAAAAGAATGGATTATAGTGAATATGGTGGTGCTTTGCTTTTAGGAATAAAGAAGCCTATGATAAAGTGTCATGGCACAGCTAATGCTAAGATTGTTAAATATACTTTGATTCAAGCTGAAAATTTTGCAAAGAACAAGGTTGTTGAGACTATTGAAAACGAAATTAGAAAAGAAGAATAAATATTAGAAGTAATTGTTGTATAGAAATCTTTCTATACAACAATTAATATATATTACTATCTTAAAAATATAAATTTGATTTATTAGTAGTAATGTTTAGAATATATAATATGAAAGGAATACGTTATGAAATTTGTACATATTGCAGATTTACATTTAGATACTCCGCTTGTTTCATTAAAAAATAATAGAGATTTGATTAAGAAAAGAAGAGCTGAACAAAAGCAAGTTTTTAAAGATGTTATAAAGCTTATTAAAAACGAGGATGTAGATGCTCTTTTTATTTGCGGTGATATGTTTGAACAAAAATTTGTTGAAAAAAATACGGTTGAATATGTAATAAATAGTCTACAACTTATACCGGATGTAAAGGTTTTTATAACTCCTGGAAACCACGATCCATATATTAAAACATCTCCGTATAAAACTTTTGAATGGCCTGATAATGTTACTATTTTTAGTAGCAAAATTGAAAAGGTTTCTTTTGATGACGTTGATATATATGGTTTTGGTTTTGAAGATTTTGAAATGTATAGTAATGAACTTTCAAGTTTTAAAGTCGAAAATCCTAATAAAGTCAATGTTTTGGTAACTCACGCGACTCTTGGTGGAGATAATAAGTATAATTATGTTGCTCAAAGTGACTTACAGCAGTTTGATTATGTTGCATTGGGACATATTCATAAACCTAAATTGGATAATAATATTGTTTATTCTGGTTCACTTACTGGCTGTGGTTTTGATGAATGTGGAGAACACGGACTGATTATAGGAAATATAGAAAAAGGAAACGTAACATATGAGTTTAGAAATATGGAATATAGACATTTTGAAATTTTAGATTTAGATGTCTCTAATGTTAGAGTTGCAAGTGATGTCACAGAAAGTTTGAATTTAAAAGATAATATTTATAGGGTTATTCTAAAAGGTGATAGATACGTTGAATTAAAGTTAATATGCGATGCTATAAATTCTATGGACAAAGATGTTTGTGAAATAGTTGATGAAACTCATTTGCCATATAATTTTGAAGAGATTGCAAAACAAAAAACTCTTAAAGGAATTTTTACAAGGAAGATGCTTGAAAAAATTGAAGAAGAACCTAGCAGAAAAGGTGAAATTATGAAAGCAATTGAGATTACTTATTCTTCTTTGTGATTAAGTAGTTGAAAGTTAGTTGCAGTAGATTTTGGTGTAAGGAGATGAAGTATGAAGATTAACAAAATTCAAGTAAATGGATTTGGTAATATAGTTGGTAAAAATTTTGATTTTTCTGATGGTATAAATCTTATTCGTGGCAACAATGAAAATGGAAAGTCTACACTTGTTTATTTCATAAAATCTATGCTTTATGGAATTAACAGAAATAAAGCAGGAGAAAATTTTTCTGAATTGGAGAGATTTAATCCTTGGCAAAGCACAGATTTTAGTGGAAAAATGGAATATACCATAAAAGATAAAAAATATTCTACTTTTAGGGATTTTAATAGAAATAATTCAAAGGTTTTTGATGAATCTGGTAATGATATTACAGGAGAATATAATAAGGATAAATCACGTGGCGTTGAGCTTGGATTTGCACATTTTGGTATTGATGAGGAAACTTTTTTCAATTCAGCTTTTGTTTCTCAAGGAGATGTTACAGTTGATTCAAATGAACAAAAAGATATAATTCAAAAACTTACTAATGTAATTCAGAGCGGCGATGAAGCTGTTTCTTACGATAAAGCTCAAGAACGATTACGTAAAATTTTGTTAGATGAAGTTGGAACAGAAAGGACAAGAAACAAGCCTATAAACGTTGTAACACGTGGAATTGAAGCTTATGAGAAGACCAGAGATGAGCTTATAATAAATAGAGAAAAAAATGAAGATGTTTCAGAAAGAAAGAAAATAATTGAAAGAAAGTTATTAGAAATAGATAAAGATTATGAAGATGTTTCGAGAGTGTTTGAAGTAAAAGATAGATATGAGAGGTTAAGACAAGAAAGAGAAAAAGAGTACGAAATTTCAGTTAAAATATTAGAAAAAGAACGTGACGAAAAAGTAAGGAAAAGAAATCAAATGAAGGATAATTTGATCTCGATAAGCGTTACATCTCTAATTGTTGTAATGGTTTTACTTATATGTTATAAACTATATGTATGGACGTTAATACCCATTATTTTAATTTTGTCTTTTGTTATTGGTATATCTAAGTCTTTTTCAAAAAAAATTGAGATAGAAATGCCACAAGATTTAGATGTTATAAAAGCAAATTTACAAAGAAAAGAAGATAAAGAACTTGAAATGCTCGTAAAAAGTGGAATTAAGGCTAATTTAATTAAGAGAAAATTGCCTGATATAAAGATTCTATTGAGTGGAATGGAAAAAAATAAAAATGATTTAATACTAGAACAACATAAATTGAATATTGAAAGTGACAGTCTTAATGAACATCTTGCTAAGCTTAGCGATGTTGAGGAACAGCTTTGTGATTTGTATGAAAAAGAAGAAGAGATAAGAAAACTTGAATATTCGATAACTCTTGCCACTGATGTATTAGAAGAAGCGTATGAAGAGTTAAAAGCGGATATTGTTCCTGATATCGAAAATTCAATTAAAAAGAACATAGCCATAACAACGAATGGCAGATATATAGATACTATTTACAATGATAATCAAGGTTTATTGGTTGAAAATAATGTTGGTGAAATTATACCTATTGAAAAATTAAGTATGGGAACGATTGAGCAGATGTATTTAGGATTCAGGTTTGCAATGCTAGAAAAAATGGGAAATATTCCGATGTTTTTAGATGAGGCTTTTGTATATTATGATAACGATAGACTTGAAAACATCTTAAAAACCATAGCTAGCAAATCTACAACTTCGCAAATTTTTATAATGACTTGTAGTGATAGAGAAGAAAGAACACTTAACAAGTTAAATATTGCATACAATAAGATTGAATTGTAATTGACCAATTTTTTTATAATTTAAAATGGAATTTGAAAAGTGTTAAAACTATAGATTTTGTAATTGACAGTTTTAACTCTTTTTGTATAATTTTGCAATTGAAATATCATTTTAGTTATAGTAAAATATTTATAAGGGTTTATATATCAAAAGAAGGAGGAGAAGAATATGCAAAAATCAAGAGGTATTTCTATGGTTTCTCTCGTTGTTACAATAGTTTGTATGATTTTGCTTTCTTCTATGGCAATAGGAATTGGATTAAGGTATAACAAAGAGACTAAAAATAGAGATGAAAGTGCTTTTGCCGAGGTGTTATCAGCTGCTGTATCTACAAGACACGAAGAAACGAATGTAGATTCAGTAAATTACCCATATGTAGGCTATTACATTAAGGATGAGGAAAAATTTAATTCGATTTTTGCACCTAAGATAGATACAAAAGAAAAATTTGAAACGGGTATATGGTATGTTGTTGATAACGTTTCAGCAGGTAAATTAGGAGTTAAAAAGTCAGAGGATTATATAGAAAAAGTTGATGGTGAGAAGGTAGAAGATGTTAAGGTCGCGCTTGTTAATTACGCAAATGGTGAAACTTATATTGTAGATGTTACAGCAAATGAGATGAAAGATTTAGACTTTTCAGATGATAACCAGGTTGAAGGACACGTACATAAATATGCTATTACAGAGCCAACTTGTACAGAAGGTGTTGTTTGTACAGACTGTGGATTTATATTAAAAGAGCCATTAGGACATACATATGGTGATTCTGCAACTTCTGCAACGCCAGTGGATGATCAAACTCATTTTAGAAAAGAATGTATAAGATGTCATATGCAAGGTGATTATGAACCTCATACTTTTTCGTATGAGTTCGTAAAAATAGGTAACGCTTGGTATCACAAACAAACTTGTGTTGCCTGTGGTTGGGTTTCGGCAGCTCCGGTTGCTTGTACACTAGTATACAAACTTTCCGATAATGCTGATGAATCAAGCACAAATCACATAGCAACTTGTAAGGTATGTGGTCATACAGAAAGTGAAGAGCACACCTTAGCATATAAAGGAATAACAACGAGTGAGCACGAAGTTACCTGTGAGAAATGCGAATATTTCATACGTAATGAGGCACATATAGATGAGGATAACAATAACTTTTGTGATTTGTGTGGTTATGAAATGGGTGATTATTTGCCACCTATTATAAAAGTTTGTACAATGATAAATAAAAGTGCAACAGAAGAAGATAGAAAATATTATGCTAAATATGGAGATACAGTAGAAATCAAGTTTGAAAGTTATAGACCAATAAAAAATGTTGTTGTTTCTATTTTGGGACGCAAAGCGACTAATATTACGTCTTCTAACAATGACAAATCTTGGGTTGTAGAGTATACAATTGTAAATGGTTCGGGATTTTCAAATGGACGAATTCCTTTTAGTATAACATGTGAATCAAATTCTGGAATTGCAATTAAGAAAGCACAAACAGAAACAACAGATAGCAAATATGTTATTTTTGATGGAAACTCACCAATTATAGATTATATAGAAAAATCTGTTAGAGCCTTAATTGGTGGCTAGTTAAATATAGTTTGTTGATAAAATATTATTTAGAAAATAAGAAGAGTCATTCTTTGAAATGACAATAGTTATAACTATTTTAGGTTATTAACATTGTCATCTTAAATAGAATGACTCTTTATTTGACAAAAATATAATTTTAAAAAGCAATAGATAGTTGATTTTAAAGTCTTTTTAGCCTTATATCATCTCCAAAAAATCTGCAAATAGAATAATTACCTATTATCCTAGAAAGTATACGTGAATCGTACATTTTACTTAATTCTTCAAGTGAGAAGTTTGTTGATATTATCGTCTTAGTATTTGATGTGAGTAATCTTGAATTTAAAATAGTAAATATTTCTGTGAATTTTGCAGCTGTAAGATTTTCTGTGCCAAGATCGTCTATTATTAACAAATTTACATTAAATAAATTATCGTATAGTTCTTTTGAAGAGTTGTTGTTGTATTTGTAGTTAAATATATTATCTAATAACACAGGTGCTGTTTGGTATAGTACAGTATGACCTTTTTTTAATATTTCATTTGCAATACAACTAGATATGTAAGTTTTACCAATTCCTGTTGTGCCAGTAAAAAGTAAATTTTTTTGCGTTGGCTGTTCAAAATTATTTATAAATTCTTTTGAAACTTTTACTATCTTTTCGATATTCTCTCTTGGCGATAACTCAGATTTGGATTTATTTTCATTCTTAATATTTGAAAACAAATTTAAATTCAGATTTTCAAATGTTTCATTTTTTAGATTATTCATATTCGATTTATTATATGCTTCATTTAATAGTTCTTGTTTCATACAACTGCACATCTCACTAACACCATTTTTTATTACATAACCAGTGTCATTACACTTTGTGCAACTATATTTTGGAAGCAATTTTACTTTCATTGCGTCTAAAATTTGAACTTTTTCTTTTTTTAAGTTGCGTATTTCTTGCTGTAAATTATTTATAAGTTGTTTATTTTCTGCGGTTTGTTCTTGTATAGAAAGTTTTGCTGTTTGTATTCCGCAAGCTGTAATTCTTTTATCTATTTCAGATAGTCTAGGAGTTTTATCATAAATAGCTTTCTTTTCTTCAACAAAAAGTGCATCAGCTTTACTTCTTTTTATCTCATATTGACGTTCAATTCTTTTTATTGTATCTGAAAACATAGAGCCTCCTTAGTTTAAGTATAATTTAATTTATGTAGAATTTGCTCAAATCATTAAATTGTGTTGTTTGCGTATCTGTGTATTTTTGCATTGGTGTAATGTTATTTGGAATAGTTTGAGCTTTAAATTCTTTTCTCTTTTGTTGTTCCTCTTTTATAAATACATTTATATCGTTTGCATTTGATAATTTTCTTTCGTGCCAATTAGAGATTATTCTATCTATATAATCAAAACTTGGATTTGTTTTTGATGTTGTTTTCTTTAAGGCAATTTCTATAACATCTAATGGATAGTTGAAGTCCATAACCCATTTATCAATATAAGCTTCTTCATATTGAGATAACTTTCTAGTTAATCCAAGTTTTCTTGAAATAGTTTTCTTTATTTGTGCTAGATTTTCATAATTGCTGTAATATTCATCTAGTTCTTTTATTGTTTTTATACCACTTTGAGACCAGGCTTCGGCAACTGTAAGTAAATAGTTTCTATGTAATGCTTTTCTATCAAAGCAATATTGAAATAATGCAATCATAACTTCTTCATCGAAATTATATTTTGCAAATAACATATCTATATCGGTATACCAAGTTGGAGACATAACACCTTGAAAAAACATTGCATTTATTGCACCAATAGCTTGTGTTCTTATAGTGTTTTTAGTTGTCTTTTTAATAGCATCACTTAAAGATGATGTGGCTTTTAATCTATATAGCTTGTCTACTGCTTGTTGTTTCAAATCGGTCAACATATAGGAATGTTGTTTTTTCATTATTACGTTATTTTTTTCCCAATATTTTATACCGTCTTCAATCGTAGAAATAGGTAGGGATAATTTCTTAGAAAGTTCTAATGGCGAAATTTCAGCATTATATTTGCTTGCAAACAAACAATATAAATATATCTTTACGTAATCTCCATTTGCATTTCCCAAATATTCATTTATAAAAACTTCTGGTACACTTAAATCAGAAAAAAGCATTGATGATTTTTGTTCGAAATTCATTTTAATCCCTCCAAGAGTAATATAACTTCTTTTGACAAGAAAATCAATAAGTATTTATAGGATAAAAATGGAAGTTCGGTCAAATAAAGGCCTTGAAAGAATAATTATTTTATTTAACAAAATAGTTGACTTATGATTAAAGATGTGAGAGTCACTCTAAATAAATATTTTATTTTTTGAGTATAGCTATATTTATATTGCAAAATTATTTTTTGTCAAATCATAATTTGGAAAATTATGTGATATGTACTTAGGTGCGGAGCGATTGGGGGGAAGATGCATAGAGATTTGCATCATTTTATCTGCAATGGGGATAGCAGATGAATTGACTGTAATAGGGTGGAGTTAATTACAATTTTTCTCCGCACCTAGCTACATATCACAATTAAAATTATGTTTAGATTTTTTATAAAAATGAAAAATTTGATTTGTTTTTATTCTGTTTGTTAGAAATTAAGTTAGAATTATTTGCTTTTTCAAAGTCTTTTGATTTATTTACAAAAGTGCTACAAGTTAAATAATGCTTTGCTATACATAATGCGAAAGATAGAATTGGTTCATTGAATATTTTGGTATTTGCAAGTAAAAATATCGGTAGAAATACTATTATGAATATGACAATTCCGTTTAAGGTATTTTCGCAAAGTTTTGAAATTATAATTGCTAAGATAACGCCTAATATACAAGTAGGTGTTAAGGTTTTGTATTCAAAAATCCCTAAGAATTTATTGGAGTAATCGAAGTTTAATGGAAATATATATTTTTTCAATTTATCACCTCGATATCATTGATTTTATCCCAGCTATACCACTTTGAAAATTCGTACCGATGCCAATTCCACCAATTATTTCTTTTACTAATTGGTTTGACTTTAAAAGAGCCATTATGGAGCCAACTAGCAATACTTTATTAAATAATGTACTAGAATTTTCTTTTATCAAAGCAAATGGAATTAACATTATTACAGATATCACAATTTGTAAAATCAGTAGTGAAAGTAGGCTTTTAAACCAACTTTTAAAGAAACCTATTGTTGATGAATTGCTAAGACATAACATTGCAAAGGGTGATAGTAATACAAGCACTTTGATAAGTATGTATCTAAATGCAAAGCTTATAATTAAGGCAAATGAAGATATTGAGAGCATACCAGATAAAATTCCATCAAGTGAAAATGCATCAAACGAATTTGAAGTAGTTTGATTTAACATTGTTGTTAATGTTGAAAAAGAAATGTTAGTTCCAAATATACTTTTTCCTAGTTCACTAAAAAATGTACTAATTAAATTTGTGGAATTTATGAAAAATGTACAGATTTGTAATGAAAAATTGGCGCATACTCCGGATAAAAATGCTTTTAAAAAGAACTTTGCAGGTGATTCTATATTGCCACCAGTAAGATGTGAAATAATAAGTCGTGCAGCGTAATATAGAACAAATGCAGTAAATAATGAATTTGCCAGTAACAAGACTCCACTTGTTGGAGAAGTGCTTAGTAGTTTGTTCATTTTATCACCAGTGTTTAAAATTTGCTTGTCTATAAAAACTAGTTCATCGAGAAGTGGAAATATGTTTGTATCAATTGATGAGAAAAGGTTTTCACATAGTGCATTTATTACATTAACAATTGTTGAAACAATGTTGGTATCGTTTTCTAATAATTGTTCCATTTGTTTGAAAAGCCCCCTTCATTATTATGCAAAAAGTGTTTGTATGGCTGATATTATTGGATCTATCAATAATATAAATGCGTAGGAAAACAATGTGCTTCTAATCAATTTTTTGCCAACAGTAATTTTTTCTTCGTCTCCGAAACTAAATTTTTTCATAAGCAAGCCGAAGCCTATTGAAACAGCAGCTGCTGGCGTAGCAACTTTTAATATCCAGCCTTGTATTTGTGAGAGCCCTTTTGTTATTTTGGTTGTTAAGTCATCTCCGCCAAAAAGACCTGCGTATGAAATGCTACATAGTGATAAGAGGAGTGTCATAATTGAAAAAACAATTACTATTTTATACTTCTTTGTTGGTGTTTTCTTATTATTATTTTCAATTGATTCGTTAGAATTTGTTACTGAATCTTCTTTAGAATTAGATGCTTCATTATTTTTTTCACTATTTGAAACTTTTTTATCATAATATTCATTCTCTGAAATCTTTTTATTAGTTTCCATTGCTAAGTGGGTATTTTCTTTATTTAAACCCTTTTCTTCCATATTTAAAATCCTTTCTTAATATATTAAAAAGTTATTAAGTTAAACTTGTTAGTTGTTATATAAATTTTTTATTGTTTTCTACTTCAAATATAGGAGTTAATCTAACTATTCTAGGCTTTAAAATTTCTTCACCTGTTGTTATAAAACATATTGCTTCAAATGTTTTTAAACTCATCGAGAAAGCATTTATATCATACACAAAATCGTGCTGTACTTGTGTGCTTATACTTTCGGAAATATTAGAGTTTTCGGAGCGAAATGTTTTAAGAAGATAATTATATTTAGTTTCCTTTGCATTTTCAGACAAACTCCTAGAAAATTTTATTTTGTCCTCCTTTCCAAGTTGCTTTTGTGCTTCTTCTATGGTGTATATGTCATCAGTTCTAAACCAAATTTTATTTACTAAACTTTGGATTATAACTTTGGCCGAGTTTTGGTCTTTAACGGAATTCAGTAAAGATGTATAACTTTGGGTTGAAATTATATTTATACATTTTGCTTCTCTACTTTGGGAAAAAAATGAAGCATCGTTTTCAGTTGCGTATTCTGAATATTCGTCACACACAAAAGCAACCGTAGATATATTTGTTTTATTAGCTAATTTCATAAGAATCTCAGATTGAAAATCTAGTTTTAGGTATGCTGCCATAACTTTGGCTAGATTTCGGTATTCTGCAACGTTCATATTTAGAACGACAATATCATTGCCTAAGTCTTCAAATCCATTGAAAGTGATATTTTCTCTTTCTGGACAAAAAGTCTGTTTTACATCCAAATCATTTATAAATAATTGTGTTATGCGGGAGATTTCGGATTGAATAATAGAGAGAACTTTTGAATCGAGCGTCTGAAACTCAGATTGAAAAAAATCGATACAAGTACTAAAATCATATGTTTGAGAATATGTTAATTTATCTTGTAAGAATAGATTTTTTACGAACTCAATTTTTTCTTTTAAATACTTTTTGTCATATATAAGTTTGTGCAATTCTGCGAATGTAACATAACTATCGTTATACATTCGACATAGCTTAATACATTCGGTTAAGTACAATTCTACTTTGTCCATCCAATAGGTATCAGTTGCATTTTGATTTGAAAATAAGGTTAAAATTGTTCTTAATCTATTAGCTAAAATAGATGGCTTTAAATGAGGTTTGTCTAACGGATTGTAATTCTCTTTACCTGATAGCTCAATGACTCTAACTTTTTTATTGTACTTGCGAGCCATTTCTTTTACTTTAACGTGTAGATTTCCTTTCACATCAAGTATAAGCATTCCCATATTGTGAGCTAATAATTGATTTATAAACGGATATATTGCAGAAGATGTTTTACCAGTTCCTATTGTTCCAGTTATCAATATATTTTGATATAGACCTTTTTCAGGAATAACAAGGGGTGTGTTATCAGAAATGTCATTACCAAGTTTTAGATTTAAACTTGAAAGATTAGTAGTAATTTTTTTAGACTCATTATCATCTTGACTTGTAAAAGATAGTTTGTCGTATATACTAATTGAAATAAGAATCCAGCAAATAGCGACAGTTGCAATATAAGTTAGTTTGATTTTTTCCCATATCCACGGGCTAAAATAAAATTCTTTAAATAAAAATGTAAAGCGTAAGTCTTCGCAATTAAAAAATGAGTGAAAGTTAAAATAATTGAAAACTATTACGATAAAAACAGTTGTTGAAATAAATAGAATCTTATTGTATAATAATTTTGCATTTGAAATATAAATCAGCTCCTATTTTTTGAAAGTTTTGATTTGCTTATATCTAGTTTTGAACCTTGTTTTTCGTGCAATACATTTATTTCTAAAAACGAACATATAATATAAAATGTAATTAGTATGTGGGCTAGAAAAGAGTAAAAGAAAAATCTTGATGAAATAGTTTCGGATAAAATGAAATTGAATGCAAGCGAAAAAATAGTTAAGACTGAAACTAAACAAAGGTAAAATTTTGAGACCCTCAAATTGTTCACCACCTTTTGATGTGATTATAGCATCATTTTTTTCATTGTCTAGCTTTTTTTATAAATTTATTAAAAAAATCGTTCGACATTTTTCGACAGGAAAGGGGCGAAAGCTATGGTAACAAAGGAAATGTTAATAGGTGAAATCGTTCAGATGAACGAGAAGTATCCAGAAATTTTAATGGAAGCAGGTATGCATTGCTTGGGTTGTCCAGCATCAGCTGCTGAAACATTAGAAGAAGCGTGTGCAGTTCATGGCATAGATGTTGATGAAGTTTTAAAAGAATTAAATGCTGTGGAATAAGTAAAACTGAAGAATAAGCGTCTGTTAACTATTTGTTCTTTTGACGAGGTTGATAGACGCTTTTCAAAAAAATTGCTCGATAGGAGGTGTATGTAGCTTGAAAAATAATGAATATTATGAAGCTACTGAGTTTAATAATATAAAAGAAATTATATATAATTCTGCAAAGAAATATTCGGAAATGAATGCTTTTATTATAAAAAATAATTTTGATGAGAGAGTTGTTGAGGCAGAAGGAAAATATACGTATATAACATATAAAGCATTTTTAAATGATATAAATTCATTAGGAACGGCATTTTTTAAGTATGGATTTAAAGATAAAAGAGTTGCTATACTTGGACGAAATTGTTATGAATGGGCACTTACTCATTTTACAAGTTTATTAGGTGGTATGGTATCGGTGCCATTAGATAAAGAACTTCACGACATTGAATTGACGCAGTCAGTTATAAGAAGCAAAGCAGATGTAATGGTTTTTGATTCAAAATATGCAGATAAAATTGAAAAATTAAAAGAAAATAGTGAGATTACTGTTAAAGAATATATATCAATGGAAAAATTAGATGGATACAGAGATATAAATTCTTTAAAATCAGATGGGGCAGATCTTTTAAACAAGGGGAATAAAAGCTATACAGATGTTACAATAGATAATGATAAAATGGCCATTTTATTGTTTACATCTGGCACAAGTGCCAATTCAAAAGCTGTTATGTTATCGCAAAAAAATATTGCAGCAAATATATATGCAATGCAACGAGTAGAGTCAATAAGAAATGGGGACACTAACATAGCATTGCTACCATTTCATCATATATTTGGGTCAACTTGTATAGCAATGATGCTTGCATGTGGAGTAACAAATACTTTTGCTGATGGAATTAGATACGTTGCTAAAAATTTAAAAGAGTATAAAGTTTCGATTTTTGTTGGCGTGCCTGTTTTGATAGAATCGATATATAAGAATATTCAAAAGCAAATAAAAAAACAAGGAAAAGAGAAGATTTTGAAAGTTGCCAAATTTGTTAGTGGAGCTTTATATAAATGTAAAATTGATGTTAGAAGAAAAATATATAAAGTTATAATTGATCAGTTAGGTGGCTCTTTACGTTTTGTAATTGCAGGTGGTGCACCACTTCAAAAGGATATATATGAGTATTTTAACTCTATTGGAATAAAACTTGTACAGGGGTATGGACTTACAGAAACGGCACCTGTGCTTGCTGCTGAAAGCGACTTCGGAATGAGAGCTGGTTCAGTAGGAAAGCCTATGGAAAATGTGCAAATTGAGATAGTGGACAAGGACGAAAATGGAATAGGAGAGGTTAGGGCAAAAGGGCCTAACGTAATGCTTGGCTACTATGAGAATGAAGAGTTAACAAATGAAGTAATAAAAGATGGTTGGTTCTACACAGGTGACTTAGGCTATTTTGATAAAGATGGCTATTTGTTCTTAACAGGAAGAAAAAAAGATATGATAGTTCTTTATAACGGTAAAAAAGTATTTCCTGAGGAAATAGAGGCACTTATCAATAAGTTAGATTTGGTTCAAGAGTGTATGGTGTTTGGACTTCCAAAAGAAGATGGAGATGTTAAACTTTCTGTTAAAGTTGTTTTGGATAAAGAAGTTATTGAGAAAGAGTATAAAGATAAAAGTAACGAAGAAATTGAGGAAATTTTATGGAATCAGATAAAAGAAATAAATAAATCTTTTCCAAAGTATAAGTATGTTAAGCATTTAATTATTTCAGATGAAGAACTTATAAAGACTACAACTAGAAAGATTAAAAGAAACGAAGAAATGAAGAAGATAATGGCTGCTCAAAGTTGAGATAACAAAGTGTAGAAATGCCAAAATAATCCCTGATTGTTATACAAAAAATTTTGACAATCAAGGGATTATTTTTTGTTTAATACCAAGATGAGGTCTTCTATCTATATTTCTAAATTTTGTTTGCTTTTAAAAAATTCATCTGTATTTAATGCTTTTATATCAACTTTTAGACTAGTAGTTATTCCGTAGTTTTGTAGCTCTTTTTTTAAGAAAGTAATTATATCACCTGTTTTTCTTGCCAATTCGCTTGAAGTGCTTAAATCACTGCTTTCTGGCGTTTTTGTTTGTTCAATAGTTCTTGGCTCAGCTATATTTGAAATTATCGGATAAATCATAATCGAATCGGGTATTTCTTTTGATTCTTTAATTTTTGACGTCAATTTATGTAAGAAATTTACTGCAATATTTTTTCCGCCAATATCTCTGACATTGTTTTTTTCTTGTATATCACTAGGTATGACTAAAGACATATCATTTTTTGTGTCATCGCGAACGTTTGCTGGAATATATACGACAGTGTCAAAATCAACATTAGGAATGCTGTTTTTTCGAACGATAAAGCCTAATCCATAATCTGAAAAACTAATTCCATCAAATTCTTTTTTAGCTTTTAGGTGCTCGGTTAATTGGCGAAGATTTATGCTATGCATAAATAACGTATCTATGCCATGTTGCTTAAATCTTTCTTTCACTTTCTCCGCTAATTCAGGATAAATTTCAAGAAATAATTTCAATTCCCTATTTACTTTAAGTGTTCCATTCCTTTTGTATGTGTTAATCCATCTACCTATGTTTTTATTTATCAAATCACTATTATCCAAAGGCATATTTTGAGGTCTATCAGGATACCTATATATTTTTATGTGTCCATTTTTTTCTTCTTCGTTTAGTGCCTCTAATATATTTTCATAATACGTTTCGTTTAACACTGGAACTACTTCTGTTGACACAGTTTCAAAAGAACAAAGTTTGAAAGAATTAAATGATTTATTTTCAGATTTACTTAAAAACTTATCTGCTGGAAGTTCGTATAAATATCCACCTCTATCATATAATTCATTTAAAACATTTTTTCTTCTTTCTACTAATGTAAATGTACCATTTCTAACAAATATGCTTGTATCCAAGTCTCCGTATCTTCTAAACATATAAGTCATCGCAGCAGCTTTTTCATAAGCAGCATAAGCAACTTTTATTCCTTGCTTTGTTGAATTTGGCTTAATTTCAGTAAGTCCGCCTACTGGACTACCATGATAAACCACATTTTCATTTGCCATAAGCTCGATTTCACCTCTTTTTTAAATAAATAGACCATTTTCTACTTTTTATTATATCCAATAATATATTTATAGGGAATAGTATGACATTTTTTGATGTGAAAATTTTTTCAAAACACTGTAAAAATTAAACGTCATTGTTGATATTTTGCGAAAAATAGATAAAGGAGATTTGCAAGAGCGATTAGCCTTATTTTTACTAATTCAATAGTCTAGTTTGGACAAGTTAAACTACACTCCAACTATTGATAAATGAGATGGAAAGCACAAAAAAATGACACTGCATTTTGCAATGTCATTTTGGAGCCAGTGATCGGAATTGAACCAACGACCTACTGATTACAAGTCAGTTGCTCTACCAACTGAGCTACACTGGCAATGGTGACCCGAGGGAGAGTCGAACTCCCCACTCCGCCGTGAAAGGGCGATGTCTTAACCGATTGACCATCGGGCCGGATATATGGTGAGCCATCGCAGATTCGAACTGCGGACAACTTGATTAAAAGTCAAGTGCTCTGCCAACTGAGCTAATGGCCCATACATCTGTAACAGTCAGTAATCACGACTGCTTCTATATATTACTACGAATTTGAAAAACTGTCAACATTTTTTCAAATATTTTTGACAAAATTTTTACAAAAATATTTAGATGTACTTATATCAACATTTTACAGTTATAGTACTAGAATACTTTTTGTAAATATGCAAAGAATAGTTTTGAAATATTATTAAAATTTGTTTAAAAAATAAAATTTTGAGGAGTGTGTGTTTATGACTGATGATATTGAACTTTTGAAAGAATGTGATTCCGGAGTTAAGATGGGTATCGATGGAATTAGAGGAGTTATTGGTAGTGCATATAATAAAGGGCTTAAAAATATGCTTGAAAATTATGAGGAAGAGCATATTAAAATTTTGGACAGAATTGGCAAGCGTCTGAATGAGTCTGGAGCAAGTATTAAAGAACCACATCCGGTTGCAAAGTTTAATTTGAAAGTGACTACTGATTTGAAGATGGCAATGAATGATTCTGATGAGAAAATTGCAAGTACGATGATGGATGGCTGCAATATGGGAATTAAGTCTATTAGTATGTATATGAATGAGTATTCAAATGCTTCGAAAGAGAGTATGAATATTGCAAATAGTATAGTGACTTTGGAACAAAATTTTATGAATGATTTGAGACAATATTTGTAAAATATAAAAAAACTATTTATATTGTTCTTTAAATCCTGTACAATAGTAATGGTGATTGTATATGAGAGAACAGGATAAGTATATTGATGAAGTTTATAAATATTATAAAGAGATGAAGCACAAACAAAATGAAAGAGTAAATAATCCTAAGTATGAAAAGATATTTAGAATGAAACTCATTATAGAGAAGTGTGTAAAAATATTTTTATTGTTAGGAATTTTTGCTATAATTTTTATTACTACTGCTAAAATAAAAGAAACCATTGATTCGCTGAGTGGTAATAACTTTGCTGTTTATGACGTAATAAAACAACTTAGAAATGAATACAACGGAAAGTTTAAGATTATTTCTAAAACATCAAGCAGTAATTCTTCAGATGGTGAATTTAAGGTGATGGATCAAAATAATATAGTTTTTACGACGTATAAGACCGGCGGAAGTAACACTAATGATTACGTCGATTACTTAATTCAAAATTGGTTTTTGGAATATATAGAGAAAAAACCTAATGAGAGATTTGTTTATAGTGGTGACTATGAAATTAATGAATCCGGACTTTTTAAGTTCACATTTGGAGAGAAAATTGAAAAATATTATGAAATAGACCAAGCTGTTAAAGATTTAGTTAGGCTTAATGAATATATAGGCAAGAAATTTAATAAAGTAGTAAAAGGAAAAGAGAGAACATGGAAAACCTGTTTATTTATAAATAGTTATACTTGTACAATAAGAGAAAGTGACAAAAATAACGTAGATAGTTGTATCTATAAAGCTAAGCTTGACTATGTAGAATATTTACATGATAATAACTTAAAGGACAGATATATGCTAAATGGCGAGTTTGAAAAAATGTATAAACCGGCTAAAGTGAAGATTTATATTAATGGCGCTGAGACTCAAGTTTTTGCTAGTTATGATTATGAAAAAATGACATATAAAGTCTATTTTGAAGAATTGGCTGAAATGATTCCGACAATTGATAGCATTACTAAATCAAAGGATGGAAGTATTTATTCTATAACGTATAATGGAATTGAAATGTTATTTGATAAAAATGTTAAAGAAGTGAAAAAGAATAAATTACCATATCTTTGGAATTTGCAATTGTTTGAGGATATTTTGAATGCAGAAGTAGAATTGAATTATGATGAAAAGAAAGTTTATTTAGTTTTTAAATGATTGGAACAAAAATATAAAATAATTAGTCGAATAATTTAAAGGATGTGATTTTATGGGTAAGTTTTTAGCTCTTATTTTGATGGGAACCTTGCTACTTACAGGTTGTTCAATTGGAAGCCAAAATCCGAATCAAAAAGGCGATGAAAAGCAGGGAGATGTTAGTAATATGAAAGATGGAAAAATAACCACAGTTGCGACTGTTAAAGACAAGTTAGAAGATGATTCTATATGGTGTGCAACGTTTCAACTTATTTGGAATGATATGAAAAATGAAGTGGTAAAGCAAGATGTTGTTTTTGCAAATCAACCTGAAATTGTGGATAATCTTAATAAAGAGTCTTTCACGGAGGATATGATTTCTGATGAGTATTATTACAAAACTTATGGCTCTGCAACAGTTTCTTTAAGAGATGAAATAAAGAAAGCTATAAAAGAAAAATTTGATGAAACAAGTGATATATTAGATAGTTTTTCTTGGGACGATGATGAAAATATATCAACAGATTTTAGAAGATATTTCTTTTATACGATGCTTAAAAGGGAGTTTGAATTTCCGAAAATATTTACTAAGTTAGATAATGGAAAATTTGGTAAAACTTATAATGATGTTAAATATTTTGGAATTGATAAGTCGACTGAGAGCGCTGTATATGATCAAGTAGAAGTGTTATATTATAATTCAAAAGATGACTTTGCGGTTGTTTTACACACTAAGAATAATGATGAAGTTGTACTATGTAAATCGCCTGTTGGAAAGACTTTTGAGGAAATATATGCCAATATGAATGAAAAAGCACAGAAATACGATGGTAAGAAATTTTTTACTAAGTATGATGAGTTAAAAGTACCTTATATATCTTTTGATGAAAAAAGAGAATATACTGAGCTTGAAAATCAGCCATTCTTGACTGTTGATGGTGAAAATGCTGAAATTGAAAAAGCACTTCAAACAATAAAGTTTGAGCTAGATGAAAAAGGTGGGAAAATAAAGAGTGAAGCTGGAATGGCAATGAATGTAACAAGTATGGCTCCTGTCGATACACCAGAGCGTAGGTATTTTTATTTAGATAATACATTTGCAATGTTTTTGAAAGAAGAAAGTAAAGATGTGCCTTATTTCGGTGCAAAGATTACAAATATTAAGAATTATCAATAATTTATTTAAAAGTTTTAATTTGTAAAGCAAAGCCTAATTGCTGGAAAGTATATATGTGTTTGATTTTGTGGCATGTATATTAGAACAGCAATTAGGCTTATTTTTGAGGTCACGAAATTATTGATTATGAGATTATGAGAATAAAAACATATTTTAGAGGAAAGTAAAATTATTTGTGACATATTTTAGATTTAGTGTGTGAAGTTGAATTAAATGAGTTTTGGAATATATGTGAAATTGTTGAAAATATAAATGAAAAACTATATAATTAGTTTATGATTTTTGGAAGAAGTTTAAGAGTTACACACTGGGCTGATGACGTGAATTGTTAGAAGTTAAATTTTGCTTAATGATATAGCAGTGGTGCTATTTAAATGTTTGAGTGTATGAGGAGTGAATTATGCAAAAGAATGTATTGGAATATTTAGAAAGTTCGGCAGAAAGGTTTCCTGACAAATTGGCTTTTGTTGATGAAAATACGAAAGTTACTTTTGCTGAGTTAGAAGATAGAGCTAAAAAGTTAGGAACCAAAATTTCTGAAATTATTGATAAAAATAATTCGCCTATTGCTATTTTAGTTGATAGGAATGTTAATAGTTTAATAGGCTTTTTGGGTATACTTTATAGTGGTAATTATTATGTGCCAATTGATAATAAAATGCCTAAAAAGCGTATGGAAACTGTTATTGAGAGCTTAGAACCATCGCTTATAATATATGATAAATCTGATGAGGCTTTGATTGATGGGATAGAAAAGTTTAGAACTGTTGAGTTTGATAAATTGCTTGATAGCGAAATTGATGAAATAGTTCTTGCTAACAATAGGAGCAAAGTGCTTAATATTGATCCTGTTTATATTATTTTTACGTCTGGTTCTACAGGTGTTCCTAAGGGAATTGTTATTGCACATAAAAATGTTATTGATTTTGCAGATTGGATTACTGAAAAATGTGAGCTTTCTTGTGATGATGTTATGGCAAACCAAGCGCCGTTTTATTTTGATTTGTCAGTTAAAGATATTTATGTGACTTTGAAATGTGCTGCCACGACTTATATATTACCTAAAAAGAATTTGATGTTTCCAATGCTACTTGTAAATTTTTTGAATGAAAATAAGGTAACCACCTTAATATGGGCAACTTCTGCATTTAATTTAGTTGCTAATTCTAATGTGTTTTCTAAGAGTGTACCCCAATATTTGAAAAAGGTTATTTTAGGTGGTGAGGCACTTCTTGCAAGTAAACTTAATATTTGGAGAAAAGCTCTGCCAGAAGTTCAGTACATAAATTTGTATGGACCAACTGAGGTTACAGTGGATTGTACTTATTACAAGATTGATAGAGAGTTTGAGGACTATGAAGCTATTCCAATTGGCAAAGCTTGTGAAAATAAAGAAGTATTGCTTTTAGATGAGGACTTGAAACTTGTTCCGGATGGCGAAGTTGGTGAAATATGTGTGCGCGGAACAGGTCTTGCTAATGGATATTATAATGATGATGAAAAAACGAAAAAGGTGTTTGTGCAAAATCCGTTAAACAAATATTATCCTGATATTATTTATAGAACGGGAGATTTGGGCAGAAAACGTGAAGATGGTTTAATTTATTTTGAGGCTAGAAAAGATGGACAAATTAAACATATGGGTTATAGAATTGAACTTGGCGAAATCGAACGTGCTGTGAATAGTTTTGATAAGATTTCAACAGCAGTTTGTCTTTATAAAAATGAAGAAGATAAAATTGTTTGTGTTTATGAGGGAACTGCAACAGACGAGGAACTTGTAAATCATATTAAGGGAATAATTCCTAAATATATGTTTCCGAATAAGTTTGTTAAACTTACGCAGATGCCTTACAATGCTAATGGAAAAGTTGACAGAGTAAAAATTAGAAATGAATATATTTAAGGTGTGATAATTGTATGAAACTTGTTGAAAATTATAAAGAAATTTCGCCTCTTTTGATGAAGTATTTTAAAAAGGGACTTATGACTAATAATTTTTTAAGTGAGGCTCAATATAAGAACGCTATTAAGTCTAAGGCTTTGCAGTTCTATGAGTGGGATGATGGAATTATTTTTCTTAATGCCAAGGAGAGTTTTAGTAAGTTAACATATGAGCTTTTAAGTTTGAACAGCAAATTGAACGTTAAACTACCTGAAAAAACAATAATTGAAATTGTAAAAAGACCTAATGATGTAGCATATGGCGATGTCTTAAATTATTGGAAGAATAATGGATTTAATATTGTTTTAAATAGAATTAGATTAGTTAATGAGAACAGTAAGAATATATTAACATCAGAAAGCTTATGCGGCGATACTAAAATATTGCTATGTGTAATTGAAGATTTAGATGGCGTTGAACGTATACTAAAAGATAATTTTAATAAGTATACCGGTTGCTTGCCTAGTGAAGATGAGCTAAAAGAAATAGTGAAAAATCAATTTGTTATTGGTGCTTTTATTGATAAAGAACTGGTTGGAATGCTTCATTTTGATATTAAACGAGGCTATTCAGAAATAAGGCATTTGGCTGTTAATGAAAAATTTAGAAATATCGGTATTGCTGGACATTTGATTTCTTATTATCACAAGAATTTCGCACAGAATAAATCTTATGTGTGGTGCGCGGCGGAAAATAGTAATGCGAAAAGAGTATATAAAAAGTATAATTACAAGGAAGATGATTGGACTAGTACTGTGCTTGCTAATTTTGAAATTTGAGAAGATTAAAAGGAGTTTTGGTTGTGAATCAAAAAGCAAAAAAATATTTATCATTGCTTTTAGTGATGTTGTGCACGTTTAGTTTTTGGGGATTTAAGTATTTCCCAATATTAGATGACAATAATCAGTATGGCGTTTACAATTTAAGAAATGATGATACGTGGACAAATGTTATAACACATTATAAAAACTATACAGTTAGACCTCTTGCACTTTTTACAGATTCTTATGTTTTGTCATATTTGTGGCATAATATGTATTTGGCAGTTGTTTTAATGGTTGTGCTACATTGGATGACGACTTGCTTTTTAAAAGAAATATTTGAAAAGATAAATATAAATGTTAGTTGGATTTGGTTTGCACTTTTTGGATTTGCACCATTTTTAACAGAGGCAATATATTGGGTTTCAGCATCTTCGAGAATTGTTGTGAGTATGTTTTTTTGTGTGCTATCGAATCTTGTGCTAATTAGGGTGCTAACTGACGAGAAAAATAAGCATAAAAAAGTATTTTTCTTAATTATTGCAATTTTATTAAACATTATAGCTAATGGGTATTATGAACAAACAATTGTATTTAATTTTGCACTTACATTATTTGTTCTTATAAGGCTTAAAAAGTATAAACACATATATATTCCTTTTGTCTCTTTATTTACTATTGGGGCATATTATGTGTATTTTATGCTTGCTGGAAATTCTGCAACGAGAGCTGTTGTGGCAGAAAATAGCATATTAGACAGAATTAGTGAATGTTTTAATCAAATTTTTGTATTGTTTTTTAATGAACAAGGAAGTTTAATTTTGAATGGAATAAAAGCAGAAATGCATTATTTACTAGAAAGATGGTGGATTTCTGTTGCTATATTTGCATCGATATTTTTCTTTTTATTTTTATCTTTAAAAGAAAAGTATGAGGATAAAAAGATAAAAGAAAATTTAGTTGAGTTCGTGCTTGGAGTAGTTATTTTTATAATTCCATTTGCACCATTTTTTATAATACAAAATCCACTTATAGCCACTAGAAATTTTTATATTCCGTATATTGGCGTTGCTATGATGTGTGATGCTGTGATATCAAGTTTGATTACTTTAATTAGAAATGATAAAATAAAAAAATATGTTAGTACTTTGCTTTGTACATTGATTATCACGTTTTCAGTGGTTGCTACTATTTCAGAAATAAATAATTATAAAGTTGTTTATGAATTTGACACGAAAGTTATCAATAACTTAATGAAAACTTTAAGCGAAAACAATCTTTCATACAATGAAAATATGTACATAACTTTTGATGAGGAACTTTTAAATAGTTACATTACAACTTCAAGTCACTATGGAAATATGCTTGAAATTGGTTATAGTTGGGCAGTGAAAGGAAAACTTCAAGTAGCTAAAAATAGTGTTGGTGTTGGAAATATTTCGCTTACTGTTCCACCAGCAGAGCCATATGTGCATATTTATATAGACAAAAATTTTAATTGTAGTATACTAGAAAAATAATTTTGAGGAGGATTTATTATGGAAGAAATTAAAAGAATTTTAAAGGAAATAAGACCGGATGTTGATTTGGAGTGTACATCTTTGGTTGATGATGGTGTTTTAGATTCATTTGATATCGTTACATTAGTTAGTGAACTAATTAGTGAATTTGATGTGGAAATAAATGTTGAAGATATTGTTCCAGAGAACTTCAATTCAGTAGAGGCAATGTATGATTTAGTAGAAAGGTTGAAATAGAATGTCTTTTGTATCGTGGCAATTTATTGCTTTTGTGGTGCTTAGTTTATTTGCATATTACATATTCCCCAAGAAGATTCAGTGGCTTGTTTTGCTTGCTGTGAGCATATTGTTTTATAGCTTAGGCGGGCTTAAAATACTTGCTTATCTAATATTTACAATTTTAACAACATATTTTTCTGCTATTAAAATTGGAAAGTTGAATGAAAAGCTTCAAAGCAAACAAGACAAGAATGTTTCAGAAAAAATTAAGAGTAAAAAGAAATTATGGGTATTATTTAGTGTTGTCTGTAATTTTGGTATGCTATTCTTCTTTAAATATTGGAATTTTTCTGCTGGAATAGTAGACAAAATTTTTGGAATTAGTTTGCCGATTTTTAATTTAATTTTACCACTTGGAATTTCTTTTTATATATTTCAGTCAATTGGCTATGTTATTGATGTTTATAGAAAAAAATATAGTCCAGAGAAAAATATATTGAAGTATGCACTTTTTGTTTCGTTTTTTCCACAAATGGTGCAAGGCCCGATTAGTAGATTTAATAATCTTGGCGAACAATTAACGAAAGAGCATAAATTTGATTTTGAAAATATTGAAAAAGGAATAAATTTGCTATTGTGGGGATATTTTAAAAAACTTGTAATTGCTGATAGAGCAGCTGTTATAGCAAATATTGTTTTTGATAATTTCGAAAATTATGGTGGAGCTATAATTGTTTTGGGGGTAATTTTTTATTGTATACAACTATATTGTGATTTTTCAGGTGGTATAGATATAACTCGTGGTGTTGCAAGATTATTTGGAATAGATCTGGTAGATAATTTCAAAAGACCTATATTTTCAACATCGCTTCAAGATTTTTGGAGAAGATGGCATATAAGTTTAGGTACTTGGATGAAAGATTATTTATTTTATTCGCTTTCCTTATCAAAGCCATTTGTAAAAATGGGTAAGAACATAAGAAAGCACTTAAACGGAAAGGCAGGACAGATTATTCCTGTTTCAATAGTTACGTTTATTGTTTACTTTGCAATCGGAATTTGGCACGGAGCTAGTTTTAAATACATTGCTTTTGGTTTGTGGAACGGAACAATAATAACTCTTTCACTTCTATTAGAGCCTGCATTCATTAAATTAAAGCAGAAATTGAATATTAGCAATGACAATAAATTTTTTAATATTTTTAGAATGCTAAGAACTTCTTTTCTAGTCCTTATTGGAAGATACATAACAAGAGCTGCAAACCTTGGTACAGCTATTTCAATGCTTAAAAAGACTTTTTTTGATTTTATTCCAATAGAATTGACTAACGGAACATTACAAAGTTTTGGATTAACAACGACTGATTTCATAGTTGTTGGCGTTAGTGTGATGGTGCTACTAATAATAGAAGGCTTGCAAGAACACAAAATTGATGTTTCTAAGAAATTAAAAGAAAAAAATGCATTTTTGCAATATTCTATTTTGACGGCATTTTTGCTTGTAATAGTAGTGTTTGGAATTTATAGAGGAGATTATATAGCATCTGAATTTATATACAAGCAATTTTAGTTGTTATATTATTTGAAAAATATCTAATCGAAAATTTGTTATGTTTAATTTATTTATACGTTAATAATTTTTGCTAGATAAACTATATTAAGTGTGGGAGGAAAAATTGATGACCTCAAAGAAATGGTGCATAATGTTTTGTGCATCAGTAGTTACAATAGTTAGTTTGCTAATTTTATTAAATTATTTTGTTGATCCATTTGGAGTTTTTGGAGATAAAATTTATGATTGGTACTCATATTCATTTACAAATAATCCAAGAGTTGGTAAAATAAGTTATATAGATAAACATCATAGTGAGTATGATTCATACATTATCGGCTGTTCTTCAACAAGCTCGTTTACAACCGAGGATTTGAATAAATATTATAATGCGAAGTTTTATAATATGATAATGTATGGCGCAGATATGCTTGATGTTGAAGAAACTTGCAAATATATTTTAGACAATTACGTTGCTAAGAATATTATTGTAAATGTATATTTGGATAATGCAATTGTATATGATGAAGAAAATGATAAAATAACAAGGAATCTCCACGCGAATGTTAATGGAGAGTCAAAGTTTTTGTTTTATACAAGGTATTTAACAGTATCTCCAAATTATGCAATTGCAAAGATGAAAAACGCAATGAATGATACATATTTAACTCAGCCATTTGATGTGTTTGATGTATCAACAGGCACATACGATAAAAAAGTTAGAGATGTGGAGCCGATTGGAGATATTGATACATATTTAGAAAAGTATCCTGTTTTTAAGGATTATCCACATATAGACAGTGTTATGACTAAAATAGACGAAACAACTTCGAGTTTGAAAAGAATTAAAGATATGTGCGAGGAAGCAAATGTTAATTTTATAGTTGTAACTGCTCCTGTATATTATGAATATTTAAACTATTTCACAAAGAATGACGTGTTAAAGTTTTATACTAAAATGGCTGAGGTTGCTCCATTTTGGGATTTTGCATCAAGTTCAATTTCAAAAGAACCAAGGTACTTCTACGATGAAACTCATTTTAGAAATGCAGTTGGCAAAATGGCAATAGCAAAGATGTTTGGTGATAAAACAGTATATTATCCGGAAGATTTTGGAACACTAGTTACATCAGATAATGTAGCTGAACACGTTGAGAAAATGTTTGAAGTGAAAGATGACGTAAGCACATATACAAAAGAAGTTCCGATACTTATGTATCATCACATTGTGGAAGGTGCAAACTCAGATGTTACAATAACTCCAAAATTATTTGAAGAACACATAAAAACTTTAACAGAGCAAGGTTATACAGGGATATTGTTTAAAGATTTAATTGATTACGTTGAAAAAGGAATTGAACTTCCTGAAAAGCCAGTATGTATAACTTTTGATGATGGATATATGAGTAATTATGATATTGCATTTCCAATACTAAAAAAGTATAATATGAAAGCAACGATATTTGTAATTGGTTCTTCTGTTGGAAAAACAAAGTACAAGGATACAGATTATGATATAATCCCTCATTTCGGTTACGAAGAGGCAAAAATAATGCAAGATTCAGGAATTATAGACATACAAAGTCATACCTACGATATGCATCAATCATTGGCTTACGAGTCTGGTGACAAAATAAGAATAAATGCAGTAGAACTTGAAAATGAAACAGAAGAAAACTTTATTAAAGCTTTGACAGAAGACTACAATAAGATAAATTCGGATTTTGAAAAGTATTTAGGAAAAAAAGTGACTATTGTGGCATATCCTCACGGTGATTATTCAACTTTATCAAATGTTGTGCTAAAATCACTTGGAGTGAAAGCTACACTTGGAACAACTGCAAAAGGAAATACAGTTATAAAAGGCTTATCTCAGTCTTTAATAGGACTTAACAGATATAATATATCTGAGGAAATATCAACTCAAGATTTGTTAAATCTTGTTAGTGAATAATATCAATGAAGGGAATGATTTTTATGGAGGGTAAAAAATTATTAATTGCAATTTTTGCTATAATAATTGTTGCAATGCTTGCTATGTGGGGGATGTCTAAACAAAATGTTAAAGAACCAACTAATGACAATATCTCGGGTGATGTGAATGAAAGTGGAGAAATAGTTATGGATAAGGTTTCATATGTGAAAAGTATAAATTCGTATGTTGATGAAATTTTAGCTTCTTCGGGCGACAAGCTAAAATATGATACACTTGTAACAACAGATGAAGTCGGAAATGAAATTGATGATTTTGTTAAAAGCTTCAATACTGTTGGTGCATATGCAACAATTGAAATTACTAAGAATAGAGCTATTGAAATAATTCCTGCAAGTGATTTTTTAGATATTCAAAGTTATTATTACAAAGGTGGAGATTTAGTTTTATATAAAAGGGATTTTATTGGGATAGGTGGAAGCGCTAAATATTATTTTAAAGATGGTGAGCAAGTTGCGTTGGTAACAGATGTTGAAGATGCAATGAAATTTACACCAGAAAGAAGTGCAGATATAACTAAAAGAGCATCTAATAATTACTTAGATTTCTTTACATCAGATTTTTATTCAATAGTTACAAGTGATGGAAAGACAATAAATCTTGGAATGGACGGCGACATTATTAGTAAAATTGGAAAGAGAATTGTGTCTAGTGGTGAAACTAAAACAGATTGGGAAAGCATTGTTATTAAAGATGTAAAATATGATGATTTCGATATTAGAATTGTAAACAGTTCAGTTGATGCAGATTCAACAATTATGGACATAACAACATCTAGTTCAAAAGTAAAATTACCAAAAGATTTAAAGCTTGGTGCAGATTTGGATACAATAAGAGCAACATTAAACAGATATTTAGAACCAGCTGTAAATCTTGAATATGATGAGAATTATTATAAATTTAAGTTTGACAAAGCATACATTTATACAGACACAGAGAAATATAATAGAGAGTTAATTTTCTATATGTTAGAAGAAAAATTAGTAGCAATAGAAATGTTAGACGCATTAGATGCTTAAAAACGAAAGAGTGATTTTATGAAGTTGTTTTCTGCAGTAAACAGAAAAATAAAGTTTAGAGAAAAGGATTACGTCGAAAATAATTATATAAGAGAAGACGGAAAGGCAGTTATACCAATAGAATTGAAGTCAATAGATGAATTGTATATGCCACACGATTATGAAAAATTGGTTTTGTCTGATGAAATTTCAAATTATATAAAGGAAGTTGCTTCGATAATTCCTTTTAAGTATGATATTGTTTTGGAGTTTCACTGCCCTGAGATAGATGTTGTGTCTCAGGAAAGAATTAAAAGAATAATTAAAAACAATTATGGAATGGAAATTGATGATTTGGATTATGAGGAAAGGTGGAATACATATATTTCTATTGGTTTGTTTATTATAGGAACTTTGTTTTTACTTATTGGTTTTGCACTTCCTGATACAATTTGGTCTATAATTAAGGAAATGGTTTCTATTGTTGGATGGGTTATTTTGTGGGATATGATGGAGTCTATAATTTTTACGTCTAATAAAAGAAAGTTGGAGAGGTTGAATGCTCTTCAAATTTATGATAGTCAAATTGAATTTGTGTTTGATGAATGATTTTGTTTAGCATTTTAAAGTAAGACAGGATTACTAAATTTAGGATGGAATCTATTTTGGATTTCATTCTTTTTTTATAATGCTTTATATTATAAATAGGCTGTAAAATTAATATTTTGATGTAAAAATGAATGGTAACTATATTTTTAGTAACTTGTAAAAATAATTTCTATTTCTGAAAGTAAATTTTAGATTTTTGTTTTTCTTATAATTTTAAAAAGTTTTCCTTGTAAATTTTTGTCGATTGTTGTAAGATTAGTTGAAACATTTTTGTAACAATGTTTTCTGCTATTGCGGAGAAAGGAGAATTGGTATGTATACCAAACGGATTGCCTATTTTTCTATGGGGTCTGGAATTTACAATGACTTGCTGACGTACAGCGGTGGGTTGGAAATTCTGGCGGGTGATATGATTAAGGAGGTTATGGATCACAGAGATTTGTATCCTATTACTTTCTTCCATATTCTTTGGAAAAAGGGTTATTGCCTGCAAAAAATTCAGGAGAATGGCGATGTTATCGATGTTGAACCTGAAAATAATGCGTGGGAAAAGTATCTTGAAGATACTGGCAAGTTTGTGTTTGTCAAGGTTTTTGACAGGGATATCAAGGTGAAGATTTGGAAACTTAAAGACGGCCCTGTGTATTACCTCGACACTGATATTGAGGAAAATGATAATTTCCGAAATATTACGTTTAATCTTTATGGCGGTGCTTGGAATGATACCGAAAAGGAGCGTATTGCTCAGGAAATTGTGCTTGGCATTGGTGGTGTGAGGGCTATTACTGAGCTTGGTCTCCAAGTTGATGGATATCATTATAATGATGGACATCCTGCTTTTGCTGGATTGGAGCTTATTTCTCAGCGTAAAAAGTTTTACGAGGAGACTGAGCCTGGTATGAGTGAAGAGGAGCGGTTTGAACGTGCTTGGCGCCACGTCAAGGAACGTACTGCTTTTACGACGCATACCAATGTTCCGGCTGGTAATGAGTCGCATCCCATTGATATGCTTATGGAAGTTGGTGCAAATGCAGGTTTGTCGCGTGAACAGCTTGTTCGTATCGGTGGGGAGCCGAATTTTGGAATGACGGTTGCTTCGCTTCGACTTGCTTCTATGGCAAATGGCGTTTCGAGGATTCAGGTGCTTGCTGCAAGAGATATGTGGCACTGGATTACTGAGGCACCGAACATTATTGCCATTACCAATGGTGTGCACAAGGGTACTTGGCAAAACCTCGACATTGCTAAAGCTTTTGCAGAGAATGATATTGATGGTATTTATGGTGTTCACCAAGAGTGCAAGAGGTATCTTATCAGCCTTATCAAGGAACGCACGGGTGTTGACTTCAAACAGGATAAACTGCTTATTGCTTTTGCCAGACGTGCTACTGAGTATAAGCGGTGGAATTTGATTTTCCGTGAGAAAGAACGTTTTGAATACTTGATTAAAAATTTCGGTATTCAGATTGTTTTTGCGGGAAAATCTCATCGTCACGATGGAAGTGGCAAGAAGGCTTTGTCTGATGTTTACCAGCTTTCCAAGCAGTATCCTGACAATGTTGTGTTCCTTGAAGGATACGATATTGCACTTGCACAGAAGCTTGTGTCTGGTGCGGATGTGTGGCTTAACAATCCGAGAGTCCCGCTTGAAGCCTGTGGCACTTCTGGTATGAAAGCGGCTATGAATGGTACGCTTAATCTCAGCACTCTTGATGGTTGGTGGCGTGAGGCTGCTATCAACGGTGTTAACGGCTGGAACATTGGTGATGGTAATCCCAATGCGATGTTCCACGATGAAAACGATGCCAAGTCTTTGATGCACGTGCTTAAATATCAGGTGCTTCCTACTTATGAGAACAAGAAGGCTTGGGCGAATATGATGTATGCCTCTATTGTGACATCGAATCAGTATTCGACTTCTCGAATGGTTGAAGAGTATTACGTTAATCTCTACAATTATTTGAGAACCTAAGCTAATGAAAAACGAGGCCTAAAAGATCTTAATAAAAAAATTGGATTTGCATCTTTAATGATGTGAATCCAATTTTTTTATTTAATATTTATATAATAAGCTAAAATTAAACCGGTCTGTTCATATGACCGTTTGTGTAATCTTCACCAGAAAGTTTTTTGCCAAGTCGTGTGATATCGACTATATGCTGTACTTCATTGACATTTTCATCTATGACGTCAATTCTAAAAGAATCAACATTTATTCCTTTTGTTTCAATAGAAGTAGTTTTGCAATTAAATATTCGCGACTGACAGTCAATATTATCTGGTAATACTCTAAATTTTAAATTCATTCTGTCTTTTAGATAGAATTTGTCATTCTTTATGCAAGGTTTTGTACAACTATGTGATGAACAGAAGCCTCCTAGAATACTGCCAACAGGGCAATATTCAGAAGTCATAACGCAAGTGTTTCCGTATGAAATTACTTCTCTTTTAATGTTTACATCTCCTAAATTGTCTATTTGAACTTTCGTTAGCTCTGGCGAAAGAATTGCTTTTTTGAAACCGAGTTCTTGCAATAGTTCTAATGTTATCGTATTGAATGTATTAAGTGTGTAATTTGCAATTATTTCTGTGTCTATACCTTTTAAATATTCGAGTTGCCCTATATTCGATAAAACAAATCCATCAACATCTAAAGCTAGTTTGTTTATATTTTCTTTAATCAATTTTGCATAATTTCGTTTTGTTATTGTTGGAAACATTATATATTTTTTGGCATTAAATTTACTTAATAAATCTGTATTTTTAAGTGCATCTTTAAATGTAAAATAGTAATTGTCAACATTTTTAAGTTTAGAATATTCTTCACGCAAAACATTAAAAAATACAGAAATTTCTTTGTGGGGACTTGCAGAATATTTTTCAACCTTTGGCAATTCTTTTACAGAATGCTCTTTCTTTTCATTTGCTAGAATATAATTTTCATATTCAGCGAAAGCATTACGTCTAATATCGTTAATCACGCTAACTGGTATGAATAGATTATCGTCTAATTTAATATCTATTGAAGAAACTTCAAATGGTGTATTTCCTGTTTTAAAAAGCTGAGAGGTTAACTTTTCCTTAGTGATAGGCTGTTTTTCAGCTATATTAGGTATGATTCCAGAGTTGTATTCAAAACCATTTATAGTTAGTTTAACATCTTCATTTGCCTTAAATATTGCTTTTAGTGAGACTTTTGAATGAACAGCAAAACCTCTTGAAAAGCTCTCGCGCATTTTCTGATTTAAAGCTTTATCTAACGTTTTGTATACTTTGTCTCCAATACGTATTTCACCGTGTATTCTTCCGATTTTATTTCCGATGATTTCACTTATAATCGTTGATGGAGAATTGTTTGAATTATTCCAAATTTCAATTCCATCACCGATGTGCAACTTTGAAACATTGTCAATTGTTATATATTTTTTACCATCATAGTTAGTAACTTTGCCGACATAAATTCCCCAATTTTTAGGCTTTTCATAGCACATCATATCTTTGCCAGTTTTACCTAAAAAGTAACCTTTTGAGAAACCACCTCTATTGAATATTTGTGCTAAATTATTTTTATCTTCTTCTGTAGATTCTGAAACAGAGTTTTCGATAATTTTGTTTAAGTATTTTCTATACGTGCTTACAACTGTTGCAACATATTCAGGAGACTTCATTCTGCCCTCAATTTTTAAGGAAACCACATTAGGTAGGTCTTTTAAAATTTCAAGTGAACATAAATCTTTAGGACTTAGAAGATAACCTTTTTCAACTTCATCAGAATTTTTAAGTAGAGTATATGGAAGCCTACAGGGTTGTGCGCATTTTCCTCTATTACCACTTCTATCACCAATCATACTACTCATAAGGCATTGACCAGAATAAGATACACACATAGCACCGTGCGTAAATATCTCTATTTCAGTTTCGGTATTGTCACATATATATTTAATTTCTTCAAAAGAAAGTTCACGAGCTAAAACAACTCTTGAAAAACCTATTTTACTTAGTTTGTTTACGCCTTCTAAGTTATGTGTGCTAAGTTGAGTGCTTGCGTGTAAGATGAGCCCAGGAATATATTCGTGAAGCATTTTAGCTAACCCTAAATCCTGCACAATAACAGCATCTACACCTATGTTATATATATCATTTGCAAATTTAAGAGCATCTTTTAACTCCGTATCATCCAGTAAAGTATTCATAGTTATATGTATTTGAACATTTCTCAAATGCGCATATTCAATAATTTTTTTAAGTTCATCCAAATTGAAATTTGATGCATTAGCACGTGCGTTAAAAAGTTTACCACCAAGATAAACTGCATTTGCACCATTTTCAACTGCTGCAATGAAAGCCTCGTAACTTCCAGCTGGTGCTAAAAGTTCAATATTTTTTCTCATAATCTGTACTCCCTTTGAATTTAATTAGTTCAATTTGCTTAAAATAATAACAAAAATATGCCATATTTCAAGTGTACCAATGAATATATTTTAATGTATACATAATCAATTGTCAATGAAATTGGATAATAGTTGGGGATTTTATTTTGAAAATGTCAGTGTATTTAAGCTTATCTCTTAAATGAGGTAGGCTTATTTTTTAATGCAAATTGTTGAAATTTTATTCCAAATAGCTACTTAATGCTGGAGTAGTAGGGTACTCTCGCATAGCTCGAGGATTCCTGCGGAATGCGTACCCAAAGCCCGTCGCTCTAAGGAGCTAGGTCTTGTTGTGTTCGAATCCTACGAATTTAATACAAAATAAAGAAAGCCCCAACTTGCGTTGGAACTTTTTTATTTTGGCTCGATTTACACATCCGTTTGCGAAAAATCGAGGGTATATATCAAATTTGTTTTATAGTTTAATTCTCTATGAATCAAATTTAACATAAAGCTAATAAAAATTCAAGAACTAATTAATACTATTTTCATTTTCAACTACATTTATGCAAACAATGTATCAATAATATATTGACTTTTATAGCAAAATGTGGTATTATGTAAATCGTGGCGGTTATACTACAAAAATTCTTGAGCAATTGCTCAATTTATATAGTTACTCTATTACTAACACGACCCGAATCACACATTTGAAAGGAGTATGCTCATGATGGATGTTGTCGTTTCTTTGATCCGGTTTCTGACGCAGTTTGGTTATGAATATGTTGTGGGAGAATCCAAAGGACATTTAGCCTGCACAGAGGCATATCAAGCCAAGCTTATGACCGACCAAGCTCTCAAGCTTGTGTACCAACATATGTTTGAGATGCGAGAACTTTCAGGGTGTTGCCTGCATTGGAGCATTTGTCTTCTCCACCTGCTTCGGAGAAAAGGCTATCAAAAATGCGGATTGCTCTTGAGTCCAGAACTAAACGGCATGAAAGCTTCTGTTTACTATGTGGATGATGGGCAACTCTTCATTGCGGATATTGTTGAATATATCAAAGGTGCTGTAAAAAGCATTGAAGATATTTCTCATATACCCTATGATGAGTTTGTTAAGCCTTTTGAGGCTGATACCATTTGGCTTGAAGACTTGGACAAAGTTGAAATACCTCTCATGGATTTCATTTTTTTCCAGTTAAAGCCTAATACCACCGTTGATGAGCTATTAAGAAAGGAGTGACCAATCTGGAAGGGGTACCCTTGTACCCCAACAAACTGATACGCTATAGATCTGCTATGGCGTTTTTTTCTTATATATAATTTGATTCTTAAAACTCTTAGTAATCATTCATATATATTATCTAACTACTAATCTTCTATCTCTATGTTCTTCCTTGTTTATTCTATAACCTCTTTAATTCAATTTCATAAAGAAGCATTGTGTTTATTCTATGTAGTACCTTAAAATCTAAATTTGCTAAATCCTTATATTTATTACTCTTAATTTGTTGGTATATTCTGAAAAATTCTTCTTTTTCCATCCTAATATATCCCATCCTTTTTACTAAATATCAATATTATCATCCTTAGCAGCTTCAATATCTCTACTAGCTTTAGATATATCAATAGTTGCAAGAGTCTTCACATTTTGTGTAATGCCATCAATTAATTGTTCGCGAGAAAATAAAACTTGTTCTTTTTGTTCTACAACATTTAGACAATCAGTATCAAATACAACTAATGAAGGTATATCTAAACCATGATCAACATATGATCGATTAATCATTCCACTAAAAAACGATGTAATATCACTAGGAATACCATAAATGAAATGTTGCATATTATTTTGTTCGTAATATTTTTCTTGTTCAACTAAAATATTAAAGAACTCTGTTCCGTTTACAATGGATGGATAATGGAGTTTTTTAAACCATGTAGCTTCAATAAAACTAAGATTTGGAAGGTATATGTTATTTTTCATTATATTATCAGCAAACTCAGCATAATCCTTAAATAATTCATCTTTCAAGAGTGACCAGAATGTTTGATCGTCAAATATACTTTCTTTCGAATGTGCAGTATCATATTTAGACAATAATTTTTCTTTTTCTTCTTGAGATGCATCAACATGTTCTAAAATCTGCATTATACTTTCTTTTGAAGAATACTTCTTTAAATTTATATACTGTAAATAAGAAGTAGGACCAAGATGCAACCTTGAAATATCTCTTCCTCTTTTGATTTCGTTAGTCGCATTGAAAATACAACTTAAACGGTAAACATCTGCATACCACACCTCACTTTCTTCCAAATTATTTGAACCACACAAACACTCCGTAATTAATTTGGCAGATTTCTCGTATTCATTTAGTTGTTCTTTTCCTGTTTTTGTTGAATAAGGGTTAAGGTAATACTGAAGACCTTCTTCTTGAACTTTTTTGAGAATAAATTTTGGTAATACACTGCAAGGGTCAGGATTCTTTAAAAAATCCGAATAAAATAACTCAAAAACAGATTCAAATCCACCATCATCAACATCTAAGATTAAGTGATTTGCATTGGAAATGTTGAATCTAGTTTTTACTGTCTCTAATAAACATTTTCTTTTTTCAGCATCTTCACTATCATACCAAATATTTTTTTTTTCTTCTTTGAATACATCAATTAATTCACTTGTTGTTACTATTATAGTATCTTTTAATTTTGCAGAAATAACATTTGTAGCACCATCTTCATTACAAAATCTTGAAATTAAATCTGGTGCCCTTTCACATAAAAATTCATGCCATCCAGAAACCATTCCATTAGCCTTACTCGGAAAACTAAACCACATTCCATTTTTAGGTTTTAAACCCAGTGCACCTGTATAAGAATATTCGCGATTTATAAATGGTTTATCTGACAAACATATAAATTGGGTTGTTTCATCAATACTTGGCATATAAAACCTCCTTACATATACTTACATAACATCATACCACAATTCCATACAAAATTCTACATATCAGTAAAATTTGTGGCATTGGCAAATTGGCTATCTATATATAATTTCATTTAATACAATTTCTTCTGATTGATTCTTTATCGTATTCATTATTCCAAACCATTTAAGAGGTTCTGTATTCTTCATATCTTCTGTTAGCTCACTAGTTGTTTTTAATCTATCAATGATATCTTCAACTTGATTATTAGCTTGTTCTTCCATGTTATCGTGCTCCTTTCTTTTTATCTCTATTATTTAATTCTTCTATTGAGATGACCTCTTTGTTTGGATCATTCATCATTTCTTTTTCCCTTGATGTTATAACATTGTTATAATAAAGGCTATTAGCAACTTCTTTATAACTCTTATCATTGTCAAATCCAATCTTCTTTTGGAATTTCTTTATAATGTCCTTCCAGAAGTTTAAGAACGTCTCATATAGTCCTTTGAATTTCTCAACTTCCTTTTCAAGTCGTTCAATGATAGTATCTTTTTCATTAAGCTCATATTTTAAATCCTCAATTTCTTCTTTAGCTTTATTTAAGTCCTCTAAAAGACTAAAGTTTCTTGAGAACATATCATTATACTGATATTCCGCCTTGTTAATAAGGTTATTCATCTTGTTAGCTTCTTTAACAGCTTTAGTAGTATCTTTTGTAGCTTTTACAAATCCTCTTATAGTGTCAACATCATCTTGTGTAATAGTATATTTACCTTTATTTAATGTTTGTGGCTTTAGTCGCTTTAGTTTTTCATCTATGGTATTACCTTTCTCAATAAGAGTATCTACTTTCTTATCAGCTACTGCTTGTTGTTTTTGCTTTTGCTCATACTTTCTCTTGAACTCTTTATATTCAGCCATTCTTTAACTGGCAAGTCTTGATTTCTACCTTTTTGTTTTTCTTTAAGTGCTTTTACGTCATCATAGAATTTATTAAACGACTTAATACAAGCATCTCTCATTTTATCTTGTATCTTCGTTAAAGACTCCTTTGTGAAAATCTTACTTTTAGTAACTTGTTTCTTTAAACCTACTTTATTATCCTCACAAACACCAAAACCAACTATATGCATATGTGGAGATGTTTCATCAAAATGTACTACAGCATTTGCTACTCTAAATGAAGGTACTAACTTTTCAAGCTCCTTTATTTGTTCGTTGAATACATCAGACATCTTCTTTCTATATGTATCATCTTTACCTTGCCAAAAATCTTTATCTCCAATCTCAATAATAATTTGACAAGCTAAATCTCTTAACTTATCCTGCTTTACGTGGTCAAAATAGTTATCTATCATTCTGTCCTTACGAGTCATCTTTGCATTATACTCAAAAGTCGTGACTCTTCAAATTCTTTTAGATAAAGCTCTTGTGTATCCTTATATAAATTATTACTACCTCGAAGTATTACAATCTGCTCTGGATTATTATCGTACTTTCGCAGATTGTGCTTATCCACTTTAGATAACTGCGTAGCATTTTGTATGCCATTATTACTTAATGATGACGAACCGCTAGGATTATTATTAGCAACACCCTTTGAACTTTGCTTTCTATTTTTGTCACTACCTAAATGGAAAGAGTAGGATAGTTCCATATTAACCGACACCTCTTTTCAATCCAAATATTACTTTGTATTCCAAAGTTGCTTTGTAACCAAATAAATTAGCGAATAGATAAATAAAGTTTGCGTTGAGCAAATTTTATTTAGATATATTTTCATTAAAACAAATTATGCAAACTTGCATAATCTTGTTTTAACTGAAAATGAGAGCTAATTCCTAGCCTCGTAGAGCCCCCGAATTTTGATAGCATGTCAAAATTCATAAGGGGTTAGGAATATTGTCAGACACAAATTCCTCGGCTAGTTGAAGAAACGTTTTCTTTTTTATGGTAACGACGTTTCCTCTTTAATTTTGGATTGTTCATTTTTCCAATATAGTCATCCAAGTCATTTTTATCGGTTGTATTTTTATTTCTGTAAGAAATTAAATTATACTTACCTCGCAATTTACCATTGCTGTCCATAGGAGGAAACATCTTGTCGTTATCTACCAAGAAACCTCTTATCAAAATCTCATTACCTTTTTTTCTCGGCATATTGATTTCAGTTCCTGAACGATTAGTTTCATATTCGTACACCCAAGTGTATGGATCATCATACACTTTTACATCATAGTGTTCTTTTAAGTGTTCTAGATATTCATCACGTTCCTTTTCAGTAACTCTTTGAGTACTACGAAGTACAGCAACATCTTGTAAATCTTCAGTAGGCTTTGCTAAGTCTATTGCATCTACTTTATGTAGTTTCTCAAGCTCATCTAGGTATCTGCTCCTAAAGTTGATGTTCTGTATGATGAAAGTATTGTTTTTATTTTTCACAAGTACCATTGACTCTATGAATTTAGATATGAATTCTTGCTTATCACTTTTGCTCATAGAGTTCCAAGTATTCCTTAAGTCATCTATAAATGTTCCACTATTAAGTCTAGTCTCTAATTCAAAATCTCTATCAGCCATTATCTTCATAAGAGAGAAGTTTTGTGTATCAACTTCCATACACTCTAATTTTTGTTGTTCCAACTTATTTAGCTTTTCGTCAATCAATTTTAAGTCTTCTCCAAAATCTTCCATCTCAACTATTCCAGATACAAAAGCTTTCTTAATCCTTTCCTTTTGCTTGGTATAGTTATCTATCTGTTCGTTAAGCTTAATTAACTGGTCGTCTTCCTTTTCTGCAAGGATAGGATAGAAGTATTGTTTAACTACCCAGTCGTATTCTACTAGGCTAAGGATAAAATGCATTATTGCTTCTTCTACCAAATCTTCACGATAATATAAGTGACAGGTGGGACAATTATAATACAAGTACTTTTTCTTTTTACCCCCAGAACCTTTGCAATGCATTAGCTCACCACAAGTTGGACATTTAAGTCTTTGAAAGAAGATATACACTCTATCCCTACAAAATGCTTGCATATTCTTTTCTTTCTGTTTTTGAACTTCTTCCCATTTGGCTCTTGTAATAATAGGTGCTACAACATCTTGATATACTATTTCTTTTGATTCATCGTTAAGTGACTTATTTTTCACATAGTCACCAACATATATATGATTATTGATAATCTTTCTAATTGCAGCCTCTTTCCATTTTTCTTTTTCAGGGTATAAGACTTTTTCTTCGTCAAGGATACAAGCTATCTGGTAGTAACTTTTACCTTCAAGATACATATTGAAAATTCTTTTGACAATATCCTTGGTACTATCATCAACTCTAATTCTTTTATCTTTATCCCTATAATATCCAATAGGACAAGTGCCAGGCAGATGACCTGCTTTAATTGCACCACTTAGTCCAAACTTTGTTCTTTCAGATACTACTTCAATTTCTAATTGAGATAGTACAGTAAGCATTCTTACAAAGAATCTACCATTAGCAGTAGAAGTATTCACATCATCTCTATCACAGATTAGGTAGCAATCATACTTCTCAAGCTCTGTAATTAGAAGTTCTAAATCTCTTACAGAACGAGTAACTCTATCTAGCTTATATGCCACAATGTAATTAATTTTGCCTTGCTTCATATCTTCGAGCATTTCTTGAAAGCCAGGGCGATGCGCCATATCTTTAGCACTTATCCCTGCATCTTTGTAAATTTTGTAGATTTCAAATTCTTTATATTTACATAGCTGTCTTAATTTTTTTTCTTGCTCTCCTAAAGAAAATCCTTCTCTTGCTTGATCTTCTGTACTTACTCTAATATATATACCAGCTATCTTTTGTTCGATTCTCTTTGATTCCATACAAATTCTCCTCCTTTCTGGGTTTAGATTTTTATTTAACAGAAAAGATATTGTAATTTTTGATTGTAGCTTGCGTGTAGCAAGCGTTACAAACAAAAATTATTACACATATTCTTTTCAGTTAAACAAAGATAATTCCATATTTATGTGAAGCGTAGCTTCACATAAGAAAATCAAAAATCTATGATTTTTAGATTTTCATTATCTTTATATAGATACGAAAAAAGAGTACTAGAATAAGCATATTGAAATGCTAAACTAATACTCTAAATATCTATATTACTATTATGACCTGAATTTTGGGGAAAATTAGACACTTTAAAGACTAGTTTACCATTTCTTGTAGTTGGGATATTGGATACCTTCTGGTTAAGTTTCCTACATAGAAGTACTCATGCTCATTAAAGAATAAGAAGAGCTTTTCTTTAATGAGGACTCTATGAGGCTCAACATAAGCCAAATTAGTATGCTCAATAATTCTCAGACTACCGTTCTTTATCTTTGGTACACAATTTTTAAAAGTGCATGCCCATTTAATCTTTGAACGTAATTCATCTGTCATATTGATTTCTCTTGTAATTAGCGACATCATATCACGAAAACCTCCTTTTTTCAAGATTTTTATAGAGGTTTAAGCTATATAACAAAAACGAGATAGTCTAGATTAAACTAAACTATCTCGTTTGTAATTTCGGTTCGACGAAATTACCTAATGGCTGGGGTGGTAGGATTCGAACCCACGTACTGTCAGAGTCAGAGTCTGATGCCTTACCACTTGGCGACACCCCAATATCATAATTTGTGTTATGACAGTTCTTTTACGTTTTTTGAACCAACGTGATTTATTGGTTTCCACTCTAAATTTTTGTTGAAGAACGCCACAACGTTTATCACAAACCATGATACCAAAAATATAGGGTATGTTGCAATACCTTTCCACACTTTTTTTATATTTTTTTTCTCGAGTATGGTTATTATTAGTGCTTGTAACATTGTTACTCCTATTGTTATGCCTGTGAATTTTAGTCCACCTATCAAAATTGTGTAGTTGAATTTTTGTATAAATAACACTTTTATGATGTCTATTGCCGTTACTGCAAGTGATAATAGCATTGTTGGCATTCCAAGTGTGTAAATTAGTGTATCTATTATTGTTGCATCAAATTTTCCTAATGACATAAATTGAGTAAAAAATTTTTGGAAGCATTGTATATGACCAACTGACCATCTTAGTCTTTGCCTAAATGATTGTTTAAATTTTTGTGGCTGTTCATCGTATACAACTGCATCTTGTGCCCAACCTATTTTTTGATTTTTTATAATGTTTTCTATTGAAAATTCTATGTCCTCTGTGAGTGTATCTGAGTGCCAACCATTTTTTTCTTTTAGTATGTCCATTGACACCATAAAGCCTGTGCCGTTTATAAGTGGAGATAGCCCGAGTTTATATCTTGCGTAGTGATAGCATCTGTTCATTGTCCAATAGAATATTGCGTAGTTTGCACTAACCCAGCTGTCGTCCACATTTGATATGTCTCTATAACCTTGTACAATTTTTTCTCCTTGGCAAAGTTTTTCATTCATTTTTTCGAAAAAGTCTTTTGAAACTATATTGTCTGCATCAAATACGCAAAATGCGTCATATTCGTCTGGCTTTTCTATTAGTATTTTTTTGAAAAACCATTCTAGTGCATAACCTTTACTTTTTTTAGTGTTATCAAATCGCTCGTATACATTTGCACCATAAAAACGTGCGATTTCTGCTGTTTTGTCACTGCAATTGTCTGCAATAATGTATATGTCTATATTTTCATATGTCTGATTTTGAATGCTTTTGATTAAATTTGCAATTACTTTTTCTTCGTTTCTTGCGGATATTACAGCCATAAATTTATGTTTTTTGTCTATTATTTTTTCTTTTTTCCTTTCGTGTTTAAACGCGAACATACATATGAACAATTGGTATATCCAAAAGAACATAAGTATATAGAAAAATATAACTTGTATAGTTAATAAAAAAATGCTTATTTTCATAAAAACTCCGTAAATAAATATTTATAATTAGTTTGGCTATATAAGTTAAAATTATGTGAAAAAATGTTATTGTTTTTTGAATTTTCATTTCTGTATTTAATTGACGGAGATAGTCATAAATGGTAGTATATTAGTTAGAGGAAGGTGTTAATTTATGTCTAAAATTCCGGTTTGTCCGTATTGTAATAGTGACGTTAATGTAATAAGTGGAAGTACATCTTTTAAATGTGCATATTGTGGAAGCACAGTACGTATTTTGAATAATAAATTGTATAAAAGTGAAGAAGTGCCGCCGGAAGTTGCGTATTGTTTTGTTGGCATTTTTGCTAATATAGCGCGTGAACATAATGGATATGAAAATCAGTTTAGAAGTTTTCTTGAAAATTTTTTAAAAAATCAGACTCTTACCAAAAAGCAGTATGAGTTTTTAATAAATTTTTATAATCGTGAGCGTAAGAAAGCTTTATTTATTAGACACGAAAATATTAAAAATTTGGTAAAGAGACTTAAAAATGTCATTGATGATACTTGTGCTACAATGCCAATGGCTGAACAGGAAAGCTACGAAGATAGTGTACTTAAAGTTATTGTTGGTTTCATAAAAAAGGGTGTCGAACTTGATGAAAATGAAATCAAATTTATAGAGATGTACAGAAATACTTTCAAGATAGATGATAAACGATTTAATGCTATTTATGATGAAAAAACTGTTAGGCAAGAAGAAAAAAGTGTGAAGAGTATTTCGATGATTTTTGATGATATTCAAAAAAATATGGAAAATAGTTTTTATAAAAAAGAGTGTGTATCTGAGTTAGTTTTAGCTTTTAAGAGACCTTTTGTTGTAAAACCTATTTCAAGTTATTTAAGAAATATTATTGCTATTTTTTCAAGTGAAAGCGTTTTTGTTGAAGAGTTAATAAATGATATTTCTGAACTACTTAAAGACGAACAAATACTTGCGAAGAGTCCTAAGTTTTTTGATTTTAATATGTATAAGAAAGAAGAAAATTTTGGAAATTTCGTTAACGAATTTTGTGATGCTTTAAATTTTGGAAGTGAAGTAATTACTTTCGAAAATTTTGAAAATGCTTGTGAAAATTGCAAAGATTTTATTAAAAGTATTTGTAAATTTGGTAGAGTTGAGGTTAATACTCCGAAAGGACTTCTTGAAATAAAGACGTCTGATGAATATTTTGTTTTTTTAAATTCTTCTGATGTTCAGAGTTTAAAGAATGAAATCGGCAGTGACATTTTTGAGATGATAAAAGATGTTATCTACGTTGAAGATTTTTCTGATGAAGAGATAAATTATATGATTGAGCACACTCTTAAATTATTTGAAAACAAATGTAAGAGTGAGCTAGGACTTTTAATTGAGTGTTCACCAGATGTTACGGCATATATTAAAGGACTATATAATTCTAGTGCTGGAATAAATGGTGTTAATTTGTTGATTCAAAACAAGATTTACGAACCAATTTCTGAATATAAACTTAAAGGAAAGTTAAGTGACAATGTTAAAAATGTTGTGAGTGTTATTGATGATAAGTTTGTTGTGGCAATGAATGATACAGTTTTGTTTTTGAGTAATTCGTATGAGGATAACAATAATGAGCGACTTATGAGTGTTAAGAAAAAATTATTCAGTATGGTTGGGCTTGATGAAGTTAAGGATTTTTTACTTAAACTTGAAAATAACATTTTGGCTCAGCAAATGAGAAAACGTGCTGGAATGAAAGTGGCACAACTGCCTCTTAATATGATATTTACTGGAAATCCTGGAACTGGTAAAACAACTGTGGCTAGAATAGTTGCTGAGTATTTAAGTGCACTTGGCGTTTTGAGCAAAGGGCAGACTGTGGAAGTAAGTCGCGTTGATTTAATCGGAAGCCATAGTGGAGAGACTGCTATTATGACTTATGATAAGCTTACACAAGCCTTGGGTGGAGTTATTTTTATAGATGAGGCTTCATCTTTGATTAGTTCTGGTAATGACGACTATGGCAGAGAGTGTCTTGATACAGTTATAAAGTTTATGGAAGACAATAGAGAAAATTTAGTTGTTATTATCGCTGGATATAAGGATGAAATAGAAGAATTGTTAAATTTTGAGCCAGCTTTAAAGTCTAGATTTCCTAATATTGTTGATTTTAAAGATTATACTGCAAATGAAATGTATAAGATTGCAGAATATATTGCACAAGAAAATGAATATAAAATTGATAAAAATTGTTATGAGCCTTTGATAGATTTTTTTGAAACAACTATCTACAAGGGCAAAAATCCTAATGGCAATGCTAGACTTGTTAGAAATGTTATTGAAACGGCAATTACAAAACAAGCGGTTAGAATTGTTAATGAAAACGAAACAGATTATTCTTTACTTAAACTTCAAGATTTTGATTTGAAACAAGATAAAGAATTTGATTTAGAGGCTTCATTAAATCAAATTGTTGGTTTAGAGGAAATTAAAAACTTTTTAAGAAATCAATATAGTATTTTAAAGGCACAAGAAAAACGTAAAACTCTTGGTGTTGATGTAGATATTACGCAGTCGTTGAATATGATTTTTAAAGGTAATCCTGGAACTGGAAAAACTACCGTTGCAAGGCTTTTGGCACAGATGTTAAAAAATATGGGTTTTTTAAGAAGTGGACAGCTAATTGAGTGTAGTCGTGCAGATTTAATAGCAGAGTATGTTGGACAAACTGCACCGAAAGTTACAGAAGTATTTAATAAAGCTTTGGGTGGAGTGTTATTTATAGATGAGGCTTATTCGCTTTCAAGAGGAAGTGAAAATGATTTTGGCACAGAGGCTATTGATACACTAATTAAGCTTATGGAGGATCATAGAGGAGAGATTGTTGTTATTCTTGCAGGATATGAAAAAGAAATGAACGATTTTATGAAAGTAAATTCTGGATTGGAATCTCGTTTCCCAATAGTTTTGAATTTTGCGGATTATTCAATTAGTGAATTAGACTCAATATTCGATAAAATGATTGAAAAACGAGGATTTAAAGTAGATGGAGATGCAAGAAAATTGATTACTGAAAAAATTGGGTTTCTAAAAAAGAAAGAGATAACTCAGTCTGGCAATGCAAGAATGGTTAGGAACCTAATTGATGAAATTGTGAGAACTCAAAGTGATAGAATTGCAAAGATAGATGATGTTTCATTAAATGAAGTTAATCTAATTATTAGTGAGGATATTTGCAAAAAAGGTAGTGCAGAAGAAAGTAAATATGACTACGAAAAAGAATTTGAAAGTATCATTGGACTTGAAAGTGTAAAGCAATATATTAGGATGTTAGCTGCTAGAATTAAAATCACTAACGAAAGAAAAAAGCTAGGTTTAATAGTAAATGAAGAGCAATCACTTCATATGATTTTTGAAGGAAATCCGGGAACTGGTAAAACAATGATGGCTAGAATTATTGCCAATATGTTATATAATTTGGGTGTAATTTCAAGTAATAAGCTTGTTGAAACAGATAGGGCTGGACTTGTTGCACCATATGTTGGACAAACAGCAATTAAAACAACAGAAAAAGTCAAAGAAGCATTTAACGGAGTCCTATTTATAGATGAAGCATATTCTCTTTCACAGGGAGGAAATTCCGATTTTGGTAAAGAGGCTATCGACACTTTAATAAAGTTAATGGATGATAACAGAGATAAATTGGTTGTTATTTTAGCTGGATATACAAAAGAAATGAAAGAGTTTTTGGATGTTAATTCAGGCTTACTTTCTAGATTTCCCAATATAATTGAGTTTGAAGATTATTCAATTGATGAGCTTATTACCATTGCTAAAAATATGTATAAGAAAAATGGATATATGCTTACAGAAGAGGCGATAGATAAATTTAAACAAAAATTAGAAGATGCTAAAAAAGACACCAGATTTGGAAATGGAAGATTTGTTAGAAATGTGTTTGAACGTTCTATAAATAATCAAGCATTAAGGCTCTCAAACGAGAAAAATATTGATCCACAAATGCTTACAAATATTTTGCCAGATGATATAAATTAAGGCTAATGCAACGAGAATAAAATATGCCGAGAACTTGTTGGCGGTAGGAGGAAACAAATGAAATTAAATAAAAATACTATTATTCCAAAGATTATGGTTATGAAAAGTGAACTTGAAATAATGAAAAAAATTATTTCAAAAATAGTTGAACTTATTCATATGCAAGATGTTATGGGATTTGCGAAAGAAGCAGAAAAACTGATAAATAATTTTCCTAAGTTTGATTATTTTGATGAAGAAATGCAAAGTATCAAAGAATGTTTAGTAGATTTATATGATGGATACGAAACGAGGGAAGAGGCTATAAGCTATATGAAGTTTATGGAAAGAGTGGTTGAAAACTCATTTGAGTATATTAAAAGTAGTTTTTAAATAAGAGTATATTTTTAGAAAACATTATTTTAAAATATTGCAAGACTATGTAATTAAAGGTTAGAACCTATGGAGTGAATGGAAAAACGTATTAACATTTTTGGGCATTTTACATATGTTAAAGTATACCAAGCTTTTTATGTTAGAAAAAAGATAATCGCTTAAATGCACTGAAATTAGATTTGGTGTCAATTTAAAGGTTTAAGCAGAGCTTTGGTGAAAGGACGTGGTAAAATGCTTGAAATAAAGCAAAAACTGACCAAAATAAATAGAACAATAGCAAATAATAGAAAGATAGAGTATATCGTAATTCACTACGTTGGAGCTGTTTCAAGTGCTAAAAATAATGTAGACTATTTTTACGATAAAGACAGAAAATCTTCGGCTCATTACTTTGTTGATGAAAAATCTATATGGCAATGTGTCGAAGACAAGAATATAGCTTGGCATTGTGGCGGAGCAAAAAAATATTATAGTGAATGTAGGAATAGCAATTCAATAGGAATTGAATTGTGTTGTAAAAAAGACGATAGTGGTAAGTGGTATTTTGAAGAGCAAACCCTGAAAAATGCATTAGAATTAGTTAGACATTTAATGAAGTTATATAAAATCAAGAGTGGAAAAATAATAAGACATTACGATGTAACAAGAAAAGTCTGTCCTAAGCCATTTGTAATTGATGATATTGCTTGGCAAAATTTTAAAGGAGGACTAGAAATGAAAGAGTTTACCGATATTGATGAGGCTTTAAAATATTTGGTTGAAAAAGAAAGAATGACAAATGAAGAATATTGGAGAAAAGCAGTAGCAGTTGTTAGAAATTTAGATGCATTGATTATGAAATGGGCAAATGATGTAGAAAAAATTCAAGAATAGGTATTTTAAAATAAAATATAGGGCAATTTAATATTAGAACGAGCTGCATTATAGCATATTTTGAAAAAATGTGACATATACGGAAAAAATATTCTTGACTTTATGTAAAAAATAGATTAGAATATAACTTGCATTTGGACGTAGTGAATTATGGTGGATGTAGCTCAGTTGGTTAGAGCGCCAGGTTGTGGCCCTGGAGGTCGTGGGTTCGAGTCCCATCTTTCACCCCAAATACAAATTGAATATTGGGCTGTAGCCAAGTGGTAAGGCACCAGACTTTGACTCTGGCATCTCGGCGGTTCGAATCCTCCCAGCCCAGCCATTAAGTAGCTATTTTGGAGTAAAACTTCAAAATAGCTATTTTTATACCTTTCATTAGAGTATCAACAATTTGAACGTATTTTATCAATTGCTAAAAGCTAACATAAATTGCTTAAAATTTAATAAAATTTCAATAAATTGCAGTAAAGATTGCAATTTTAATAAAGGATGTATTATTATTGTTCATTAAACACATCTGCAGAAACACCAAAAATTTTAGCAAACGCAAAAAGTTCGAAATCTTGTACAAGTCTTTTATTTGTCTCAATTTTAGAAATTTCCTTTGAAGTTAAGTCTATATCATCTAATTGCATCTTTTCGGCTAATTCTTGTTGAGAAAGTTTAGATGCAATTCGCAATTCTTTTAGTTTTTTATCAGATATATTTCTAAATTCATTATATTTTGTAATCTTCATAATCCACCTCATTCGCTTTATTAACGACTTAATTTTACTAATATTTTTGCAATCTCTATCTCTAATAAAGTGACAAATATGGACAAATTTCTAATATATGGTATAATATTATTCGAGAGAAATTTGATATTTACAACATTTTATCAATAAAATTGAAGAAAGGTGCCGTATTTATATGAAGAAAAAAATTGTATTTTTAATTATTATGGTATTGGTAATTGGAACAACTGTATTTGCAAGCAATACCAATAATTTATCTTTTACTGATGTTGATTCATCTTATTGGGGATATTCGGCAATAAATCAAATGGTTGAGGACGGCGTTGTTAATGGATATGAAGATAATACGTTCAAACCTGAAAGAGAAATAACGAGAGCTGAATTTGCCAAGATGTTTTCTATTGCATTAGGTGTAAATTTTGAGAGTGAAAATTTAGGATATTATATTGCAATAGACGATGTAGACTTTAATCACTGGGCATATAACTATATACAATCTGCGTATGAGTATTTTCCAAATATGGATGATGATAGCGTTTTATTTGAACCGGATAAATACATCACTCGTGAAGATGCTGCATTTGCACTTGCTAAAAGGATAGCACCAAACGTAAATACATACGGGGCACTTGATAATTTTACAGATGCTGATGATATTTCAGAAAGCAAAAGATATCAAGTTAGCTTAGCTGTTGCCAGTGGCATTATGAATGGATATGGCGATGGCACATTAAATCCTAAGGGTAATCTAACAAGAGCTCAAGTTTGTACACTAATCAACAATATTAAGTATAAATTGAATTTATATGAAGATTATTTAAAGTTTGTTGAAATATTAAAGTGTACAGAAATTACAACTAACTTAAACGGTGATGAAAAAAACAAGATAAATGCTGAATTTGTTTTTGATGTCCCTTCTATAAAGAATGTTGAGGCATATGTTACAACTACGGAGAATAAACGTATTGATTCCAGCATCACTTATGGTAGAACGGAAAATGAAAAGTACAAACACATGCCAAATATCAATATTTCTTTTTATGCAGAACCAGAAGATGATTATAGAATCTGGATATACAAATTAACAACCACGGATGGAAAAACAACATATAATACAGCCTCTATACTTGCATATGATCCAGATGGCCGTTTAGATATAAGCTATGATGGAGAAATCAATAAAGACACTAATTTTGAATTTGAATGGAGTGCTCAGTATGGAACTCCAAGTAGAAATATAGAATGGCATTTAAATGATGGAAATATATTTGGTACGATAGAAAATGGTAGATTTTCAATAGCAGAAGATATTATAAAGAATGTAAATAAAAAGTCGATTGGCAAGACATTAAATGTAATGATTGTGGCAGAAGACGATAGAATGAATGAAAATAGTTTGTCTATCTATAAATATAATATTTTTGGAGTGAGTACCTCAGATAGTACTACTACCAAAAAGAACGATACAACTTCAAACACAAACAAATCGACGAAAGAGATGGAAGAAAACGTAAGCGAAGAAAAGATAAGCGCTTTAGAAAAGCTTGGAATTATTGCAAAATATACGGATGGCACCTTTAAGCCAGAAATAATTCCCACCAACAGTGAAACTGTTAATTATGTGGTGAAATTGTTAAATTACAAAGAAGAAGCAGAAGAAAATGTTGGAAAATATAAAAAATTGGATGCTAAGCATTGGGCAAATGGATACTTTTATGTGGCAAATGAAAAAGACTTTTTTAAAAACCTAAATGAAGATAAATTTGCCTCGGATAAAAGCAATATTACATGTGAAGAATTTGTTATGTTAGTTTTGAATGCAATGGGATATGCGCCAGTAACTTTAGGTGGTGCCAATAATTACTGGATGAATGCTAAAAAAGTAGGATTATTTAATGATATGGAGTTTGCAAGTATAAGCAGAGATTCTATTATTACTCGTGGATTTGTTGCAGACATTTTATATAATGCTTTAAATGCACCAATGATGGAAAGAAAGATAGTAGGCAATACAGTTATTTATGAAAAGACAACGAATTCACTATATGAGATAAGATTTCAATAGAAAAACACTCATAATGGAGGTGTTATAAATGATAGAAGTTCTTATCATAATTGGGGCTGCCGTGTTTGCTTTTGGAAGACGTTTTATGGTAGACAAGGATGAACTCATAGAGTGCATAAAGAAGCAGAGAGAAAGGAAAAACGGAATAATCTTTGAGATAAATGAAAAATACGATTTTTATGAAAAAACTAAAATATTTTCAATCATTATATTTTGGGGAATTATAATCGTAGGCAGTACAATTTACCTAGTTGGCACTATCAATGGTATTAATCAATACAAGGGTGACTATTATTATGATCAAGCACAAGGATTAGCCATTCTTTTTACTCTTTTGGTTGCTCCTTTTGCATATGGTGCTGTGTGGATAATACGTTTAATATGTTGGATACCATATAAAACATATGAGAAAAACCATAAAGATGAATAAACGGGGTGTTACATATTATGAAAAATATTAGTGAGAAATTAGATACTGCTGCAAGCATTAGAAATCGTTGTGCCAGAATAGCAATTCCATCAAGTATTATAGGAATAATTATTGGCGAATTATCTAGTTCGTTTGATTCAAAAATTTTGGATTATATTGCATGGATTCCTATTAGTATAGGTTTATTGAGCTTGTTGCGGATTTTTAATTTTTAGTACTATATTTTTGATTTTTAAAATTCATTCGGAAAGAGTAGACATTTCCAAGAGCAGAATCAAAGAATATAAAAAGATAAAAAACATCAATATTTTCACTTGGAAATTTATCGCTTCTGAACTTGTTTGCTTAGGAATTTTTCTAGTGACAATATATTTAATCAACCAATAAGAAAGGCTATATTTTAGAGGAGATTATTTTCCCAAAAACGTTTGTATTATATTAATATCAATTATTTATATAACTCTTGCATCTGCAATTTATATTTATACAAGCAGTAATTTTGCGTCATATAAGAAATCATTGATAAAAATTTATAGCTTAAAGGACATATCAGGTAGCAAGATGTCATGTGAAAATTTTGAAGAGTATATAGAACTAAATCAAAACTTTGAAGAAAAGCAACTAGTAAGAAATGGATTTTTAGAAAATATTAGGCGATATCGTGCAAGCTTAATAGAAGAAGGCGAACTTGAAAATACAAAAGATTGGAATGAATTGTATTTTGGTTTTAAGGTAGAAAAAGTTACATATATGGGAAAACCTGTGCTTTATAGATCACATAAAAGAAGACACGCTCTTTTTGACTTTATGTTTCATAAAGAAGCAAAGAATCGATATGATAGTTATATTAAATTTCATGTGATCAATGCATGGACTAAATTTTTATATAAAAGATACTGATTTAAGTATAGGAGAGATAAAATCTAAGATATATGATATATTACAAGATTCTAGTTCGTTTTCAGCAGAAGTGCAATATGACAAAGATAGTAAAGAATTGTTTATACATTATTGGATTCCTTTTGTTTCAGAAATGAAAAGTTGGAAAAGCAAATTAATCTTGCTAATGAAAGCGTATGAATTTTCGGAAAATATACAGAAAATCATATTAAGGCTTGATAATTAGATAATGAAAGGTAAAAAATTATGAAGAAAATATTAAATGTAAATGAAAAAATTAAAAAATATGGACGTGAAATAATTGGTGTTGGAAGTATATATTTAATTTTAGAATTATTAACAATATTTATGGATAGAAAAGAATTATCAGGAAATACAATAGCTATAATTGAACATGGCTCTATAATTCTATTGCTCATATTTATGATAATTGGGGCATTTAAGAAAAAGAAATGGGGAGTAATTTGTGGTTATATATTAGAAATAGTTTTTATTGTAGCTAGTGCTTTAGGATTCTTTGTTTTACATACCAGACCGGATTTTGTAGGGATTATTGTAATAATTTGCCTTCCATTTGAATTAATTGGATTTTATGAAGCCTTAAAGGAGTTAGATGATACGAAAGATGAAAATAACAATGAAATAAATAGCAATAAAATAAAGCCTATAGGCCCACTAACTATTACAATTTTGATAGTTATTCTATTATATATAATAATATCATGGATTTATATGACGACTTTCTTAAATGAATCATATCTATAGTGAAAAAATGGTAAAAATTGGAACAATAAGAGCTATTGATAAGATCCCTTAAGAAAAGAGGTATATGTAGATGTATTTAAAAGAAAAAACAAATAAAATAAAAAAGTTGATATCTCTTGTTAAAGATGAAAATATTAGAAAGATGATTGCTGATAAAATTAAGCAAAGAGGTATTTGGATAAAAAAAGCTATTGCTATTGGAACCTTAATCGTTAATCTATCTATGCCTGTTGCAGCAAGGGCCAGTGGCCCTGTTGAATTTGCGTGGGAAGGACTTCCTGATGTTACTTTTGAACATATGGTTGCTGAAGCTAATGAAAAAGATAGTAATGTCTCACAAGATAGTTGGTTGTCTAATGTAATAAAGTTTGGAAATTTTGAAGATGGAGAAATAAAGAATATATTTGAAGTCGAAATTCATAATAATGATAATGACTTTAGCTATAATGGTAAAAAAATACTACCCTCTGAATTACTTTCAGACAAAGGTCAAGATGAATTGCTTGAAATGCTTAGTGATATACCAACACTGAATAGTGTTGTCATTAAATCTTCTTTGCCAGTGAGTACAGTATTGAATATAAAAAATGCAGGATACAGAACTATACTTGAGGCTAATGATACTGCAATTGTAGGAATACAAGAGTATGTTCAATCGCAGGGTGGCATTGCTATTTATGGATTAGAAAATGAGTCTCAAGATGTTAATCATGAATATCAAAATGCTTCTATCAAAAGAGTAATATTTGAAGACAATATTACAAAACTAAAACAAGACGAAATGGCTCTTTTAAGCCTTAGTATATTCCATAAATGCGATAAGGCTGATAAAGCAGATTCTAATGGAAAAGTCTGTGTGCAAATACCTAATGTAAGCGAATTATCAACAAAAGAAGCTATAAGTCTAAGTGGGAAAGTTGATTTTATAAGAATATCAGATAAAGACAGATATGCAAGTGGTAAGTCAAAAGTAATATATACTTTAGAAGAATATATTGAAATTAGTAAATCAATAGATGACTTAGTGTCAGAAATTGATTCTAAGGCTTCTGATTTAGAAAAAGCATTAACAATTTATTATAAATTAGGAAAGAGCACTGCATATAGCAGAGGTGAAAACGATTCTAATTTATATGGAGTGTTTGTGGAAAATAGTGCATTGTGTGGTGGAATAAGTGAGGCATTTGTTCAAGCATATGGTAGAGTTGGAGGAAAATCAGAATACATATATGGTTATAATAAAGGGGCATCTGTAGCACATGCATATAATCAAATTATGATAAATGGTGTCTTGATAGATGCTGATTTAACAGGAGATTTAAACAATCTTTATTCCAATGAGATGCCTACTTCATTTGGGGCAAGATATATAGAATTCGATGATATGAGCACCAATTATAATACGGAAAATAGAGGAATTCTTAATCAAAATGTTGTAAAGCAGGTATTTGAAAAAATAGTAAGAATGTATGATAAAGAGCATATTCGCATTACCAAAAATACGAATGATGATTTTGAAAGATAATATTAGATTTAATACAACTAAAAGTAACTCACGATATCATTATCCATTATAATGTCGTGAGTTACTTTTTCAAAACATATTTACCTAGTCCTATCATCGTTTTTTCTATTTTGAACGTTCTCTTTAGCAAGTTCTTGTTTTCTAAGTTTCACGTCTTCTCTTTGCAGAAGATTTCGTCTCCACATAAATCGTCTGCAAACTTTTAAACCTTCAGAAGTTCTGTTGATTTCATAAGTCTTTAATCTAATTCGTCTTTCAATTTCATTCTTTTCTTCAAAGGCAGTGACTTTATGAAGTTTTCGGTATAAATCTTCTCGAATGCCTTTTGCTGTTTCTAGCTCGGCAGAATACCAGATGTCATACTTCAAAAGATCATCTACAGAATTAATATTGTTTCTAGCTATAAAGCTAAATTCTTCCATAATATTGAGTGTCTCTTTTTTCTTTTTGAAATACTTTGGAGTTAATTCCTGATATTCAATTTTAGAAAGCAGTTTCCCTAGTCGATATAATAGATGTACATGATAGCGATAAAATGGGCTAAATTTCAATCGTAACTTGTCTATCTTAGGTCTTTTAAAAATTTTCTTAAAATATTTTTTACTAATAGGAGATTTTTCTTTGTCTGTTTTTTCTCCATAATAAATTCTATTTTGTATGGCGTATCTACTATATTCCTCGCCAAAAGCATGTTCTAATCTAATATTTCTTGAAAAATAAGGAGATTTAATCGTATAATAATTACCTCTTTCATAAATTACATACCCTTTTGATTTCATGTACTTAATAAAATCATTTACACGTTTTACTTTTTGAATTGCCTCATCAATATCTGACTTAATCAGTAACATTTTTTCATCACTTCTGTTGTATTTTGCAGTTCTTTTTTCATAAGTTTGATTAGCTTTCTTAGCTCTAGATGTTTCTATAACAGAAAGGCCATAATCTTCGCATAGCTCGTCAGATTTTCTTTTTAGTAGAGCAATTTCTGCATTTGAGTTGTGATATTTTTGACCATCAATGAATGAAACAGGGTTCAAAACGATATGATTATGTACGTTATCTTTATTAATGTGAGTACAAACAATTACTTGGAATTTATCTCCAAATAATTCTTCTGCAAGTGTAACTTCAATTTCATTTGCTTCCTGTGGTGTAAGCTCTCTGCCATTGAATGATTGAATAATATGATATCCAAGTCTACCGACTCTTTATGAAAATTTTTCTTTGCTAGTGCCATTTGCTTATATGCTTCCTTTGGGACACAATTAATTTCAGATACTAAAATTCCATTTTCAGTTTTATCTCCATTTTGAGCACAATTAATAACAGTTTCTAAATTCTCTTTAATATTTATTATTTTTATAACTGCCATTTTTATCACCTGCTTCTTAAATAAATTTTCTTATCAAATCTGTTAATTCTGTTTTCGCTTCTTCAAATTCTTCCATAGGAACATACATATCAGGAAAAGAATTTCAACAGTAGACGGCTCTAAGCAAGTGTGACATGTGTTTGACAACTCTACAATCAAAAGTAAATTTTGTCATTCTTTGCATTTACTTTATATTTTTTTAATTGTATAATTATAAAGGAGTGGTTGTACACACGGATTTATTTCGCATTATTTGCGGATAAATTGACTGCTTTGTTTTCTAGTATTTTAGAATTGTTTTGTGTGAGAAGCTTGTACATAAATGCTTGTACAAATAATTGGGGTAAGATTACCTAGTTGTTGAGTGAATGCACTAACGAAGTGCTACCAATTTTCTCCTTTTTTAAAGGAACTCAACCTGTCTTCAACAGTAAAGTAAGATTGGTGTTGTATTGAAAACTTTTGTTTTGATAAGGGGATAAAAATGGCTAAATTATCTAATTTTCAAGTTGATGAAATAGTTGATTTGCTGACAATTATTGATGATTACAAAAATGATGATTATATTATGAAAGAAGTTGGTCCTTGGCTTAGAAGTAGTGTTATTGAGTTTAAGCAGGATACTAATTATTCTTCTTTTCGTGATGCTTTGAAAGCCTTTCTGTTCTCTTCTATTAAACAATATTACGATATAGATAAAATGAATAGTCTTGCAAAGGAAATTGTTAAGTTTCATATGGAGCCTTTGCTTGATATTATTCCTGATGAAAATGTTAGACTTAAATATGCTAAGAGGATGCGTGAACCTGCTGTGAAAGCAAAGCTTGTGTCTACTTTGCATAACGATGAATTAAAGATTAAATATTTGATGAGCTTGCCTAAGGAGAAGGATAGGCTTTGCTTGATGGTTTCTTTTGATAGTGATGAGCTAAAATTAGGTATGCTAGACGACTTTAATGAATACTCACGTGCTACTATTGTTGCTTCATTATCTAGTGATGACGAGAAAAAGAGATTGTTACTTTCTGGAAAGGTTGTTCATACCAGAATTGCTGATGTATTGTGCAGTTTTAAAGATGATTCAGAAAAGTCTAAGCTTTTGCAATTAGTTAGTAGTGATACGGCAAGGGCAAGGGTTATTATTAGTATACAGGATGTTGAGCTAAAAAAGAAACTTTTTGATTCTGAAATTAGAGATAGTGATGTTAAAAGAAGAAAATGGAATGATTTTGTTCTTTCTTTACCTAAGAGTGAGCAGTTTTCTTTTTTCTATGATGTGGATGAGAACGGAAAAATTGAAATATTAAAAGAATGTGATATTGATACCGTACTTAGCTTCTTGGATACAATTGAGAGCACAAATGGAAAGAAGAAAGTTTTAAGTGTATTTGGAGAAAATGAGCTATTAGAGTATTTTTATGCCTTGAAAAACGGAGCACTTGATAATTCTGAGTTTGAAACATTGCAGTTATCTAAAAATGAAATTGAAGAAATGAAGAAGAGAAGAGCTCTTGATATATTGATGTATGGTAGCATAAATTTTCCAGATAAACTTAAAGCTCTTCAAGATTTTTTTGAGTATACAGAGGAAAATAAAGAAGTTATTCGAATGGTGCTTAGAAATGAGAAAATTACAGATGTTTTGCAAGGTTATTTTGATGTTCAAACTGAAGCTATTCCGGTTGATAAATTTGATATGCTTTGCGCGATATATTCTCCAAATGAATTGGCTAATTTAGTTTTTGAAATTCCGGATTATTATGATTTGCTTGTAGATAGTAATGTAATGAAGATAAGAGAGATAATGAATATTAGAGGCACTAGATTTCATTTCCCTAGAAATATTGAATTTGACAGATTGAAGATTTTGGATAACCTTTTTAAGGATAATTATACGAAGATTTCTCATTTAAATGCATCTGAAAATTATTATCATCTTGATGAATTAAAAGAGGTAGATTTTGAAGCGGTGGAAGAACTGCTTAAAAAGTATAAGAGTGTTTATCCTAATGTTTATGTTGATAGTGTAAGGTATTTTGATACCAAAGATTATTTGAAAGTTTCAGAAGAGACTAGAGATATTTGTGATATAAAAGGTTTTGAAGCTTTAAAGCCACACAGAAGTGAACTTATGAATGCAATGTTGGATTATGGCCTTGGAAATATACTTATAAACAGTTTAGGGGTTGTTGAAAAGACAAACGCATCTAGAAATAAAAAGGATGAAATTATGAGGGTGTTAACGTCTTTTATTTGTAGAGATGCAGAGGAAACAGAATATTCAACTAGATTTGGAATTACTCATATGAATAAAGAAATTTTGAAATTGTTAGAAAAATATGATGAGAAGAATTTTGTAATAAGGGATGCTACATCTAGATATTCAACAAAGATGACTAAAAAGACATTTGAAAGTGTAATGCAAGCAGCGGCCGAAGTTGGTGTAATTTCGAAAAAGTTTGCAATTTCGTCGATAGTAAGTAGATATTGTCCTAAGCTTTCAGGTTTAGGAATTGATACTGCAACAGAACTTATGGTTGATTTGTTTGATGAACAGAATATTGATTTTACAAGTGTTGATAAATTTTATTTAGCCGAAGGAAGTTTTTCAAAGGTTTTTGTAGTTGGAGATTATGTTGTAAAAGTTGGCGATAATAGAGTTACGCCTAAGCTTCCTTTGAATGAATGTGTTTTGAATTCAGTTGCTCGTTTTTCGATTTCTGATAAAAATAGTTCTACCAATACAAGTGCATTTATAGAAGTTCAACCAAAGATTGAAAAGAATGGAAAGGAACTCGCAGAAAGTGGTGAAAATATTTCATTATTGCAAGGAATGTATAATTCTTTAAGGGAAAACCACGTTGTTTGGGGAGATGCAGAGTTTAGAAATATTGGATATTATGAACCTGAAAAATTTAGGAATCAAGCAAGTCTTTTAAAAGACTTTAAGAATAAACTTGACAAAAATGATGATGTAGTGATTTATCATCCTAGAATTCCAAGAGAAGATTCTAGAATGGAGCCAAGATGGGTTATAATAGATACTGATTTTTTATATGATAGTAATGAACGTGAAAGTGCTATATATTTTCCATCTGCACATAGTGAGGAGTTTGAAAAAGAGTATCAAAAAGCGCTTGAACATAATAGACTAGACCAACTTTTAGCTGAATCAAGGAGTGTCATGGCTGATATTAGTCATAAAAATAAAGGAGCCCCAAAGAAAGAGGCTCATAAGAAAGAAAACTCAGAGTATGACCATAGTTAAATTCTATATTACCCAACCACCATTTGGCGAGATTACTTGACCTGTTATGTAGTTTGCACCTTCGCTAGCAAGGAATAATGCAAGTGAAGCAATGTCTTCTGTTGAACCAATTCTATCAAGAGGAATTTGAGAACGTATGTCGTCGAATTCTTCAACTGTGTATTCGCTTACCATATCTGTCATTACGATACCTGGTGCGATGCAATTTACTTGAATATTACTAGGCCCTACTTCCTTAGCTAGGGCTTTTGTTAATCCTATGATTGCAGCTTTTGAAGCTGAGTATGCAACTTCGTTTGATGCTCCAACAAGTCCCCAAACTGATGAAATATTTATTATTTTTCCACTATGCCTTGATATCATTTGAGGTAAGACCGATTGTGCGCAGAAGAATGAGCCGTTTACATTTACGCTAAAAATTCTGTTTAATTCTTCTTCGGATAAATCTTGAATTAAGCCACTTGAAGATATTCCGGCATTATTTATTAAAATATCTATTTGTTTAAATTCGCTTGTTGCAAAATCAATCATTTCTTGAACTTGTTTTTTATTTGAAACATCGGTTTTGAAAGCTTTTACATTTTGATATTTTTCTACTAAGCGGTATGCAGCTTCTTCGGATTTTGAATAGTTTAAAACTACGTTATAACCATTTTCTGCAAAGGTTTGAACTATTGCTTTTCCTATTCCTCTTGAACCACCTGTTACTAAAACTGTTTTCATATTTTATCACTCCTATATACTTAAACTTTTAACTTCATATTAAAAACAAAAGGTCAGCATTTTATGCAGACCTTAAAAAATCTTTATTGTTCTTTTACTTTTTTCTTAAATTCTCCATTAAATACTTTTGGAAGAAATGTTACAATCTTGTAGAATGTAATTTTAGCTTTCTTAGCTAATATATATGATTTCTTCAATTTTGGAACTTCAATAGCTGTTGTTTCAACTTTTGCAACTGTAACTTCTTCTTTTGAAATAGGCATAGAATAATTTTTGGTTTGGTTATTATCCCAATTATTGTTGCCGTCTCTAAAACAGAAGTTAATACTGTCGCTAGGAAGTAAACTAATTTCAGCTTCATATGTAGAATCATCTATTTTATCTAATTTAATTTCTTGTAAATTTTCCCAAAGCAGTCCAAATCCATAATGCACATATATTTCGTTAGAACCGTTGCTTGCTAAATCTCCTTTGTAAGTAAGCTTTGCAGTTCTTCCTTCAATTAATTTTTCAGTATCAAAATAAACTTTTTCATCTATTGGCATTTGTTCTCACTCCTTATTCATCTTTTGCGTATTTAAATTTTTCTATATCAATTATATATATAAAAAAAATAAACTGCAATAGAAATAATTAAAAATAATGAAATTTTTTTAGTTCTATTGTAGAAATTTGTTATCAAAAGTTGCATTTTATGTAATCTTGTGCTAGAATTGTTTTGGTGAAATTTAGAGAATTTGGAGGTATTTATGAATCAGATTTTATATAACACTACGAATACTACTGATAAAAAGAAAATTGCGCTTATAGTTCTTGTTGTGCTGGTATTTGCAATAGTTTGTTTGTCGACTTTATTTGCGTTGATGAATTTAAAAAATACAAAGATAATAAATAATGTTTTTATTTCTGGCATTGATGTAAGTGGAAAGACCACAGATGAAGCACGTGAGATATTAAGAACGAAAATGGAAGAGGCTAAAAATAAGGAATTAGTTTTAAAATTAGATAGTAGCGAGTATGATGTCGTTGCAAATGAGCTTGGATTTGATGCCAAGAATCTGGAAATAGCTTTACTTGAAGCTTACAACTATGGTAGAGACAAGACTTTTATAAGGAATAATTACACAATATTGTTTAGTAATTTTAAAAATAAAGAGATAGACTTAGATTATACATTAGATGAGGAATTGTATTATGAACTTTCTCAAAGGATTTCAAGTGCAAATCCAGAAGTCGCAGCTGATGATAAGTATGAAATATCAGGAGATAAAGTTATTATTACTCGTGGACAAGATGGTATGAAAGTTGATAAAGAAGCTTTGGAAGAGGCTATAATCACTACAATTATAGGTGCTGATAACAGTCTTGAAATACCTATTATTGAATCAAAATCTGGAAAGATTGATTTTGACAAGCTTTATAGCGAAGTACACGTTGCACCACAAGATGCTTCTTTTACTTCTGGTGATAAGTTTGAAGTAGTTGTTGATAAGACAGGTATAGACTTTGATAAAACTAAGGCTATTGAAGAATATAATGATTTGAAAAATGGTGAGACAATGACAATCGCATTGAATGTTGTTGAACCTAAAGTCAAAGTAGCAGATTTAGATAATCAACTTTTTAAAGATACATTATCAACATTTTCGACAAAGTATGATACAACAGAAACTAATAGAGTTAAGAATTTACAAACAGCGTCTGATAGATGTAATGGAACAATAGTATATCCTGGACAAGAGTTTTCTTTCCATAAAACAATTGGAACAAGAACAATAGCAAATGGTTATGCTTCTGCACACTCATTTGCAGGTGGAAGAGTTGTTAATACTGTTGGCGGTGGAATTTGTCAAGTTTCTTCAACTTTATATAATATTGTTTTACACGCAGATTTGGAAGTAACTGAGAGAAAGGCTCACGGAATGTATGTTACATACGCAGAACCAAGTATTGATGCAACTATTTCAGAGGGAGCTATTGATTTCAAATTTAAGAATAATAGAAATTATCCAATTAAAATTGTTTCAACTATGAATAATGGAACATTAACAATGAGTATTTTAGGTATTAAGGAAAGTACAGATAAAATAATTGAAATAGAGTCAGTTGTTCTTGAAACATTGTCATACAAGACTATAAAAGAAAATGATTCATCTATGTTACAGGGAACAACGAAAGTTGTGCAAGAGCCTGTTAATGGATATGTTTCAGAGGCATATAGAGTTGAAAAGGATGCAAATGGAAATATTGTGTCAAGAACATTGATTTCTAAGGATAAATACATACCTACTGATGAAATTATAAAAGTTGGAACTAAGGTTAATACACCTGTTGTAAAACCAGATCCAATTCCAGAGCCAACAGAAGAGGAGAAAGAACCAGAAAGAGAGTTGCCTCCTGGATGGGATTCGCCAGAAAGTCCATACGGAAATTAAATATAAATAATAAAAAAAGATTCGTAGCTTTTAGTTATGAATCTTTTTTATTAAACTGTTTGTAGTAATTTTATATATGTTGAAAGGAATAATGCTTTAAAGAAATTAATTGTATTATTTAACTTAAAAAGTTTGTAAAGTAGAAATTACAGTAAAAAGCCCCATTGTTTTAAATAAACAATGGGGTAGAAGATTATCTATTTTCTCTTCTTTCATCTAATGTGGTAATGGAAGAATCGATAAGATCCATCCAAGCACCCTCAGTGCCTTCAACTGGAACGATTCGAATGGCACTTCGACTTGTACAGAATAATTCATAGCCAGTACAATCGAAGTCGATATCGTCTTTTTCTTCTTTTTCACATTCGGCGATTGGAACCATCACCAAATGTTTTTCGTCGTGCAGTTCAGATGTTATAATATCCTTACCTACAAAGTAAGGCTTCGTATGTTCAGACCAGAATAAGACACCAGGCGGGGCATATTGCACAACTACACCTACACATTCGGTGCAAAAGCAAACTAATCCTTTTGCATTAAGTTCTTCAATGTACAGAGTAGCATTAGTAATGAACATAGTTTTAACCTCCTAATAAACAGTCGGTATACGAATAAAAAAAGCTACTGACACAGTATAGCACTTTTTAAATATTATGTAAAGAATAAATTTGAAAAGTTTTTTATATGCTGTAAATTTGTCAATTATATATAAAAGTGTCTTTATTATTATTGCCAGTTGGTTTTATCAAAATATTTGTATTTTAATAGTGTGTAAGTTTTTTCATATGAGACTTAAAAAATTAAAGTAGAAAATGATTATAAATAATAAAAAAAAGATTCGCACTTTTATAGTTAACGAATCTTCTTGTTATTTTAATTTTAGAATGTTAGTAGTCTTTAATTACATTTAGGAGAGATACTCTTCTCTGACATAAATTTTTATTATTTTTCACTTTCTGATTTTGATGAGTATTTCTTTAATTTTTCATTTACTAAATAGTTAACTGTTCCTACTGTGTATTCACCGTTTTTGTTTTTCTTTCCTGCTGGAACACCTGTTAAAAGTTCAATTCCTTCGTCAATATTTTTTATTGCATAGATGTGGAACATTCCGTCTTTTACTGCTTTTATTACTTCGTCGTTTAGGTTTAGATTTCTGATGTTTTGATATGGTATCATTACACCTTGTTCGCCAGTTAGTCCACGTAGTTTGCAAATGCTGAAAAAGCCTTCTATTTTGTCTGTTACTCCTCCAATTGGTTGTATTTCTCCTTTTTGGTTTACAGAGCCTGTTACAGCTATGTTTTGCTTTATTGGCAAATCTGACAAACTTGATAGTATTGCGTATAGTTCTGTGCTTGATGCACTGTCTCCGTCGACACCGTTGTACATTTGTTCAAAACATAAGCTGGCTGTTAATGATAGTGGTCTTTCTTGTGCAAATTTTTCACCAATGTATGCTGCTAATATCATAACACCTTTTGAATGTGATGTTCCGCTTAATTCTACTTCACGTTCTACGTTTACAATTCCTGATTTTCCAACGTATGTGTTTGCCGTTATTTTTGCAGGTTTTCCAAATGAATAGTCTCCTATGCTCATTATAGAAAGTCCATTTATTTGACCTACTTTTTGTCCGTCTGTGTCTATCATAATCGTTCCGTTTTGTATCATTTCAACTAGTCTTTGATCGTATTTATTTATTCTTTCGATACGTTCGATAACAGCTTTTTTTACGTATGCTGCTGTGACTGTTTTTGCGCCGTCCATCTTTGCCCAAGTGCAAGCTTCTCCAAGTAATTCCGTTATATCATTTAGTTGTGTTGAAAGTTTGTTTTGATTTTCAACACAGCGTGAGCAATATTCTATCACTTCTGCAACAGCACCAGCATTGAAATGTGGAGCTTTTTCTTTTTCACAGAAATTGTGTATAAACTGAGCTATTTTAAACATATTGGCATCAGTTCTTGGGGCTTCTTCATCAAATTCAACTTTTACTTTGAATAATTTTTTAAAGTCCTCATCAAAATTTAGAAGTTGGTAATATACATTTGATGGACCAATTAACAATACTTTTATTGATACTGGAATTGGTTCTGGTTTTAAAGAAGCTATTGCAACTGTGTTCATTTGATAATCTTTTAATGTATCTACATATATAGTTTTTGTGCGTAATACTCTTTTAAAAGAGTCCCAAATTACTGGATTTGTAAGTAAATCTCTAACTTGCAAAACGATGTAACCACCGTTTGCTTTATGGATTAGACCTGGTTTAATAAGTGTAAAGTCTGTTCTTAAAGTTCCATATGTGTTTTCGTATTCAAGTTTACCAAACAAATTGTAATATGATGGGTTAGAGTCTATAATAACTGGCGCACCATCTAATTCAGAATTATCTACAAATAAGTTAACTTGGTATTTTTGCCAAGGCTTTAAAACGTCATTTCTAGGCATTGGCATTTGTGGCTGTTGCTGAGGTTCAGCTATAAATTCTGATAAGTTTGATAATATGTCTTTCTGAACATCTCTTAGGAAAGTTTGTATTTTTGCAAACTTTTTATATTTATTTCTAAGTTCGTTTATTTGTATGCTAACTGCAAATAGAGCGATATTGTTTTGCCAAGAACTCATTCTTTCATTTGCTTTGCGTTCTAGTTCTTTTATTTTTGACATTACTTCTATTGTTTCTTTTTGTATCTCAACTGAACGCTTTTCAAAATCATTTTTTGTAACTTCGTCAAGTGCGTTAAATTCATCTTCTGATAATGTTTTGCCATTTATCATTGGTAAGAAATAAATTCCAGATGGTGTGTTTTTTATTTCAAAGCCTTGTTTTGCAGCATCTTTGTTTAGTTTTTCTATCATTTTGATTTTCTTTTCTTCAACGCTTTTTTCGATATTTGCTTTTTCTGTGGCGAAGTCTTGATTATTGAAAGCTGTTTTTATTTCAACTTTTATGTTTTCAATAAATTGTGCCATATCGTTTTTGAATTCTTTTCCCATTTTTGCTGGCAATGAGATTGCGACAGGTTCATTTGGGTTTGCAAAATTATAAACGTAACACCAATCATCAGGAACAGGTTTTGTTTTTGCAAGCGTTTCTAGTTTGTTTCTTGCATAAATTGTTTTACCGATACCTGTTGGTCCTTCAAGATATAGATTATAGCCTTTTATGTCTATATTAAGACCAAATTCCATTGCCTTGATACCTCTTGCTTGACCAATTGTTCCGTTGAAAGCTTCTAATTCTTTTGTCGTTTTAAATTTAAAACTAGCAGGATCACAAGTCTTTTTTAATTGAGTGTAACTTAATTCTTTAATTCTTGACATAACATTTTCTCCTTTGTATTTTAATTTGTTTAGTATAATTTCATAGACATCATTATTGCATCTTCGTGTGTATTATCAGGGTTTTTATAGTAGTTTTTTCTTATCGCATCTTCTTTAAAACCGAAATTTTTATATAAGTTTATTGCAGGTGTATTGCTTTTTCTAACTTCTAACAATATGTATGCTGTTTCGTGTTCTTTACACAAGTTTAAACATTCATTTAGCAATAGTGTTGCAACTTTATTTCTTCTATACTTTGAATGTACTGCAACGTTTGTAATGTGACATTCGTCCATCACAAACCATAGTCCAATGTAACCAACAACTTTTTCTTCGATTTTTGCGACTAAATATGTTGCAAACATATTTTTTAGTTCTTCTTCAAAAGATGAAATTGGCCAAGGAATAGGGAAAGAGTCTTTTTCAACTTCATATATTCCGCTCTAAATCATCTATTGACATTTTATTTATTGTCACTTTTTCCATCTTGCTCCAATGCCCTTTCTGCTTGGGATTTCTTTAAGTATAATGGATTTAAAGTGTTATAGTCATCAAATTCGCCAAGCAAAGCTTTATCTAAGGCTGCTTTTGCAATTGAAGATGAAAGTTGATTATTTAAGTGAATTGGTGCAAAAAATGCATTTTCACCAAAAGCAGTTTGAAACTTTTCTTTAAATGCCAAGGCTCCATCTCCAACAAACAATATTTTGCTATCTTTTTCTTTTAACTTATTTATTAGAGTGTCAACATCATCGGTGATATAATTGTCTTTTAGTATAGGCTTGCCATTTTCGTATTTAAATATTCCAGCATAAACGTTATTATTCTTTGCATCAAGCACACTACAAATATATCCGTCAAAATATGAATTATTGTATGCTAGACCAACTAATGTTGGAACACCAATAACTTTTTTATTAAGTGAAAGTGCAAATCCTTTAATTGTGGCAATGCCGATACGAAGCCCTGTAAATGAACCAGGACCAATGCTACAAGCTAAAACATCTATATCATCTAAATCGATATTTGAAAACTTCTTTAATGTGTCAATCATAGGAAGTAACGTTTGTGAGTGAGTTGTGCCTGTGCTTAAGTTGAAGTCGCATATAACTTTTTCTTCGTCTAATATGCAAACACTACAATTAGTTCCCGAAGTGTCAAGTGCTAGAATTTTCATTTTGAAGTAACCTCCTTAATCAAATTATCGTATTTATTACTAGATGAATTAAAGCAAATTGTTCTTTTGTTTATATCATCTACATCTTTTTCAATTTTAATGATTAGTGCATCTTTCGGAATAACATCCGAAATTTTGTCACCCCACTCAATAACACAGATTCCTTTTTCAAAGAATTCATCTCCACCAATTGCTAAGAATTCGTCAGAAGATTCTAATCTGTAAACATCAAAGTGAAATAGTTTTAGGTCATCTATCAAATCGTATTCATTGACAATTGTAAAAGTTGGGCTAGATGCTTCTTCTTTTTTATTATAAAAATCAAGCAAACCGGAAACAAACAAGGTTTTTCCTGCCCCCAAATCTCCAAGCAAAACAATAACATCTCCTTTGTTTAAATAAGGTGCCATTTTTTTGCCGATTTCAAGAGTTTCGTTTGCTGAATTAGTAGTAATGCTAAACATATAATTCAAAAATCCTTTCTAATATATAACTACTCTCATACATTTGATATTTTATATCAAAAAATAACGGCTGTAAACAACTAATGATATAAAATTTGCAGTAACAATATAAAACAAAAAAACATAAGATTTAGTATGAAAAACAAAAGGGAAGTGAAGAAATGACATTAGATAAATTGAAAGTTGGTGAAAAGCGGTGTTGTTTCGTGCGTGGACCAACTCTCAAACTTGTATCAAAGGCTTTTGGATATTGGTGTGATTAACGGAACAAATGTGGAATGTGTGCTAAAAAGTCCTAGTAACGATCCAAAAGCGTATTTGATTAGAGGTGCTGTTATAGCAATAAGAAATGAGGATGCGAAATTTATTGATATAGATGAGGTGAATTTTTAAATGCAAGATGGCAAAATAAAAATGGGGTTGGTTGGAAATCCTAATGTTGGCAAAAGCACTGTTTTTAACGCATTAACAGGAATGAAACAACACACTGGAAATTGGCCTGGCAAAACTGTTGAAAGTGCGTTTGGAGAGTTTGAGTATAAAAACAAGAAGGTTGAAATATGCGACCTTCCTGGTACATATTCATTGGTGTCTCATTCAAAAGAAGAGGAGGTAACAAGAGACTTTATTTGTAAAGAAAAATATGACGGAATAGTAATAGTTTGTGATGCTGTGTGTTTGGAAAGAAATTTAAATTTAGTTTTGCAGGTGTTGGACATAACAAAAAACGTTATAGTTTGTGTAAACTTAATAGACGAAGCCAAGAAAAAGAAAATTAAAATTGATTATAACAGACTTTCAAAATTACTTGGGGTTTCAGTTATTCCAGTGTGTGCACGAAAAAAATTGGGGCTAAAAGAACTACAAGAAGCTATATTAAGTTTTGAAAAAAGTAATAAAAAAGTTTTAACTGTTAAATCAAGTAAATTAGATATGTCTGAACAGACTGTAAATTATATAAAAAGAGCAGAGGAAATATCAAAAGAAGTTGTTATTTTTGAAAATAAAAATTATGCTAATAGAGATAGAAAAATAGATAAGATACTAACTAATAAATTAACTGGAGTACCAATAATGCTAGCTATGCTTGGAGTAATATTTTGGATAACAATAGTTGGGGCTAATTATCCATCAGAGCTTTTAATTAGCTTTTTTAATATTATTGGCGAAAAATTATATGAAATATTTGAAATCTTGAAAGCACCTGAAATGCTTACGAATGTAATATTACGGCGGAGGATACAAAGTTCTTTCTTGGGTTGTTGCTGTTATGCTTCCACCAATGGCAATTTTCTTTCCACTATTTACACTGCTTGAAGATGTGGGATATTTGCCACGAATAGCTTTTAATATGGATAAAGTGTTTAGAAAATGTAATGCATGTGGAAAACAAGCTTTGACAATGTGTATGGGATTTGGCTGTAATGCTTGCGGAGTAACTGGTGCAAGAATAATAGATTCACCACGTGAAAGGCTAATAGCAATATTGACGAATTCATTTGTACCGTGTAACGGAAGATTTCCAACAATGATTTCTATAATAACTATGTTTTTTATTGAAAAAAGTACAGGTGCATTTTCTTCAATAGTTGGTGTGCTAATTATGCTAAGTGCGGTTATGCTTGGAATTTTTATGACTTTTGTGTCATCAAAAATTTTATCCAAGACGGTGCTTAAAGGTCAACCGTCATCATTTACGTTAGAATTGCCACCGTATAGAGCTCCAAAGATAGGCAGCACAATAGTGCGTTCTATATTTGATAGAACTTTGTATGTGCTTGGGAGAGCCGTGGTTGTGGCTTTGCCGGCAGGAATAGTGATATGGTTACTTGCAAATATAAATGTTTCGGATATTTCGTTACTTAGATATATAACTGATTTCTTTGACCCTTTTGCTAGGCTTATGGGGCTAGATGGAGTTATATTGACTGCTTTTATACTTGGTTTTCCTGCTAATGAGATTGTTATACCTATTGCAATTATGGCATATACTGCCTCTGGTGAATTGGTGCCCATGGATAATTTGGTAGAATTGAAAGAGATTTTAATTGCTAATGGTTGGACTTGGAATACTGCAATATGTACAATAATTTTTTCTTTGATGCACTGGCCTTGCTCAACAACGTGTTTGACGATGCTTAAAGAGACGAAAAGTTGGAAGTGGACACTGATCGGAATAGCTCTTCCTACTATTTGCGGAATATTAGCTTGTATGTTGATTACGGCTATAAGTGGGCTGATAGTGTGAGATTTTAGTTGAATGTTATGAATTATATTGAGGAGAGTTATGAGGCTAACTGAAATTTTGCTGCTTGAGCTTTATATAAAACTTAAATGAATTGGTGATGCTTAGCTAGTCTTTTTTATTTGCATGCGTGTATTTTTTGTACTCTGAAATTTGTGTAATTATTTTTTAAAAATTGTTGTTTGTCGTCATTTGAAACAAAATCATATTAAAACCCAGTTAGTTTTGTGTGCTAGCTGGGTTTTTGAGATATATTTTGAGTTTTTGGGCTATTTTTATGAATTTGTACTTTTTACTTGACAAATTCGTAAATCCAGTGTAAACTATTCTAGGTTTACAGGAGGGTACGTATGGAGAAAAGTGTTCATATAAGTATGTTGCTCGAAATGTATGGAAAATTGCTTACTGATAAGCAACAGGATGTTATTGACTTGTATTATAATCAAAACTTATCATTGAGCGAGATTGCAGAAGAATTGAATATTACTCGTCAAGGCGTTAGGAAGAGTTTGATTGATGCTGAAAATAGGCTTTTTGATATTGAAGAAAAGCTTGGGCTTTTGAAAGAGAAACTTGAACGTGATGAAGTGATATTGGAAATTACTAAAAGGATAAATGACAAAAACATTAAAGATAGTTTAATGAATTTGATATAAAGGAGTTTTTTAAGTGGCTTTTGAAAATTTAAGTAATAAACTTCAAGATATACTTGCTAAGCTTAAAGGCAAGGCTCGTGTTACTGAAAGTGATGTTAAAGAAATTACAAGAGAGGTTAAGTTGGCTTTGCTTGAAGCTGACGTAAACTATAAGATTGTTAAGGATTTTACTGCTAAAATCGACGAAAAGGCTTTGGGACAAGATGTTTTAAAGAGTTTGACACCTGGTCAACAAGTTGTTAAGGTTGTTCACGAAGAACTTGTTGAGTTGTTAGGAAGTGAGGAGGCTAAGCTTAATATCTCTTCTAATCCTCCAACTATTATTATGATGGTTGGTCTTCAAGGTTCTGGTAAGACGACTATGTCTGGTAAACTTGCTAATATGCTTAGAAAGCAAGGTAAGAAACCGTTGCTTGTTGCTTGTGATGTTTATAGACCTGCTGCTATTGACCAATTGGAGGTTATTGGTAAGCAACTTAATATTCCTGTTTTTGCTGATAGGAATACTAAGGATGTTGTTGATATTTCTTCGAGAGCTTTGAAAGAAGCTAATTCAAAGCTTAATGATGTTGTTATTATAGATACTGCTGGTAGACTTCATATTGATGAAGAGCTTATGGAAGAGCTTAAAAGATTGAAGTCTAGTGTTAAACCTCACGAGATTTTGCTTGTTGTTGATGCAATGACTGGTCAAGATGCTGTTAATGTTGCTCAAAGTTTTAATGAACAACTTGGCATTGATGGTGTTGCTCTTACAAAACTTGATGGTGATACTCGTGGTGGTGCTGCACTTTCTGTTAAGGCTATTACTGGAAAGCCTATTAAGTTTTCTGGTACTGGCGAAAAGATGAATGATATTGAAGTTTTCCACCCTGATAGAATGGCAACAAGAATTTTGGGTATGGGAGATATGCTTACTTTAATAGAGAAAGCTGAAGAAGAGTTTGATATTGAGACTGCTGAGAAGATTGAACAAAATTTAAGAAAGCAAAGATTTACTTTGCAAGATTATTTGGATCAATTGAAGCAAATTAGAAAAATGGGTTCTTTTAAATCTATTCTTTCTATGATTGGCGTAAATTCTAAGGCTATTGAAGAAGCGAAAATTGATGAGAAACAGTTTACAAGAGCTGAGGCTATTATTCAATCTATGACGGCAGAGGAAAGAGAAGATCCAGATATTTTGAATGGCAAGAGAAGAAGAAGAATTGCGGATGGCGCTGGAACGACAGTGCAAGAGGTTAATAAGCTAATTAAACAGTATAATGATACAAAAGCTGTTGTGAAGAGTATGATGTCTAATAAAGGCTCTATGAAGAGATTTATGAAAGGTATGCTTAGAAACCAAAAGCCTGAGGAAATTGAAAAGCTTAATATAAAGGGCTTTGATATGAAGGATTTCAATATTAAATAACATATATGTATGATATTCATTTTGAAGGAGGTGAAATAAATGGTAAAGATCAGACTAAGAAGAGATGGTGCTAAAAAAGCTCCTTATTATAATATAGTAGTTGCAGATTCTAGATTCCCTAGAGATGGTAGATTTATTGAAGAGATTGGTGTTTATGATCCAATGAAAGAGCCTTCTGTTATTAAGATTGATGTTGAAAAATATCAAACTTGGGTAAAGAATGGAGCAAAACCAACAGACACTGTTAAGAAATTATTCGAAAAAGTTTCTAACTAATTGATATCTGAATATTGGAGGTATAAAAATGAAAGAAACGTTAGAAATACTTGTGAGAAATTTGGTTGATAACAAAGACAAGATTGAAATAACAGAAAAAGAAAATGGCAATGACGTAACTCTTGAACTTAGAGTTGATCCATCTGATATGGGAAAGGTTATTGGCAAGCAAGGTAGAATAGCTAAGGCTATTAGAGTTTTAATGAAAGCATATGCAACGAAAGTTGGAAAGAAAGTTAACGTAGATATTTTAGATTAGTTTTTCTTGGAGGATTTTTAAATGGTAGAATATTTTGAGATTGGTCATATTTCTAATACGCACGGTTTAAAGGGCGAAGTTAAAGTTAGACCTTTTACAGAGAATAAAACAGATTATGCTAAACTTAATAATATACTTATAGATATAAATGGTGCACTTAAAGAGTACACGGTTGAATCTGTAAGATACCAAAAAGATGTTGTACTTTTGAAACTTAAAGAAGTAAATGATGTTGAAGTAGCTGAAAAGTTGAAAGGTCATTACATAAAGATTCCAAGAGACTTGGCTAAGAAAGTAGATGAAAACGAGTATTTTATTGCTGATTTGATTGGTTGTGAAGTTTATCAATCTGAAATGCTTTTAGGTGTTTTAGATGATGTTTTTACAGCTGGTGGAAGTGATGTGTATGTTGTTAAAAGAAAGGGTAAGCAAGATTTATTGCTTCCGGCTATTGCTTCTGTTATAAAGAAAGTTAATGTTGCAAACAAAAAGATATTTGTAGAAGTTCCTAGGGGGTTAGATGATGAGATTTGATGTTTTAACACTTTTTCCTGAAATGTTTGATCCAGTTAGGACGAGCATTATTGGAAGAGCTATAAAGCAAAATATCATTGAACTTAATCTAATAAATTTTAGGGAGTTTTCTACGGATAAACAAAGACATGTTGATGATTGCCCTTATGGTGGTGGAGCGGGTATGGTTATTAAACCAGAGCCAGTTTATGCCGCATATAAATCTATTGTAGATAAGTTAGAATATAAACCAAAGGTCATTTATTTGTCACCACAGGGTAAGGTTTTTAATCAGAATATGGCTAAGAGCCTTGCAAAAGAAAGTCATCTTATATTACTTTGTGGTCATTACGAAGGTATTGATCAAAGGTTAATTGATGAAATTGTTGATGAAGAAGTTTCTATTGGTGATTATGTTTTAACAGGAGGCGAGCTTCCTGCGATGGTTATGATAGATGCTATAAGTAGAAATGTAAGTGGTGTGCTTAATGATGAGTCTGTTGAGGATGAGTCGTTTAATGATGGATATTTAGAGTATCCTCAGTATACACGCCCAGAGGTATTTCTTGGCAAGAGGGTTCCAGAAGTATTGCTTTCTGGACATCATGCAAATATTGAAAAATGGAGACGTGAAAAATCGATTGAAAACACGAGAACTAAACGTCCTGATTTAATAAAAGAAGAAAGGAGTAACCAAAATGGATAAAATTAAAGCTATTGAAAATGAACAACTTAGAGATAACAAATTAGAATTCAATATCGGTGATACAGTTAAAGTACACGTTAAAATTAAAGAAGGTAACAGAGAAAGAATTCAAATATTTGAAGGAACTGTTATTAAAAAACAACGTGGTGGTTCAAACGAAACATTTACAGTAAGAAGAGTTGCTTACGGTACAGGTGTTGAAAGAACTTTCTTAATGAATTCACCTAAGGTTGAAAAAGTTGAAGTTGTTAGAGCTGGTAAAGCTAGAAGAGCTAAACTTTACTATCTAAGAGATAGAGTAGGTAAAGCTACTAAGGTTAAAGAAAAAATTTCAAACAAAGATGCTGAATAGTCATCTAAAAAAGGAGCAGTCATTTGAAAATGATATGCTCCTTTTTGTAACTTTATTTAACTCTTAGTATGCATTTGATTTTTGATTCGTATTTTGTTGCTGATGTAGTAACACCACTAGCTTTAAGGCTTGCATTTGAGCCACAGTTGTATACTTTTAAAGTGATTGTGCCATTAGAATTTTTAGTGTACGAAGATAAAAATTCTACGTGACCATTTGTAACTAAAATATCTCCTGCTTTTGCATTGCTTAGTGAACTTATCTTTTGTAAGTAAGAGTTGCCACCACTTGCACCAATGCTTGCAAATGTTGCACTATTTCTTTGGTAACTAAAATAATTTTTCATTGCGGTATTTCCATTAGCACGAGCATATTCGTATAAAGTCCAACTTACGAAGTTGCTGCAATCTGTGTAATACTGTCCGTTATAACTTTTACTATTATCAGCAGGTATAGATCTAACACCATTTGCTAGACTGTAATAGAAATTATTACTTGCATAATATTTTTTGCAGTTTTGAATTATTCCAAGTAAATCTGTTCTGTTTCTATTGAATGTTGGTAAGCCGTTTGCGTTGTTAGACAAGTACGCAACAGTTTTTTTTAATGCTGTTCTTGTGGCACTTCCAACTATTCCGTCCTGAACTAAGTTATTGTATTTTTGAAAGTGTTTTACTGCATTTTTTGTTTTGCTTCCAAATATACCATCTATGTCAATTGTATATCCATTTTTCTTTAATAAATCTTGAACCCATTTTACACCTGTTCCTCTAGAACCATATTTTATGAGATATGATGGTTCTGTGTATGGACTTGTGTAACCTGCAAATGAAATTGTAGACATTGTGAATATAAGTACAAATATTGTACATACAAATAAGTATTTTGACAATTTCATTATGTATCACCTCCTATAATCTTTTGCACTACAATAATATTGTAACACCTTATGACTGCTTTTGTTAACCCACAAATCTTGGAAGTATTGTAATTGCAAGGAAATAATGATATATTGGATGGTGACATATATTTGATGAACACTTATAAATTATATAGTAATGTGAAAGGAGAATGAAGGATGGCGAAAGAAAGTTCTGACAGATTTAAAAAAGTTTATACGCAGGGTGCATTAAATGGAATGGAAATTTGGGTGGATAAAGAGACAGGTGTTAATTACGTATTTTGTTATAATGGATATGCTGGCGGTATGACAGTTTTATTAGATGAAGAAGGTAAACCAGTTGTAACAAAAGAGTAGTAATTTTGTGCTTAAAAGCGGGCAAAATAATGAAACTAGGCAGAAATGGGTGTGTGCAATTTTAGGTTGCCTGCTTTTGACGTGCTTTGAGATGGAAGTATGTATTTAGTTTGTAGGGAGAATAAAATGAGTATAAAGAGGACTACTATTAGAAATTTTAAATGGGTTATTTTGCTTTTTGGTGTTATTGGCTTTTTAGCCTTAGCAGATGATGTTTTTAATAAAGAAATAATGAGATGGGATATTATTGGATATAATCTTGTTTCAAATTTTCTAATATCAGATGAGGCAACTCCGTTTGCTGTGTTTATTACAAATTTTGGCGGACCAATAATCTTAGCTGGACTAACTGCTATTTCATTTGTGCTAATAAAAGATAAAAAAATTGGAATATCGATATTAGCAAATTTAGGCGTAATAACGATTTTCAATCAGTTATTAAAACAAATTCTTCAAAGACCAAGGCCAACCGGCTATAGGTTAATTGAAGAGAGTGGGTATAGTTTCCCGTCAGGACACTCGATGGTTAGTATGGCCTTTTATGGATATTTAATATATCTTATATATAAACACATTGAAAATAAATATTTAAAAGCGTGTATGATTAGTCTACTAACTATTTTAATTTTATCAATAGGTATAAGCAGAATATACTTAGGAGTACATTATACAAGTGATGTTGTGGCAGGGTTTTTAATATCAATTTCTTATTTAATGGCATATATTCCTGCTATAAATAAATTTTTAGTAAGGAGAAATGAAGATGGACTTGAAAAGTAAAAGAAAGTTAAAGGTTAAAACTAAGAAACTTATAAACAGCTTTAAATATGCTGGTGAGGGATTTCTTTCGTCTTTTAGAACAGAAAGAAATATGAAAATTCACATAGTTATAATGCTATTAGTTATACTAGCAGGCATTTTGCTTAAAATAGATAAGCTAGATTGGATTATCTGCATAATATGTTTTGCCCTTGTAATTGCTGGTGAAATGTTTAATACAGCAATTGAAACGGTTGTAAATATGGCTATGCCACATAAAAATGAGCTAGCAAAAATTGCAAAGGATATATCAGCAGGAGCTGTTTTAATTCTTGCGATAGGAAGTGCAATAATAGGAATGATGATATTTATTCCTAAATTATTAAATCTGAAAATTTACGGATGAATTATGGTACTTATTGGTAAATTTTGCAATTTTGTAGTGTGAGTAGAAATAATATAGATAAAAGGTGGAAAAAGCTATGCAAGATTTAAAATTTATACCTTTGATTTGTATTACTAGTAATGCTAAAACTAAAATAAGTTCTAGTAACGTAGTTAGAGTTTATGAATTAGTAAATAGAATAACTTCGTACAAAAATGAAGTATTAGAGGATTATCAAGAGTTTTATAAAAGGCTAATTGAATTAAATATAACAAATAAAAATGAAAGAAAAAATCATAATAAAATGGCAGAAATTGAAAAAGAGAAAAAAGATTTTAGTTTGAAAAATAAATGCCCAAAATGTGGTGGAGAATTGATTACAAGAAAACGGTAAATATGGAGCTTTTTTAGGTTGTTCAAATTTTCCTAAATGTAAATATACTGAAAAAATAGAAAAACAAAATATTTAGTTACAGATTAAAAACAATTGTCTTATATTTTAAAATTAGGTGGCAGTTTAATAGGATAGATAAATGTTGAAATGTAGGTGCTTTTATGAATGGTTTGTTTGTAAATAAGATTAAATTAAAAAGAGAAAATATAAATGATAACATATATCCATTTAATATTCGTTGCTTAAAAAATTTTAATGAATTAAATATTGATAAACCAGTAACGTTGTTATATGGTGAAAATGGAGTTGGAAAATCAACACTTGTTGAAGCAATAGCAATAGCTTTGGGACTAAATCCAGAAGGTGGAAGCAATAATATGCAATTTTCTAATTATGATGATTATTCAGAATTATACAAGCATATAGTAATAAGCAAATTTGGAGTTCCTAAACCAAAGTTTTTTCTAAGGGCAGAATCATTTTATAATGTGGCAACAGATATAAGCAATAATAAAATATGTGGTGAATTAAGCAGACAATATGGTGGCGATTTACACGAATGTTCTCACGGGGAATCGTTTCTGAAAGTTGTAGAAAATAGATTTTGGAACAATGGCTTATATATCCTTGATGAACCTGAATCTGCACTCTCACCACAGAGACAAATGACATTGTTGTGTTATATAAACGAATTGGCTCAAAACGGTTCACAGTTTATCATTGCCACACATTCTCCAATTTTGTTATCTTACAAATATGGAAAAATAATTGATATGAACAGCAATATGAAAGAAATAAAATATGAAGAAACAGAGGTTTATAGAATATATAAAGATTTCTTAAACAATCCATATGGAATGCAAAAGATATTATTTAATGAGTAAGTGAGATTTTGTAGGCGTTTAGTTAGTTGAAAGTGACTCTTTTTTATGATAAAATGCGTAAGAAAGCAAGGGGACGAGATGTCAAATATTTTAAGAATTATAATACCTCCGAGGTGTATGTATGAAAACGGTGCTAAATGAGGATTTATCATATTTAATATATTCCATAGTTGAAGAGATACCTGTTCGGCTCTGTCGCAACTTATGGACAAATTGCTAGATTGATTGGAAGACCTAAAAATGCTAGATTAGTAGGTAGGGCATTGAAAATGGCTTTTCTTTATGGTAATTTTCCTTGTCATAGAGTTGTAAACCATCAAGGTAGAGTCTCACCAGGATGGATAGAACAAGTGAATTTGTTAAAGAGTGAGGGCGTTTCTTTTAAAAATGAATATCGTGTTGATTTAAAGAAACATCAGTGGAAGATGTAAATAAAATGAAGATTTTATGTGACTTTATAATATTCTTATAATTATTTTTTAGAAAATGAGAATAATTTGCGGGTGGATTTATAATGTGTGCTTAAACAAGAATAAAATTGATAAATAATAAAATTCATTTGATAGGTACTGTAAATAAAAATAGGAAGTTTGAAGGTAATGCGTATTATGCGGAAAATATAGTAAGGAGGAAAATATATGGAAATTGAGGAATTTAAAAATTTAATATTAAATTATATTGGAATACAGTGTGGAACTGATTCAGAAATCTATCAAGAGACGGTTGCAAGAATACAAAAATTAAATGTTCAGAAATTGAGTTCAGAAGATTTTGAACATTATTATAGACAAAAAAAACCAATGGTTCGTTTCCGAGTGGATTTTATGATCCAGAAGAAAGAAAGGCAATACTACGAGATATATCAAATCGTTCACCTATGATTATTGATACAATAGTGCATGAATGCGTACATGCAGTGTCAGATGCAACAATAGAAAAACTTGGATTTAAGCAATATGATATGAAATTAGGTAATGGATTTAATGAAATGGCAACTTGCTATATTACATCAAAAATTTTAAATAAAGATAATGGTGGAGGTTATTCAAGAGATTATAGAGATGTATTTAAGTTTTTTCTTGAAACAACTAAAATGAGTGATAAAGAATTGATTATATTATTTTTTGGAAAAGACCGTTGGCTAACTAGTGAATTATCAAATAGATTTGATTCAGCCCATCCAGAAGCTTTAACTGAGTTAGTACAATTTTATGATATAAGGGTAAGCAAAGGGTTTGATAAGAAAAGAGTATTACAGATAATGCAAGATAGTGCTAAAACAAATGGAATTTTACAAGATAAGAATTGCAAGGCTATATTTGATAGCTATAGTGACTATTGGGATTTAGATTACGGAAGATAAAGAAGAAAAAATTGAAAAATCAAAATGGAAATATTAGTAACAAGACATTAACTAACAGAATGAAAAATTCAGATAAAAATATAATTAAGGAGAAAAACGAAAATTGAATAAAGAGCACATTTGTAACAAATTATGTAAAAAGTATAATAATTTTACTTCTTCAATACTAACTAATGCTATTTTAGAGTTTCAGGAATTATTTAAGGAAAAATACTGTAGCACAGATACAGTTATAGAAAGAATAAGTGTGGTTATTCCCAATGGAATAGTTATATATGATGATAAAAATGAAAAAATTGATGCGATTTGTGCAATATCTTCGGGTGAGATTAAGGTAGGGAAAAGCATTTTAAGTGAAAAAGATTATTTTGACTATGTTTTTTTTCATGAATTTATACATTCTATATCATTTAAAATACATAATAATATGCAATTTATGGGATTTTATACAATAGAAAAAGGTGAAGATTATGAGTTTAAATCAGAAGCTTTTAATGAAGCTTTTACAGAATTTATAACTTTAAAAAGAAATAAAATGCTTAACTATGAGCCAGAAAACAAACATTTATCTGGATATGATGTAGGAGCACATAAATTAGAAATTATAACTAAAATTATTACAGAAGAAGAACTAATAGATTCTTATTTTAATTGTCCAAACAAATTAGAAGAAATTTTCAATAAGCATAAGATGAATATTGATGAGATATTTTATTGCTTTTATGCACTTGAAGGAATGGAAAATGAAGTAAATGCTCTAGAAACAAAAAGGGGATTAGAAAGTCCTCAAAACTTATTTAAAATAATTGATGCAGAAAGGTATTTATACTCTAATCTATTAGATTCATTTGGTGAGATTGAGAGTAATGTAGAATTTGATAAAAAGTGGATTATATTATTAAGCGAGTTAAGTTCTAAATATAATTTTTATAATATTGATGGAATATTTAGATATGGAGAATTATGTAGAGATATTGATAGATTAAATTTAGAAAAAAATGATTTTATTGATAAAGAAATTTCAGCAGAAAAGATAAATAAATATAGATTATTAAATACAATTTTTAACACGGAAGATAAAAATAGAATATTAAATGAACTATATAAAATTTATTTTGAGGATTTTAATAAGTATTGGGAATTACTAATAGATGATTTTGCTATTTTGGCATATATATTCTTGAATACTATAAAAAATAATTATCAACTGTATGATATAGAAATTTATCCAAGAGTTTTTCCATATATCAAAAAGGAAAATGCAGATATAGATGAAGTTGATTTTGAAAAAATTAGTTGTGAAGAAGAAAATATTAAATTCTATATATTTAATATAAACAAAAATACATATGTAGAGAGTAATTATGATGATACAACAATTCATAAAATAAATGGAGACGAATTTCAGGTGAAATATAGTGATCAGGTAGGAATACTAAATATAAAGAATGGTTCATATGAAATTAATGACAAAAAATATATGGTTAAAAAAATATATTAATATAAATGGTTAATAAGGAAGTGAAATAGATGGAAGAAAATAAAACTAATATTAACTGGTAAAGAACGACTTATATAAACTCTCTTTAAAACCCTTATTTTATAAGACTTTTAATTAAAATCCTTTTTACAATTTTTAATAAAAAATTATAAGAAAAATTGGGTAAGAACTACTTAAGGAAACTTTTTTATAAGAAGGTGAATATTTTGAAGATAGAAGATTTAAGAAAAGATTATGATGAATTACAAGTTAAAT
>CAKPAA010000003.1 GCA_934132775.1 uncultured Clostridia bacterium | reverse complement strand
GTGACAGCAGAAAGAGAAAGTAATAAAAACGAAAAAAGAAAAACAGGTGTGAAAGAAAAAGCATTGGTAAAATACGACACAAGTATGAATATATTGGAAAAGATAAAAACTGCATTAAAAAATATATTTAAAAAGAGATAAGGAATAGAGGTGAGATAGATGAAAATTGAAAACGGAGTCTTGATTAAGGTTGATGATAGTGATATAGGTCCAGACGGAAGTTTTGTTATACCAGATGGAGTAACAAGTATAGGAGAGGGTGCATTTTTAAATTGTAGGAGTTTAAAGAGTGTAAATATACCAGATAGTGTAACAAGCATAGGAGAGGGTGCATTTTTAAATTGTATGAGTTTAAAGAGTGTAAATATACCAGATAGTGTAACAAGCATAGGAGAGGGTGCATTTAACGGTTGTTACAATTTAAAGAGTGTAAATATCCCAGAAGGAGTAACAAGCATAGGAAGTTATGCATTTTTACGTTGTAGCAGGTTAACGAGTGTAAATATACCAGATAGTGTAACAAGTATAGGAAGTTATGCATTTTATGGTTGTAGGAGTTTAATGAGTGTAAATATACCAGATAGTGTAACAAGTATAGGAAGTTATGCATTTTCTGATTGTAGCAGGTTAACGAGTGTAAGTATTCCAGATAGTGTAACGAGTATAGGAAAAGGTGCATTTAACTTTAAGTTTATGGCAATAGACCAAGTTAAAAACAGTGGTATTTTCTCAAATGAAGGAATAAAAGGATACAAAAATGTGAGAATATCTCATTTAGATACTGCTTCTGCATATAGATTTTTTCAACAGTTGCAAAATGACAATCCTATAAATTTAGATAAATGGGTAGAAAAAGGATATATTCCCAATAAAATACAGTTAGAATTACCAGGCATAGAAAATGTGCCAGTTGAAGACTTGTATGCAATGGATGACATAGTATTTGATTCTAGTCTTAGAAGATCACTAAACTATAATATTGATGCAATACAAACGTTAGCATACAAAATGTACAAATCTATTGGTCTTGAAGAAATGAGAAAGCTTTTGGATATTTCAGAAGTTTCTGAAAGTGATTTAGCTCAATGTTATGATGCACAAAAGGAAATATATCAAAGTGAAATATATCAAAGATATTTTGAACGAAAATATAAATTAGATAAAAGAATGGAAGATTCAATTCAACTCATAAAGCGGATTAGATAAAGTATTAAGTCAGTTAAAAACAAAAGAAAAATTTGAAGTGTGCAAAGAAATAAATAGAAGTATACAAAGTGGGGATATTAAAACGTTTGAAGAATTGCTGAAAAGAAATTTGGGAGAAGAATTACTAACACAACAAAAGAGTAGAGTTATTAGAGAAAGAATTGAGAATATTGTTTCAACACTTCCATTTGAAAATGCTAAATTGGATAGTGATAGCAGAATACCAACAGCACAGTTAAGAAATATTCAAATAATGTTTGATACATTTATAAGAGAAGAATTAAAAGAAAATGGAAAAGTTGAAGTAAATAGCTTATTAGATAGGTTCGATAAGAATATAGGCGAAGGTGAAAGATATTCAGCTCATTGGGTTATAGATAAAAAAGAGACAATAAAGAAACTAGCAAAAGAAATAGTGGAAACGCATCTAGAGGAAATAAATAAAGACGCAATTATAGATATTTTAAATGTTTTAGATAATAGTAGTAAAACAATTGGACAAGGTTGGATTAGAAAATGTATAAATGCACCTGGTGATTTAGAATTTACAAAAGAAGATTTAGAAAAATTTATTTCGGGCAATAGCAAAGAAGAAACAATTAGAAAGATAGAAGAACAAGGAAGGAGCAAACTTTATTTAAAAGCGGGTGTATCAAAAGATGAAGTGTACGTTAAAGTATACAATGGACTATCATCAAAACAGATAAAAGGTATAGTCAGCTATGAACAGGTTGAAAGAATGTTTGGCGGAATAAATGTAGAAGACGAGAATCCTAGATTTAAAGATTATTTTAGAAAATATAGAGAAGAAATATTAAGTGAACCAGAAATATATAGACATTTGAATTGGTTATATTCTGCTACAAAAAGTGAGAGAAACTGTAAGCTTACTCCATCTCAAATAATAGAAGAAATGTCTGTAACGGATACATATGATGAAAAGTTAGGAAGTGGTGAAGTTGCACAAGTATATATTAAAGCTAAACAAAGAGAACCAGACATTGATTATTATGAGGAGTACCAGCAAATATTTAATAAATCTATACAAAGAGAAACCTTAAGCATTCCACCAATGAAAGTAGGACAAAGCATCTCGAGAGAATGTACAGGTAAGCTGTTAAGGATTGATGATCCATTAGCAATAGCAGCAGGAACATTAACAGATTGTTGTCAAGAATTTGGAAATGTAGGTGTAAGTTCGATGGAACATTCGGTTACTTCTAGGAATGGTGGACTTTTCGGTGTATTTGATGAGAAAGGAAATTTGATAGCCCAGTCGTGGACGTGGAGAAATGGAAGTAGACTTTGTTTTGACAATATAGAAATAGATGAAAATATAGAAAATGAAGAAACGGAACGTGAAAAGATTTTGTCAACGTATGATGTTTATAAAAAAGCTGCTGAACAAGCATTGTCGGTAGATAGAGAAATGATGGACAGATTACTTCTAGATGGAAAAATAACAGTTGAGCAATATAAAAAATTTATATTAAGAGATGTTACAATTGGTGCAGGTTATACAGGAGATAAAACTTTAAAAGCAAAGCTATCTGAAAATGAGAGAGGAACTATAATTGAACCACCAGATGGCAGAAATGTATATTCAGATGCAAGAGATAGTGTGTATACAATAGCAAAAGTGGAAGGAAAAGATATAGAAGAACACTTGCGAGAATTAAGAGAAAATAACTTGGATAAGGCACAGATTTTTCAACAAAAAGCTGTTGGTGATAGAAATATATCTTCATCAATTCCATATGGGTATGACAAAGTTGATGAAGTGGAAAATATTTCGGGCAGATATATAGGAAGAGCTATTGATAGAATAAGTGAGATAAGAAATGATAAAAATGGATATGCAAATGAATTGACAAAAAATAGTGGAGATAATTACTTAGAAGAAATGGCGGAAAAATATGATTTGTCTGTGGACACGATGCACCTTTCAATAAATAGAGATTCTACTTGGTATATGCTATATTCTAATTCAGAATTTGATGGAGAAGAAGAGTTATATATTGCAGAAATGGCAATGAAAAAAGATAAAGATAATAGTCCTGAAGAAGAGAAATTTCATAGACTAGAAGCAACGACTGAAATGTATGAATTATTCTTAAGAACTACTAAGGAAGAAAAAATGATACACGTTAAAACAGATGATAAACAATTTACAGAATTTTTAGAGAAAATGAAAGACGGCGGGCTACTAGAAATATCAGATGGAGAAATTGCAAATAATGGAGGACATACAGATTTAAGATTTAGCATAGATGAAGAAAAAACCAAAAAAGTGTTAGAAAATGTGTATAGAGAACTTGAAGAAGCAAGAAGAAAAAATATAAGAATGATAAAAGATAGCAAAATAGATGAATCGAGATAAATAAAGGTTATATATTGAAAGGAGACTTAAAAATTTTGAAAAATAACTTAATTTAACATTTTTAAGATTTATTAAAAATAAAATAATGCTTGTTTCTAAAAATTAAAGATTTATAGCCATTGAATATTTTTTACGCAAACGTCAAAAATATTCAATGAGAATTGAAAATAGTTGCTGAATTATCTACTTGCAATGATTTAATAACTAAAAAATAGGATCTGAATTAAAGCCAATTCAAATCCTATTTTTGTATATTTTGAGCTGTTATTCTCTATTAAATTTAGTGTTCGCACCTGCTTCTATTTCGCTTATGTCGTGCGTTGCAAATACATCTAGGAATGCATCTACCATAACTGGGTCAAATTGTGTTCCTTTACATCTTTCAAGTTCTGCAAGTGCTTTTTCTAGTGTAAATCTTGGACGATAGCTTCTGTCAGATGTCATTGCGTCAAATGAGTCAGCTACCGAAACGATTCTTGCATTGTATGGAATATCTTCGCCTGCAAGTCCTGATGGATAGCCTCTGCCATCATATCTTTCGTGATGATGTTTTACCATTGGAATTATATTATCAAATATTTTTGATGGTTGTAGTATGTGTGCACCTATTGATGGATGATTTTTTATATCGTCGTATTCGTCGTCGGTTAGTTTTGAAGTTTTTTGTAAAATAGCATCTGGTATTCCGATTTTTCCTATATCGTGGAATAGTCCACCGTCTCGTACTAAGTCTATTTGTTCTTGTGGTAAGCCTAACTTCTGGGCTATTAAAACAGAGTAGTAAGATACTCTATCTGAATGATTTTTTGTGTATGAATCTTTGGCATCTACTGCTAGACGTAGTGACTCCATTGTTCCTCTATATGCGTGTTTTAGTTCGTCGTAAGCAACTTCTAATTTGTTGTTTATATCTTTTATTATTCTCATTTGAGAAACTGATTTTAAACCTGATTCAACCAATAATAATATTTGATCGAATTTGTCACTTTTTTCGCAATAGCCTTGTATATCTAATCTTTTTATTGTTTCTAGTGGTGGTGCTAAGTCTTTATGACCAGTAAGTAGTAGTATGTATAGTTCTTTGTTGAATTTTCTAATTTCTTCTACAACTTGGTCGCCGTGTATTGGCATCATTAAGAAGTCTAGAATTAGCATATCAAAATGTTCATTTTTTACTAGTTCTATTGCTTTTAATGGGTCTGTTTCTCCGACTAAGTTGTATTGATTTAGAAATATTGCTAGTGAATCGATTATTCCTTGTTCATCGTCGACTACCAATATTCTGAAATCTTTTTTTTGAATAGTGTCTTTTAATCTCATTTTAACCTCCTTATTTTATCGGTATTGTAACTGTAAATGTTGTTCCAACGTTTTTTTCTGATGTGAATGATATGTCTCCACCGAATTTTCCTTTTATTGTTGAGTATGACATATATAGTCCAAGTCCAGTACCGTTTTTTCCTTTTGTTGTTACCATTTCTTTAAATAGCTTACTCTTTGTTTCTTCGCTCATACCACATCCAAGGTCTCTTATAACTATGTATAAGTTTGAGCTATCTGATGTAATTGTGAAGTATATTTTCTGATTTGGCTGTCCATTGTATGCTTGTATTGAGTTTGATATTAAGTTTATAACTACTTGTATTAAGTTGTTTATGTCGCCGTGTAAAATTAGTGCGGGGTCACAATCTATTTTTGTTTCTAATACTAATAATGCTTTTTTAATTTCGTGCTTTATTAAAATATCTACTTTTTTGTACAAGTCATATACTGTAAATTCCGAGTAGTCTGATGTTGCAAGTTGTGATGCTTGGCCTTTAACTGCTGTTATAATGTCTGACATATATGATGTATGCGTTTTTATTTTTGTTATCCATTCAAGCATATCTTTGGCTATATCTCTATGGTCGTCTGATGTTACTTGTGGATTATCTATTGAAGCTATGTATTCTCCAACTAGCTCTGTTAAACCTTCCGCAGCACCTGATATTGACATTATTGGAGTTTTCATATTATGTGCAATTCCACCAATCATTTGTCCTAATGAGGCAAGTCTTTCTTGCTCTAACAATACTTGTTGATTATTTTGAATTGTGTTTATATATTGCTTTGTTAGTTCTTGGATTTCATTGAAAGCAATTACTAGGTCTCCAATTTCATCATTTGAAGTAACAGCCAATCTTTCGTTAAGTTCGTTTGATGTACCCTTTGAAATTTCTTGCATATTTTTTGCAACTATTGATATTTCTTTTGAAACAGAATTTGAAAAGCAGTATATTGAAAGACCAGAGTATATAAGTATTATAACAATGTTTGCAAGAGTACCATATAAAAATTTGTTTGATAGGTCATATTTAATTACTATTCTAATATCACCAATTCCATCTATATGCATAGGAATTGAAACACCTTGGCTTTCTGTTCCATAATAATCGTAAACGGAATTATTATGGCTGCTAGCGAGGTCAAAAGCATACTTTTTAAAGAATTCAGATACTTCTGAATTGTTAAAGTTTATGAAATTATTGCTTTCATCAATTATAAATACAGCATCTTTTGAAGAGATAAAATCAATTTGATTTAGTACTTTTTCTAGCTCTTCCAAGTTCTGTGGCTTGCTTGCTTGTATTAAATAGTTAACTTCATAAGTGTAATGCTCACGCAAGATAGTTGATTTGTCTTCCATATTGTTTGAGTATAGTAATAAGAATGTATATAGTATGCAAACTAAAACTAATGATGAAGTTTGAAACATTAGCGTTGAAGTTAGTTTAAATCCATATTTGTTAGTCTTTTTTAAGTTGTTTAGATGCACTAATGTATTTTTAAATGAACTTCTTAAAAATATGTATGTTAGTGATGCCGTCAATGCAGACAATGTTAATATTATTAGTAGTACTTTAACATCTGCAAATGATGTAAAACCTAAACAAGCAAATACTATTGATAGTAGTACGGTTGGCAAAATCATAACCCCAACAAACATATACTGTGGCAAGGTTAAACACTTAGAAATTATTTTATTTAAAGTTTTTTGCGCTTTTAAATCAGTTTTTGATGTCTCTTTTAATTCATCAATTTTATCAAAATTTTTTGTTTCTAATAGTATAAAACTTACACCTATTATAGTTAATACTACATATATTAAAGTGTATTGCATGAAATAAGTGATGCCACTTGAAAATTCTCTATCAAATTCTGAATTTATTGTGCCAGGTCCATAATTTAAAAGAATTGGCATAAGGTAGTATGCAAGTAGCACACCTATAAGCAATGTGAATGCAAAGCAAAAACAAGCTGAAAATCTAACATTCTTTTTAAAAGCGTTTGAAATTTTACTTATTAGTTTATTTTTCTTCATTTGTATCCTCCAATACATTTTTAATAAATAAATCTATATATTCATCAGTTATTTTTGGCCATACAAAGTTATTATGTCTTAAATATTCTCTTGTCAAGTTGTCGTTAATTTGTATCTTGGTTGTATAATCTAAGTTCTTTGAGTTGTTTAAATCAGTAATAAAATTTTCAAGGTAAGAAGAGTTTGCATCATTATGTATGAAATTCAAAAATTCTTCTGGGGTTATAAATTCAATATCCATACCATATTTATTAAGCACGAAAAGTAATTTTTGTATTTTAATTAAGTTATTGTTTAATAAATGGAACACTTTGTTTTGGTAGGTCATAAGGCTAACTATGGCTGTTGCACAAGAATCAACTGGTGTAAATTCAAGCTCTTGTGAAAATAAATTGTTAGGCAACTTACCAATTTTAATAAATCCATATATTCTCTTAAAGTATGCATTATCAAATTTATTGATTTGGAACTTGCCGTCAGAAAGCCTTTGCATTAAATTACCAATTCTAAATATATTGACATTTACCCCTTCACTTTGGGCTTTGAACATTTCGTTTTCTGCTTCAAATTTTGTTCTAACATAAACATTATCTTTGTAGTTTTGCCCTATATAAAAGTCGTTTTCAGTAAAGTCATATTCTATATCATTTTGCACTAAATAATTTCCTGATACAGAAGTTGTTGATACGTGGTTAATTGTTGCATTTGCCTCTTTTGCAAATTTAATAATGTTTTTTGCTGTTGTTACATTTGAATTATAGAATAAATTGTAATCTCCAAAGTGTTTTACTAATGATGCAACGTTTATTATATAATCAATTTTATCTATCAGTGTCTTATACAAAGTTATATCTATTCCTAAGTTATCTCTTGCTAGGTCGCCTTCAACAGGTACTATTCTATCGTCAATTAACAAATCATATTTGTCGTTGAAATAATAGTGTAATATTTCTTTTAGTCTTTCTCTAAAATTTTTGCTTGGCTTGTTTCTAATAACACAAAATATGTTTGTATCTGGATAAGTGTTTATAACTTCTGCAAGAATGTGGGCACCTAAGAAACCTGTAACACCAGTAAGCAATATGTTTTTAGGGGCTTTACTTTTATTAGTTATATCACTTATAAGCGTTTTTTTAGGTGCATAAATTTTAATATCATTTGTTAGGTCTGATGTTTTTTCACTTGTTATGTAGTCAGAAACACTTCTAATTGTTGGATTTTCAAAAAGCACTTGTGATTTCACATTTATATTATTTTTAAACAGTACAGACTGAATAGAAATAATAGAAAGTGAATCACCACCAAGTTCAAATATATTATCATCAATGCTTATGTTTTCTTGTTTTAATATTTTTTTCCAAGCAAGCAAAATTTGATTATCCAATTCATTACGTGGCGCAACAATAATATTATTCTTTTGCTTAAATTGTAATTTTTCCAAAGCTTTTCTGTCTATTTTTGCATTAGGAGTTAATGGAAATTTTTTAACAGTGTTTATTTCTTGTGGTATCATATAGTATGGTAAGAATCTTTTAAGTTCTTGTTTTAAAGTGTGAACGTCTATTTTATTAGCTGTTTCAATGTATCCAGCAAGTAGGGTAGAGGTGCCGTTCTTTTTTAACAAAACTGCAACATTTGGGTTTTTTGTGTATTTTGAAATTGCACTTTCAACCTCTCCAAGGTTTATCCTAAATCCATTATGCTTTACCTGGTAATCCACACGTTCGTGGAAAGTCATCAATCCGTTTTCATTTATTGAAACAACGTCACCTGTTTTATACATTAAAGTGTTCTCTTTGAACGGATTTGGTATAAAACGTGAAGTTGTTAAATCTTCTTTTCCAATGTAGCCTTTGGCAAGCCCAGGACCTGAAACGTATAGTTCTCCTTTTACGTTAAATGGCTGAACTTTTAGATTTTTGTCTAGTATATAACAACTGCAATTATCTATTGGCTTTCCGATATAAACGGTTGTTTCATCTTTACTAAATTTATGGAATGTTGTGCAAACACTATTTTCTGTTGGCCCATATTCGTTATAAATATCTACATTTGGTAGCAAATCAAAATGTTTTTTAACCAATTCTATTGAGAAGCCTTCGCCAGCAACTGTAACAAATTTAAAATTATTTAATACGTCTGAAATTTCATTTAAAAGCACATTATAAAAACTTGGTACGACTAACATATGATTTATCTTTTCTTTAACAATTAGTTGCCTAATTAAAGATATATCAAAATTAGAATTACTTTGATTAACTAAAACAAGTTTTGAGCCAGATATTAGTGGTGTAAAAATATCTTCAACAGAACTATCAAAAGCAAATGATGGAATTTGTAGCACTGAAATACCTTTATCAAAGTTATATGCGTTTTTTCTCCAAAGTAAAGTATTAACAATGCTATAATGCCTTATCATAACGCCTTTTGGCTTTCCTGTTGAGCCAGAAGTATATATCACATATGCTAAATCAGAAGGTTCACTGACATTGTTAAAAGTGTCTATATCTAAAAGTTTATCAGCTTTTACTACGATATTGGTAAGAGAAGCATTTATGTACTTCATATCTTCTGATAAAAGCATTATTTTACAGTTACTATCAGAAACCATATAGTCAATTCTTTCATCTGGATAATCAGGGTTTATTGGCATATAGGCAGCGCCAGATTTTAAAACCGCTAATATTGAAATTATCATTTCAAGAGAACGATTAAAAAGTACTCCTACAAATGAGTTCCTTTTAACTCCACTTCTTACTAAAATATCTGCTAAATAATTACTCTTTTCATCTAATTGTTTATATGTTAAATACTTGTCTTCAAATGCAAGTGCAATGTCATTTGGATTTTCTTTTGCAACTTTTGAAAAAAGAGTTGCAATTGTAGCGGTAGCATCGTAGCCTACATTAGTTTGATTAAATTCGTTAACTAAAATATTACTTTCAGCAGGTGTAACAATATCTAAATCTTTAACTAATATATTGCGATTATCAATTATTTGATTAGCCATATGTATAAGTCTATTGTTTAGTGTTACTATATCTTTTTCAGTAAATACAGAAGTTAAAAAATCATAGTCAATAATCGGATTACTTGTTCCATCGTTGTCAGATATATTTATAACAAGCGATTCTACTTGGTGGTTTGTAAAAATCCATCTGGATTCAAAATCAAAACTAAGTTCAGAACCGTTCGCTTTTGCGTTTTGATATGAGAATAAAATGTCATATAAATTGCTTTTGCGTCCGAATTTTTTAGTATAGTATTTTTGAAGTTCAGAGTATGGATATTTTTGATGTCTAAGTCCACCAATTTGCATAACAGCAATATCCTTCGTATAATCACTAATTGATTGATTGCCATCTATTTTGTTTTTAAAAGGAAGTGTTGATATAAACATTCCAATAGTATTTTTTTCTGCAAAATTAGTTCTATTTAAGTAAGGGGTGCCAATTATAATTTCATCCGTGTTTTCAATTCTAGAAAAATATATTGAAATCACAGCATAAAAAAATGAAAAAACAGAAATTTTATTTTCATTGCAATACTTTATAATGCTTTGCGGAAACATAAAAGACTTTCTTATTGAATCCGTTTCAAAGCTATTATTATTTTTCAAAGAAATTATTTCAGAGTTTGTTTGGAACTTACTTTCCCAATACTCCTTATCTTTTTTAAACTTTTCAGATTTTAAATATTCTTCTTCGCTTGAAATAAAATTTTTATATGAAGAAACTCTAAAAGAATCGGTGCTTTCACCTAGCACAAGTGCATTATAATTTTTTAATACTTCTTCAAGAAAAAGTGAGTGAGACCACGCATCACTGACCATATGATGCGAAATACAACAAAATCCACCATATCCAGATAAATTTTCAAACATCAAAAATTTAACCGGAGTAGAAGCATAAATATCAAAGGTTATACCTTTAATAAAATTCTCTAATTCAGTAATATCATTCACAGTGATTTTTTGCACATCAAAAGGTGTGTAGCTTTGAAAATACTGCATAACTTTATCACCATTTTTTATAAAACGTGTACGAAAAGCATCATTGTTTTTAACAACATTGTTTATTGCCTTTTCTAGCAATTCAAAATTTATTTCAGCTTTAATGGTTGCCCAAGCTGGAATTATAAATATATGTTGATCGCCATAAAAAAGCTCTGACATCAAGATTGAATTTTGTGGATTTGTTAAATCATAAATTATTTTTTCTTGCATTTCTTTCATAACTTACCTTCCTTACTTAAAACATGGTCTTTATATTAGTCTGCTTAACATTATGTTATACTAAAATCTTTAATTTAGTGAGAAAATACTTTGCTTTTTTATGTGAATATAAAGCCATTTCTTACTTAATTATAATATATTATATAATTTCAAAATACAAGAAAAAATGATAAATAATGAAAGTAAATTACAAAGCCTTTCAGAAATAGAAAAATGAAATATTAAATGACGACAAATTGTAAAAAAACGAGAAGCAATTTACATAATTGCAAAGAAAACTGGAATAAAATGTAAACATCAAAACGGCAAATACAACCTGAAATGACTGGTACTACTGGTGCTTACACAATATGAATAAAAATGATAGATTATTGCTGTGAAAATCATGTGAAATTTAGCACTCGACACTTGACAGTGCTAAAAATAGAGTTATAATTGTTCTTGTAATCAAAAGAAAGGAAACTTTCAAGTAGATGAATAATAAATTTAATATGTGTTAACAATTATGGTGTCAACACAAAATAAAAAGGAGAGATTTATATGATGATGATACCAAGAAGAAATAATGATTTTGATTTATTCGGAGATTTGTTTAGAGATCCATTTTTCAATGAACACGAAACAAGAGTTATGAAAACGGATATTAGAGAAAAGAAAGACAAATACTTGATAGATATTGATTTACCAGGTTACAATAAAGACAACATTAAGATTTCGGTTGAAGATGGATATTTAACAGTACAAGCTTCTATTGATTCAAATCACGAGGAAAAAGAAGATGGCAAGTTTGTTAGAAGAGAAAGATATATGGGAAGCTGTTCAAGAAGTTTCTATGTAGGTGAAGATGTAAAGAGTGAAGACATTAAAGCTTCATTTAAGAATGGTATTTTGAATTTGGAAGTTCCAAAGATTGAGGAAACAAAGAAACTTCCTGAAAAGAAGTATATTGAAATAGAAGACTAATTTAAAAGAGTAGGTTGTAAAGAGGGCTAGTGATAATTGGCTATCATTAGCCCATTTATTTTCTTACATAATGGCAAAATGATGCTTCGCTATTATGTAAGAAAAATAGTTTATGTGAAAATTTTAAAAGTTGAGTAAAAACTCGTAATAGCGAAAAAATAGGCGAGGATTATAATATACAGATTTGATTATAGTATTATAAATAAAAACTAGATATATTTAATGATAGGAGTGAATGTGATGAGTAAGAAAGAATTTAAAGCAGAATCAAAAAGAGTATTGGATTTAATGGTTAATTCGATTTACACAAACAAAGAAATATTTTTAAGAGAGCTTATTTCAAATGCTAGTGATGCAATAGATAAGTTATATTATAGATCACTTACCAAGAAAGATGTTGAATTAAATCAAAGCAGTTTACAGATAAATATAAAATTGGATCCTGAAAATAAAAATATTATAATAACTGATAATGGCTGTGGTATGACAGGAAAAGAATTAGAAGATAATTTAGGAACTATTGCAAGAAGTGGTTCACTTGCTTTTAAGCAAGAAAACGAAAAGAAAGAAGACATAGATATAATTGGTCAATTTGGTGTTGGCTTCTATTCTTCATTTATGGTTAGTGATAAAGTTACAGTTAAAACAAAATCACCAGATGATGAAAAAGCACACGTATGGGTTTCAGAAGGAATTGACGGATACACAATAGATGAGTGTGATAAAGAAGATATAGGAACAGAAATAATTCTACATTTAAAAGACGATACAGAAGATGAAAAGTATAGTGAATTCTTAGATGAATTTAAAGTTAGAGAACTAATTAAAAAATATTCAGACTATATTAGATATCCAATAAAAATGGCGGTAACTCGTAAACAATTAAAAGAAGGCTCAAAAGATGAGTATGAAGACGTGAAAGAAGAAGTAACGTTAAACAGTATGATACCACTTTGGAAAAAGAAAAAGAGTGAGATAAAACAAGAGGAATATGAAGACTTTTATACATCAAAATTTAATGACTGGGAAAAGCCGTTAAAAGTAATTCATATTGCGGTTGAAGGTCAATATAGTTACAATGCACTTTTATTTATACCAAGCCATTTGCCATATGATTATTACACAAAAGAGTACGAAAAAGGCTTGCAACTATATTCAAATGGTGTGCTAATAATGGATAAGTGTGCAGACTTATTGCCAGATTACTTTGGATTTGTTAAAGGTCTAGTAGATAGCCAAGATTTATCTTTAAATATTTCAAGAGAGATGCTACAACACGACAGACAACTAAAAGTAATCGCTAAAAATATTGAAAATAAGATAAAAGCTGAACTAGAAAAGATGTTAAATGAAAACAGAGAAGAGTATGAAAAATTCTTTGGAATATATGGTACGCAATTAAAATTCGGAACATATGAAAACTTTGGAATAAACAAAGAAAAATTACAAGACTTGCTTTTATTTAAGTCATCAAAAGAAGAAAAACTAGTAACATTAAAAGAATATGTTGAGAGAATGAGTGAAGGCCAAGATGCTATATATTATGCAACAGGAGAGACAATAGACAAAATAAAGGGACTACCACAGGTTGAATCAATACAAGCCAAAGGCTATGAGATCTTGTATTTGACAGAGAATGTTGATGAATTTGCTTTACAAGTAATGATGGAATACCAAGGAAAGAAGTTTAAAAACGTTTGTGCAGACAACATTGATGTTGGCACAGATGAAGAAAAAGAAGAATTAAAGAAATTAAATGATGAAAACAAAGAATTATTAAACACAATGAAAGAAGCTTTACAAGCAGATGTACAAGACGTTAAATTCACAAATAGATTAACAAAACACCCTGTATGCTTGACAACAGAAGGTGGATTATCAATTGAAATGGCAAAAACAATAAATAATCAAATTGGAAACGAAGATGCAGTAAAGGCCAAAACAGTGTTAGAAATAAATAAGGATCATGCAATAGTTGCTAAATTAAAAGAACTAGCTGGAAATGATAAAGAAGAGTTAAAGAAATTTGCAAAAATTTTGTATGCACAAGCTAGGATGATAGAAGGGTTAACAATTGAAAATCCAACAGAATACAGCAACTGGATATGTGAATTGATTTCTAAATAGTTAAAATATATTTTAATGAGAAATAATATCATATCAAAATAAAATTTAAAAATTATTTATAAAAGTGAACCTGAATTGTTATGCAGAATGCTAAACAGTTTAGGTTCACTTTGGTTTTGCTTCTTAAATTTATTGCTCAAACACAAAAGTGTGATAAAAATGTGAAAATGTGTTGCAAAAGTGTGATAAATTTTGATAAAATCATTGCAAAAGTGTGGAAATCAGCATTAGTAGAGAACTCTAAGACCTTTAATGGTGCTTAAATATGCAACATTAACGGATATTTTAGAAAAATAAGGAGGAATTTTTTATGCCTAATAAAATAATTGTGTATTTTACTTATACAAACAATACTAAGAAAATAGCGGAAAAAATTGAAGAGAAGCTAGATTGTGATATTGTGCAAATCAGGACAGTCATACCGTATTCGGAAGATTATGATACCGTTGTTAACGATGAACATAATAGTGAGGCTAGTAATCATTTACCTGAAATAGAAGATATAAATGTTGATTGGAGAAAATATGATGAAGTAATACTAGGTACACCAGTTTGGTGGTATAGACCAGCACCTGCCGTTAGAAGTTTTCTTTCAGAAAATGATTTATCTGGAAAGACAATAAAACCATTTGCAACAAATGCAGGTTGGTTAGGAAAAACATTTAAGGAAATAACAGCCTTATGTCCTAATTCCAACGTTGAAGAAGGGATGAATATAGTATTTGAAGGTTATAGCGATAAGCTTGTAACTAGCGAAAAAGATATAGATAAATGGATAGAAACATTGTAAAAAATTAAGTACATTCACAAAAAATGTGAGTGTATTTTTTATCAAAAAAAGAAGTGATTTTTATATTTTGATTTTCTTGTTTTACAAATTGTGGTAAAATGTATACAATCTAGTGTAAATTAAGGAGGAAAATATGGCTTTGTTTGAAAAATTTCAAAAAACAATATTTGTTAAAGACAGCAGTGAGTTAGAGGAAAAGATAAAGACTTTAAAAGAGATAAGAGATAAAGTTATAGAAAAAGATGAAATAGATAGAGAAATAAAGATTTCGGAACTTGGTCTAGTTGGCGAAAAAAAGATAGAATATGAATTGAAATGTGCCAATATTGGAATGTATGTTTTACACGATGTAAATGTTGTCGCTGATGATTTAACTGCTCAAATTGACTGGGTTGTAGTAACACCAGCACATTGTTACTTAATAGAATGTAAAAATTTAGTCGGAAATGTTAGAGTTAATGCGCAAGGCGAATTTATAAGATATTATCAATACAAAAACAGGAAAATTTCAGAGGCAATTTATTCTCCATATAGACAGGCCGTTAGACATAAAGAAATTTGGAAAAAGGATTGGAGTGTTGGTAAAAATAAATTATTACAGTATATCGGAAATAGTACATTTGAAGACTGGTATAAACCTTTGGTGGTGTTTGCAAATACGAGTGGAATATTGGATGTTAAATATGCACCGACAGAAATTAAAAATAGTATTGTTAAAGTAGATAACTTAATAGAATATTTAAAAAATGACATAAAAAACAAAAAATTTATAGATTTAGAAAGTAGAAAAAATATGGAAAGTTATGCAACAGATATTTTGCTATATGTTAATCAAAAGGTAAATAAAGATTATACTGCTAAATACACAATGATTAGTGAGAATACAAATGATATTGAACAGGTAGATAATAACAAGCGTGCTGATAATATATCAAATAATGTTGAAGTACATTTGAATGATGATACAAAATCAAACCAGATTGAATCACAATTAAGACAAGCATTACTCTCATATAGAAAAGAAAAATCCGCAAAGATGAAAATTCCAGCATATTATGTTTTCTTAAATGACGAATTAGAAGAGTTAATAAAAGCGAAACCAGTTACACTTGAAGATTTAAGAAAAACAAAAATATTAAATGCAGTTAAAATAAAATGTCACGGAGCAGAAATAGTTGAAATGATTAAAAATGTATTACAGGAACAGAATACACAAAAATTGTAATTTGTATATTCCTTAAAAATAGTGCTAATGCAATTTAGAAAAAGTAATTAGTAAAATGGCAAAAGAAAAGAGTGATGGATATGGCAGAAACGTATGAATTAAAGTTGCAACCACAATTTTTTGATTATATAAAGTATGGCACAAAACGAATTGAACTAAGGTTGTATGATGAGAAGAGGCAAAAAATTAAGGTTGGAGATGAAATTATATTTTTAAAAGAGCCAAGTCTTGATGAAAAATTAAAAGTAAGAGTTGTGAAACTTATAAAATGCAAAAGTTTTGAAGAGTTAATAGAAAAATTTGAAATTAGTATTTTAGCAGACAAAAGTATGACAAAGTCAGAACTTTTAATGAAATTAGAGAAATTCTATACCAAAGAGAACCAGAAAAAATATGGCGTGGTTGGTATAAGGCTAGAGCTGGTATAAAGTACGAAAAATGGCGAAAAATCTGAACGAAATATTGCCAAAAAAAGTAAAATCACTTGACAAAAAGTGTTTAAGGTAGTATTATGTAACCATGCTAAAATTTAAGAAAGGACTGATGATTTACTATCATAGTTGGAAAAAGGTTACTACATCGACAACAAGGAGGCTATAATTATGGGCATTTGTGGAGCTTTTAGATCGAAGCAAGCAACTACGTTTATTCCTGGCACGTTAAATGGTTTTGGGCTCAATGGCGTCAATAAAAATAATGCTGTCAAACTTGAAGCTTATCCACTTACTGATGATGAGTTCGAGGAAAAGCAAAGGATGGACAGTGCACTGGTAATCTTTGAAAAGATTGCTAATAGTGCTGATTCTAATTCGATTCTTGTTCAAAGGGATGGTGAAAGTAAATTATTTGCGTATCTCGAGTTTAAGTGTTTAGTTGGAATTCCTTGCAAAGGAGTTGTAAATAAGCCCTCAAAGAGATCGGCAATATATTTAAAGAAACGGATAGCTCAAATACTTGAGAAGGAAGATGAAAATTTCGCTGAGAAGGCTGTTATTGGTCAGGAATGGTGCGTTGACAAGATTGGAAAGACTGAGCAATATATGGAATTCTACCGAATTCGCATTCGATCTGATTTGAAAAAAGAAGCAGTATAGGAGTGTCTTTGAAAATAACTCCAAATGCTGTTGAAAGGCAGCATTTGGAGTTTAGTTTCGGTAAAAAATTATGCTTGGAGGAAATGAGTATGGAAAGATGTGTTAAGAAACTTAACAGCACAGAAAAGCGACGGATGGAAGAAGTAATGCGAAGATTTGGTATTACTTCTAAGGACTCGAAAAAATTGGAAAAAGAAACAGACGGTACAATGTCGTTCTATTTTGTGGAGCTTATGCCCAATGAGAAGGTTCGACCGTTTATGCCGTCGCAAGAAGAGTATGATTATCTTAACCAACAACTTGTCTATCGGCTTGAACGTGCTAATCCTCAGTTTGTCGGAAAAATTGAAACGAAAGTTGGGTGGCACTGTGAAATTTTCAGCACAGGTGTGGATGAAAAATCTGAGAAAGAATATCGAGAAAAGTATGATTTGTTCATAACGGTAAGGTGAGACTTAGTTAACTTTAAAAACAAAACGATAATTCGTGTTTGAAAATAAAAATAAGACCTGATTTATTATAGTGGCATCTGCTAAGGATTAGCAATGTTACTAAAAGTAAGTTAGGTCTTACTTTTTAACTTTATATTTACTATTAAATTTGTAAAATTAAAATTTTAAACTTATTTTTATCTTAAATGAGTAAGCGTGAATTTGAATATAGATCTGTAAATGTAGAATAGAAACAAGTTAGAAATTATGTATACTTGCAAAAGCAATATACATAAAATAGAAAATGTGCCCTGATGGCATAGACAAATTGCATGAAAGGTGATATTATCATTGATGAATTATGCTGAAATTATAGTACTTTAAAGATTCTTTATTGATTGTTAAATAATAATGTTCAGTGAAAGAAAAAAAGTACGTGCAATGTCATATTTTCATTGTACAAAGATTTGAAATGAAATCAATTGAAGAAATGCTTTCAAGGATGGACTAAAATACAAAGGTTAATAATTAAAACAAAGGAGTGGTTTTATATGTCAAGTATATCAACTGGTATTGATTCAGATGCTAATTTTTTAAATTTAAAAGCTATAAGTTTAAGTGAGGTAAGACCAGAAATAGAAAAATTGTTAGTAAATGATGAAAAAATGGTATGTGCTTTTAAAACGATAAGAGATCAAGTTGTATTTACAACTAATAGAATATTTACGATAAATGTGAAAGGGGTAACTGGAAAGAAAATTGTATATTTCTCATATCCATATTCAAAAATACAATATTATGGAATAGAAACAGCTGGATTTATGGATATAGACAGTGAATTAGTTTTAACATTCAGTAATGGACACATATTACAATTTGATTTCAGGTCTAATGTTGATATAAGAATGATAAATTCACTAATATCTAAATATGTGTTGTGAGGAAGATAAAATACGATATTAAACTAGGAGAGTTGTAGAAATGCAGCTCTTTTATTTATTATTATAAGTGAGATTTACTATTTTTATAATTTATTATGATGATTATAGAGATTCCAAATGGGGGAATATATATCAAATGCTTGGAAAATGGTTGTAAATTTGATATATGTATTGACATAATTTTAATAGAGTATTATACTGTACTAGTACACATAGTACAATATACCTTTGAGGAGAAGATTATATGAAAACATTGGAAGTTTTAGAAAATATTCAGAATGTTTTGTCGTTCTTTTTAATGTTTTATTCTATTTACCAGATTGTTATGTGGGCTTTTGTATATAATAAACCGGTAAAGAAGAAGAAAATTACTAAGAAAAAACATAGATTTATGGCTGTTATATCCGCTAGAAATGAAGAAAATGTAATTGCAAATTTAATAGAGAGTTTGAAAAATCAATCGTATCCGAAAGATAAGTTAGATATATATGTAATTGCCGATAACTGCACAGATAATACTGCGGGTGTTGCAAGAGATGCAGGAGCGATTGTTTATGAGAGATTTAATGAGTTTAAGCGTAGCAAAGGTTATGCGTTAGAATGGTTTTTTGATATTGTGCTTGAAGAGTTCCCAGATAAATATGATGCTTTTTGTGTATTTGATGCGGATAATGTTGTATCACCGAATTTTATAAGTAAAATGAATGAAAAATTATGTGAGGGTGAAACTGTTGTTCAAGGATACAGAGATATTAAAAATCCTGATGAAACTTGGGTTTCTGCTAATTATGCCATTTTCTATTGGACAATGGATAGATGCTATAATTATACGAGGGATAAATTAGGTTTGTCTTCATTAATCAATGGTACAGGTTTTATGATTGCAATGTCTGTTTTGAAAGAAGATGGTGGTTGGCACACTAATACTTTAACAGAGGATACTGAGACTTCTATGAATGTGATTGCGAAAGGTAAAAAAGTAGCTTGGGCTAACGAAGCTATTGTCTATGATGAACAACCAACTGACTTTGTTGTTGCTTGGAATCAAAGGCTAAGGTGGGGTGTAGGTACAGCTCAATGTTTGAAAGTTTGTTTGCCAAAGATGTTAAAATCAAAAACAATCTCACCTCAACTTATAGATGGAATGATTTATTTGATGGGTATGCCTGTAATACTTGTTTCGGCTTTTGTTGGTTGTGTTGATATTTTAAAAATACTATTATTACCAGCAAAACAAGGCTTAGTATTTTTACAAGAAAAGCTTATATTGGGTGCAATATTTATTATTCTGTCAATGTTCCACGCTTTATGGATTGTTAGACTAGAAAAGAAAGATGTAAAAAAACTCTGGAAAGGAATTATTACATATCCAATATTTTTAGTTGTAAGTTTCTTTGTTAATTTTGCTTCGTTCTTTAATATGAATTTGCAATGGAAGCAAATAAAGCACGAAAGTAAGGCAACAATAGACGATATGAAATAAATGTACAACTCCCTTAATATACATAAATCCCACATTAGTCTTGTCGACTAATGTGGGGCTTTTTTATATTACATAAAGATATATTGAGAAAAACTGCAAAATGCTTCCAGCAAGCACAAACAGATGAAATAGCGAGTGCATATATTTTTTCTTTTTTCCAATGACATAAAAAATCGCACCGACTGTGTATAACACCCCCCCTACGATGAGAAGATATATTCCTTGCTTGTTAAGTGCAGCCAATAGCGGTTTGAAGGCGAAAACAATTAACCATCCCATTAAAATGTATGCAACCACAGAAATTCCTTTATACTTTTTTAAATCTATTGCATTGAATACAATTCCAGTAATTGCAGCTAGCCAGATTATTCCAAATATTGTCCAGCCTAACTTCCCTTGTAATGCAATCAATGTGTAAGGTGTGTATGACCCAGCAATAAGTAAGAATATACTACAATGGTCAATTATATTAAAAACTCTTTTTGCATTATTTACTTTTAGTGAGTGATAAAGTGTTGACATTAGATATAAAAATATCAGAGAAGCTCCGTAAATACTGCAAGCAACAACAGCTATTGCACTATCTTTAATACTGCTTTTTACAACACACAATACGAGAGCAGCAATACTAAGCATAGCTCCTAACCCGTGTGAAATCGCATTCCAAAGTTCTTCACCTAATGTATAATTAGGTATCGTTATACGTTCTTTTAAAGACATATTCTACCTCCATATTTTTTAAGAATAATATCATAAAAATCTGAAAATATCAATAATACTAGTTTCACAAAATTCGTTATAATTTGACACACTAATAAAAAATAACATTGTATAGAAATAAAATCTATGGAAATAATTTCTATGGAGGTGTAAAAATGTATATTTATTCTCATAACGATAATAAAAGTAAAAATGGAGTAAAATTATTTTTTACGGTATTGCTTACAATTTTCTTTACTGTGATTATAATAGAAAATGTAATAATTTTAGTTGGCAATGAAAGGCAAAATTATATCGGAGAAAGACTAGCTTCAAATAATGAGTATAGAAGTAATTCAAGTTATAATACTACATCGAGAAATGTGCTTTCACAAGTTATAGATAGTGTAAAAGATTCTACTGTTGGAATAAGCTTGTTGAAACCAGATGGAGAAAGCATATTAGATTTAAATGTTGCTGAAAAATGGGGAATGGGAACAGGAATTATAGTTACTAGAAATGGATATGTGCTTACAAATCAGCATCTTGCACAAAATGTTGGTGCAAAGCTTGTTGTTACACTAAACGATGGAAAAGAGACACAAGGAAAAGTTGTATGGAATGAGCCTAATATAGACCTTGCAATTATAAAAATTGATGAAAAGAATTTAAAGGCTGCAACACTTGGAAATTCGGCTAATTCATATGTTGGTGATGATGTTATTGCAATTGGAAATCCTCTTGGGGTTGAATTTCAAGGAACAACAACAAAAGGAATAATAAGTGGAATAAATAGAGCGTTTACATTTAAAGAAAATAATGAAGAAGTTTTTATGTCAGGGTTAATTCAAACTGATGCAAGCATAAACCCAGGAAATAGTGGAGGACCACTAATAAATACAGATGGAGAAGTTATAGGAATAAACACAGTTAAGCTGTCTGATGCGGAGGGAATAGGTTTTGCAGTTCCAATAAACATAGTAAAACCGATTATTGAAAAACTAGAAAAAACGGATAATTTTGATGAGGCATACTTAGGAATATATGCGTTAGATAGAGAAATGATACCTTACATGGATTCAAGTATAAAATTAGATAGTGGAATATATTTAACAAAAGTCGATAAATACGGGCCTTGTGGCAAAGCAGGACTTAAAGTTGGAGATATAATAACATCAATTGACAATATAGAGGTAGATAGAATGGTGGAACTAAGAGAGTATATATATTCAAAAGAGCCAGGAGACGCAGTAACATTAAAAGTTGTTGACGGAAACGAGAAAGAAGTTAAAATTGTGTTGGGGAAAAAGTAAAAAAATAAAGCAGAAAATCTTACATTATTTTCTGCTTTATTGGTGCGTCCGAGGGGATTTGAACCTCCGACCTCTCCCTTAGGAGGGGAGCGCTCTATCCAGCTGAGCTACGAACGCGTTACGCAAAAATTATAATATAAATATTGATATAATTCAACAGTTTGTGCAAAAGTTTTATATGAAAACAAAAGGACCAAGTGATTTTTTCAGTCACTTGGTCTTTTGAAAGAATAAAATTTTATTCAGTTTTTAACCATTATAGCGAGTCATACAAATTGTCGCCATATTTCCAATACTCAATTAACAAAGGGATTGCTTTTTGCTCAAAAAGCAATGGAACACCAAGGACCTCACAATCCAACATTGCGCTTTCAGAAAGCTGGCTAATATTGGCGTTAGGATGTTTTTTGATAAGCAGTTGCATATACTTTGCCCAACATTCTGCAAAATATATTACTTTTGACGATGTCAAATCATTATTGGTTTCCTTAGATAGTTTATCCCAAGCAATTTCAAGTTCCAGATTCTTAAAAAGTATCTTTTCGCTTTTTATGGCCTCGGTAATCATTTCTTTGATGTGTCTTTCACGGTATACGTCGTAAAGGTATCTCCTATGGAAGTAGTTGCCATCATGATCTCTTGATTTTCGAAATTTGCGATAATACTGTTCTACAATTTCTTTTTGCGTTGAATATGAACTGTCAACATACATTTGAATACCGTTATACCGGAAACGCACAGCTCTTAAATTGGTAAAAATACTTGCTACAGTAAAGCATCTATTTACTTTTTGAGCAATTTGATAAATGGTTTCGGCATTGTTGAAGCGAATGGTAATTATGCCATTTTTAAGAGATTCCATACCAAAAATCTCTTCATTTACGAATTGATTTTTTGGCAACAAGACATCTTTCAATCCAACAATTTTAGCCATAATACTTTCCTCCTAATGTTGTCATTGTTAATTGTTTAAAGGACATTGGTTAATCGTAAAGATTAACATAAGTCTATTATAAAACAATTTTGTTTAAATTTCAATATTTACACTGAAATTGTTTAAGTAATATGAAGGTTTTCAAGTATCCAACTGCTATTGAACCTCCAAATGTACCAATCAATGCTGCGAAATAACACCCAAGTCCAACTGGAGTATAATACATTACAATGTTTAATAGGGACATTATTATGTCAGTTAAGGATTCTAACAATGTTAATATAGGTTTACCTTTTTCGCCAGACATTCTAATTGAACATCCAAATATTATTGAAAATACTATAGTTGCCACAATATTCTGACGTGATAACAGTTTTAAAAAATCATCTACTGTTAATACAGAAATTGTTCTTTCAAGAAGAGAGAGTTCTTCAGAGTCATCGTTGTATTCGTCAAAAAGATTTGCTTTAATGGTTTCTCCATCTTCAACAGAAACTAGTTTAAATGGATATGCTGTAAAGATACCTATTAAAATCGATATTAAAGAGGTAATTATGAATACAAGTACAGTTGTACCCAGTATTTTGCCAATTTTTTCGGGTTGACTAATTTTTGAAATATAAGTTGATATTGTGAGGAAGATTAAAGGCACAATTATTAAGCCTATTAGGCTTATAAATATGTCACCTAATGGACTTAATACAGTAGCCTTCTCAGCACAACATAACCCCACGATAGCACCTATAATTATAGCCGCTAACAAAATGAGCGTTTGCTTGTAATTCTTAAGAAACGACTTCATAAGTTAAGACCTACTTTTTTGTATTTGTGATACAAAGCCATTAATAGATGTTATAAAAAAAATTACAATATGATTCTTTTCGTATAATTATGGCAATTATGAGTTAATCATTCATATGTTTTCAAATATTGGTACTATAATTTGGTTCTATAATTTTAGTTGGGGTGGAGAAACTTTAACTATTGACAAAGAGTCACATAATTTTTGGACAACAAAAAAATCAACCAGATTTCAATTCTGATTGATTTGGTATCATATCTATTCAATTGGCTCAAACAGATATATTATTGGTGCGCCCGAGAGGATTCGAACCTCCAACCGTTCGGTTCGTAGCCGAATACTCTATCCAGTTGAGCTACGAGCACATCACAAGTACATATTATACAGCATATTGGAAAAAAATCAAGTGCAATTTTGTAAAAGATGTGCTATAATCAGCTTGAATAGAGGTGCTGTTGCTATGAATGAAAAATTTATGAGAGAGGCTTTGAAGGAAGCTCATAAAGCATTTGATAAGGCTGAGGTGCCAATTGGTGCTGTGATTGTTAGAGATGGAAAGGTTATTGCAAGAGGGCATAATTTGAGAGAAGTTAAAAATCAGGCTTGTGCACACGCAGAGATTTTGGCAATAGAAAAGGCCTGTAAGAAGCTTAAAGCTTGGAGACTTGAAAATTGTGATATGTACGTTACACTTGAACCTTGTGCAATGTGTGCAGGAGCAATTTTAAATGCAAGGATTAAAAATTTATATATTGGTGCTATGGAACCTAAGTTTGGTGCGGTTGGTTCTAAATTGAATTTGTTTAAAGACTTTGTTTTTAATCATACTGTCAATGTTGAAACTGGTATATTAGAAGCTGAATGTGTGCAGTTGGTTCAAGAATTTTTTAGAAAGTTAAGAAAAGGTAAGAAAGCTAATAAAAATAAACTTACAGATAATTTACTATCATCTTGATTAGAAAATATTGACAAATTACGACGAGATAAGTATACTTATGATTAGTACACTAACAATTAAAATATGTAATATAATAAGGAGAGTATAAAATGAAAAATATATCTATTTATTTAAAAGAGATTACCCAAGCAGAATATCATAGAGTTGATAAAAAATTACAGAAATATAATTTAGTAAAAGGGCAAGCATCTTTGCTTTCAACAATTAAGGAGAATAATGGCTCAACTCAAAATGAATTAGCGGATATGTTTAATGTTAAGTATTCGTCTATGAGTGAAAGACTTAATAAGCTTGAGATTTTGGGCTATATCACTAAGGATATTGACGATACAAATCAAAGATATAAGAGGATATATATTACATCAACGGGTAAGAAAGCTGTTACACAAGCTAACAAAACGTTGACTGAATTTGAAGAAAAACTATATAAAGGTTTTACGAAGAAGGATAAAAAGCAGCTGGAAACTTATCTTGAAAAGATGCTATCTAATTTAGAAAAATAATAGAAGTATTTAAAATAAAAGGACTCACTAGGAGTCCTTTTTCACTATTTCTTTTTAGCAACTGGTTTAGCAGCAGCTTTCTTAGCAACTGGTTTAACAGCAGCCTTCTTAGCAACTGGTTTAACAGCAGCCTTCTTAGCAACTGGTTTAGCAGCAGCTTTCTTAGCAACTGGTTTAGCAGCAGCCTTCTTAGCAACTGGTTTAGCAGCAGCCTTCTTAGCAACTGGTTTAGCAGCAGCTTTCTTAGCAACTGGTTTAGCAGCGGCTTTCTTAGCAACTGGTTTAACAGCAGCTTTCTTAGCAACTGGTTTAGCAGCAGCCTTTTTAGCAACTGGTTTCTTTGCAACTGGCATTTTATGTGCCCCCCTTCTTTTGTAAAACTTGAACTAAGCTTTAATAAATCTTGAAGTCTAATACCATAAATAAAATATAACTAATTTTTACATATTTTGCAATAGAAAATTTTAAATTTTAAAAACTTTTATTTGATTAGTAAACTAATTGTTAGCATGCTAATTTTTAATAATTATGATATAAAAGAAAAATATAATTTGTAGTTTTAAAATCGGCTTTTTAATAATTTATATTAAATTTTAGAATATTTTTATATGTATATCGACTTTTGAAAATTTATGGGGATTATTTCAATAATATTTTAGTTTGTAAATGGCGAAAGTGTGTATAAAAAGTAATAGTATAAAACTATGGAGTGAAAACTGGTATTTTTTGTCGATGAAAATCATATAAAAAACACAAATATATACTAGCATTTTTATTTTTAATGTAATATAATTTTTCTAGGCGAAGGTGGTGATATTAGTGGAGCAAACTAATTTGCTTAGAGAAGAAAAGCGCAATCTACTTAATTTGATGAATTATGAGTATGTTAAACTTGACTTTTTAAAGCTTACATCAACATTAGATAACAATTTAAGCGAGCCAAGATGGATGGATGTTTATGTTATGCTTTATAAAGCACGTTTGCCAGCAGATGTTACTATTTACAATATTTTGCTAGAAAAACTTTCGAAGAGTATATATTGGTTTTATTTTATTGATGGTGATAAAAGATATTTGGCTAATGCTGATGAATTGTTTATTAGACAGTATGTGCATTATCTAGTCACAGGTGAGTCAACTAGTTTTTATGTAAAATCAAAATATATTCCTAAAAAAGATTATATCAAAGAAATTCTGAAATTGTCTAAGTTCACTGAGTGTGGAGTTTATGTAAGGCATTTGTGTGAGAACCGTTTTGAATTAGAACCTATTGGCAAGAAATTTGAGACCATAGATGAAGCGAAAAGGTTATATGAAGATTTACTTGATATAAAAGATTTTTATTCTAGCGTAAATGTTGATAAAAGTGTACTTCTAAATAATTATGTAGATGCAATAAAACTTAGTAAAGATAAAAGAATGCTTGCTACCATTAGTAATATTTCGTCATACTTTAAAGGAAAATTTAATATAAAAAATGGGTATATAACAATTGACGGTACAGACTTGAAGATAAACGATGAGGCGAGTGCAACGGTGTACCAAAATGCAGTTATAGACTCATATCATTTCTTTAGAAACGTGATAAATACTAATGATAGAAGAGATATTATAAGTGAAATGTACAATAATAATATTTCTCCGGAAATTAAAACGGAATTTGAAAATAACTTACCATCATATATAAATGTGATAAAGAACAGAGATTTAATAGACTGGATTGTCACAATTTCAAAGGAAAGTAAATATACTTTGAAAATTACATATGATGAGCAAGGCATTTTCTACATAGATGGAGCGATAATTGTTACTCCTCTTGATGCAAAAGAATATTATATTGATTATATGGACAGAAAAAAAGAAAAACTAGCAGTTACTATTTACAAAAATACAATTTTGAACAAAATAAGAGGCCTTTGGAATAAGTTCAGGGCCAGATTTGCAAGTGCTTAAAGTAATTAATTCCCCACTTTGTCATAGCAAAATTAGAAGTGGGGATTTTTTAAAATTTAAAATAAAATAATTTATAAAGTAAATGTGAGGGAAATATATGGGGGAAAAAGTAGAAGTAAAGAAAATTGTTATAAACTTAGTTGTATTCACTATTATTGCTAGTATGATAACTGTTACAATGATAATTTCTAAAAATATTTTATCAACTGAATTACCTAGCAATGTTATGGAAAATGATTTTGAAAGTGATGTTTCAAAGAATCAAGGCAACAGTACTATCATAAATAGTGAAGAGAAGTTAGATGAAGAGAACGTTACTACATCTAATGATAGTAATATTGTGTCAGATTCATTAGAAGAGAATGGCTATGTAGATACAGAACAAAGGTATATTGAAAACAAATTATGGATAAGTGATTATTGTACTAGCAGTGGCGAAAATCTTGTATGTAAAAGTATCAGAATTTCAGGATTAAAAGACAAAACAATAGAAAAAAAGATAAATGATGATATAGAAAAATATGAAAATGAGTTTAAAAATTTGGTATATGAACGTCAAAAGGAAGAAGGCGAAAGTTATCACGATTACTATGTAAAAGGTGAAGTAAAAGCAAATTTTTCCAATGTCCTTTCGATACTTATGTCTGTTTGTGGATATGCATCATATGAATATTTAGGAATTAAGGGCTTAAATTATGACCTAACAACAGGAAATGAACTAAAAATAGAAGACATATTTTTACCTAGTGTAGATACAGATATGTATGCTGAAGAAAAAATATATAGATGGAGAATGAATAGGGATTCAAAAGAGATTCCAAAAGAAACAATAAGTTTTGAAGGTATGACGGAAGATGAAATTATGTCCTATGTAATGGATATTCATTATCGTGTTGATAATTTTGGTGAAGCAAAATATATTGGTTATGTGAAAAAGTATAAAAATTCAGAAAAAGAATTTGTTTTTACTCCGGAACAATTGGAGATGTATTGCAAATACAAAATTGTCGATTATTATGATAACGGTATAGACAATTACGGAGTAACTATTCCATACGCAAATCATCCAGAAGAAGTAATAATTTTTAATAAGTTTATCACAGAAGATAGTATTTTTGAAACGTAATAGCTTGAAATGACAGCGTTTGCAAGTGCTTAAAATTTATCTTTACATCTATAAAATATTATGCTATAATTAGACTTGTCTTAGAAAAGAAAAAAGTATATAATCATACCGTAAAGTATATTTGTATGAGTGGTGTTCAATGAAAGGCTATGAACCTTGTCAGGTCCGGAAGGAAGCAGCAATAAGTAGTTACTTTTGTGTGATGCACCATTCATACAAGTATATTTTACGGTATTTTGTTAGAATGAATTATAAATTGAGGTGAATATATGGCATATGTAGCTTTGTATAGAAAGTTTAGACCACAACGTTTTGAAGATGTTGTTGGTCAAGAACATATAACACAAACAATAAGAAATCAAATTAAGAGCGGAAGAGTTGCTCACGCTTATCTTTTTAGCGGTGGAAGAGGAAGTGGAAAAACTAGTACGGCTAAGATTTTGTCAAGAGCTGTGAATTGCTTGCATCCAGTTGATGGAGAGCCTTGCAATGAATGTGAGATATGTAAGCAAGCCTTAGAAGGCAATCTTATAGATATAAGCGAAATTGATGCTGCTTCAAATAATGGTGTTGATAATATAAGAGATATAAGAGAAGAAGTTGAATTTATTCCAACGACTGCTAAATATAGAGTTTATATTATCGATGAGGTGCATATGCTTTCAACTGGTGCATTTAATGCTTTGCTAAAAACACTTGAAGAGCCACCTAAACACGTAATATTTATATTAGCAACAACAGAGCCTCAAAAGCTTCCTGTGACTATACTTTCAAGATGTCAAAGGTTTGATTTTAAGAGAATATCAATTGAAAATATTATTAAAAGGTTAAATGTTATATGCAAAGAATCAAACATTGAAATTGAAGACGCAGCCTTAAAAATAATTGCGAAGATGTCTGATGGCGCAATGCGTGATGCAATAAGCATATTAGAGAGATGTATTGCTGACGGCGACACGAAAATTACTGAGGACAAAATTCGTGAGCTAGTTGGAATACCAGAATTTGAATATTTAGTTGATATTTCTAATGATTTGTTAGATAATAATGCAGAGGCAATATTACAGGATGCAGAAAAAGTTATAAATGATGGAAAAGATATAGAAGTATTTATATGGGAAGAAATTAAATTTGTTAGAGATTTATTGATGCTTCAAGTTTCAGAAGATTTGGTTATATATAAAGCCGAGGAAAAAGAAAAAATGAAGCAACTTTTAAGTAAAGCTTCAAAGCAAAGATTACTTAGTCTGATTGCTGATTTGTCGACTCTTCAAAATAATATGAAGTGGGCAAGTGATAGAGAGGTTATATTTGAGGCAGGACTTATAAAAATTGCACTTCAAAATGATGCTTCTAACGTTAAAAATGTGCAGCCCACAACACAAGCTGTTTCTACAACTTCATCAAATGTTGTTACAAATAAAATTGTTGAAAGTACGAGTGATTTAGGCGATTTGAAGTCAAAGACTCTTGCAATATTGAAAGAAAATCATAAAATGATAATGCATACAATTCTAACCAATGCAGAAATAAAACAGGTAGATGACGATTTGGTGCATATAGAATTTAGTAAGGCCCTTGATGATGTAAATAAGCAGTATATGCAAAAAGAAGAGAGTAAAATAATTATAAAAGAAACTGTGAAAAAAGCTTTAAATAGAGAAGTAAAAATAAAATATGTATTTTAAATATTAAATATATTTTTTTATTATTCCTTTGTTGATTAAAATATTAGCTTTTAATTACTGTTATTGAAACTTTAAATCAGTTATTTTTGAGGAGCTGAAAATACTATGGATATGGAATTAGAAAAGTTTAAAACAATAAAAAGTAAAATTACTCAGTATTATGAAATGAGAAAAGATGTTAATCGTGATGGTATTGAAAAAATAGACGACTTAGAAGCACTTAATAACACTAAAATAGAAGAATTAAATAATTTGAAAAGACAAATTGATGAGTTGATGAAGCAAGCAGGTCTTGAATTTAATCCTGAAACGTGTGAAGTGGAACAAATAGGCAATATTGAAATTGAAGATGATATAAAAGATAATTTAATAGAAATAGACGGCAAGTTTAAAGATGTTGCAGATGATTATTTTGAAACATCTAGACAATATGTTGGAAAGCAGGCTAATGTTGAACCGATGAATGAACAAAATGTTGACAATGAAAATCCAGCAGATGAGGAAGAACCTAAGCAAGGACAAGATGACCAGGAAATAGTTCCTCTAAAAGTAATGATTAGTGAAAAAAAGAGTATTATGTATGATAGAGATGTTGAGACTAAAAAGATACTTAAAGAGTGTGCAGAACTTGAAAAAGCTTACGATGCTATGGATATGAATGCTGCAATTTATGTAGCCAAAAAGAATACAATAATGTTACAAATAGAGAAATTAAAATTGGAAATTTTTAAAAGTATTGCAAGTGGTGATGGAATTGATAGTCCGTATGTAAAAGCGTGTAATCAAAAAATTGAAAAGTTATCTTATGAATTGGTAGACTTGTCCAGAGAATTTGAACAATCATCAGGCTTTTATAAAAATATGATTGATGATTGTACCGAAAATTTGCATAATGTTTCGAATACAGCAAAAGATTTGGAAAAACAGTCAGCTGGCTTTTCTAACAAATATGATAAATGTTTGGTTTATTCAGAAGATGGAATTTTGCGAGGGACGGAAGCACAGGGAAGAATTAGCGATAGACAATTTGAAGAAAATGATGTTTTTGATCAGAGAGGCGTTATGGTATTTGATGAGGCAGATGTTATTCAAAGAACAAAAACAATAAATATCAATGGAATTGTTGTTACGTGTGTTGCTGATTTTAAAGAGAATACAACGGATAATACATATTATGTAGGATCAGACTATGATACTAATGTAAGTGTTTCTTCACAAGGGGCAGTAGAGGAAAATCCAGATGTCGAAGAAGAAATTCAAAAAACTAATACGGGTAAAGTTAGTAGCTTAGATGCTTACGAATATGATGACTATGAGATTAGCTATTTGCTTAATAATTGTCCAATAAAATTATCGCAAGTACCTTTGGAGCAACGTTTGATTGTTGGAAGTGCATTAGTAACAATGGGATATGATAGAGATAATGGAAAAATGAAAACGATGTCTTTAACAGCTCCGATTATTGCTATGGCCCTTAAACAAACATTGGAACAAACTGATGATTTGGGTGAAGTACCATTTAACAAAAATAATATAAAGTATTAAAAAGAAAGGAAGATTACAATGGCAAGATTTAATGGATATCCAGGAATGGGTGGAGGAAATATGAATCAATTACTTAAACAAGCAAAGAAAATGCAAGAGGATATGATGAAGACACAAGAAGAGATAGGTGAAAAGGAATTTGAGGTTACAAGTGGTGGTGGAGCTATAACAATAAAAATGACTGGTAAAAAAGAAATTAAATCAATAAAAATTAAACCAGAAGTTGTTGACAAAGACGATGTTGAAATGTTAGAAGATTTGATTATGACAGCAGTAAATGAGGGAATGAAGAAGGCAGACCAAATAGCAGAAAGTGAGATGGGCAAGTTTAATATTCCATCAAGTTTTAATGGTTTGTTTTAATGATTAGCTAATTTTAATGTAACTAAGGAGTAAGTAAAATGAGTTTTAGTGCATCAATAGAAAAATTGATAGAAGAATTTGAAAAGCTTCCAAGCATAGGACATAAAACAGCTGTTAGACTGGCTTTTTATATGTTAAATCGACCAATGGAAGAGTGTGAAGAATTCGCCAAAACAGTGCTTGATACAAGGAAGAATTTGAAGTATTGTTCTATTTGCAACAATATAACAGACACTGATCCTTGCTCTATATGTGCAAACGCAAAAAGAAACAAAGAGGTTGTTTGTGTTGTTGAAGATGTACGAGATATTGTGCAAATAGAGAAAACTCACGAATATAATGGAGTGTATCACGTTTTAAACGGTGTGATATCTCCAATGAATGGAATTGGACCTAATGATATAAAAATAAAGGAATTGATGACTAGAATTGGAACTGGCGAAATTAAGGAGCTTATTTTAGCAACAAATCCGAATGTTGAGGGAGAAGCGACAGCAATGTATATATCAAAACTTGTAAAACCTTTTGATATAAAAACAACAAGAATAGCCCACGGTATTCCAATAGGCGGAGATTTGGAATATGTTGATGAAGTTACATTAGCAAAAGCACTAGAAAACAGGACAGAGTTATAAAACACAAAAACGCACTATGAATATAGAGTAGGAGTGGTTTTATGGATAATAAAATTAGGATAAAGAAGTTGAAGATACTAGCTGCTTTTGTGGCTATATTGCTTGTGGTTCTTATTTGCGTGATTAAAATTGTAGGTTCAAAAAATAATAATACTATTTCTAATGATAACAATATGAGTGAAAATGGAGAGCAGTTGGAGACTGTTACTGAACCAGAAATAGATTATGAAGTGTTAGACAATAGCAGAAAAATAATGCGTGATTACAGAAACCCAACCCCAGATGATCAAGCCGAGGCTTACGATTTATATGGATATGAGTATGTTTCATTTTCAGAAGATGGACTAGTTGTTGAAGCTAATGAATATGAAGGAACAGAGAAAAGATTAATTACGGATGTTTGGCCAGATGAAGATTTAACTGCTAATTTGAAGAAACCAGAGGTCGGAACTCTTGATATTGTTGAAGTTGGTGAAACTTATGTAACAATTCAACTAAGAAGTATTAAAGAGAGCGAAGCTAAAAAGTACATTTCTCAAATAAAAGGAGAATATTCAAATAGTCAAAAAGTGAGTGATAAAAGGATATTATACTTGGCTCAAAATGATGCTGGTTTAACTGTTAGAATAAAATATAGCGACAACTATTGCATAATAACATACAGTAATTTGCATCTTAGCAAATAAGGATAAGAGATGTTTGAAATAAGTCTATAAAATTAGTTACAATTTTATTTTTTATAGCGCTATTCTCAATAGATAATATGTAGTACGTAGAAAAGTTTGTGTAAACTAGTACAATCCTTTCTATGTAAAGAATCAAAAATTATATTGAATTTGTCAATATTTTACTTATAAAGAAAAGACTGTCACATATCTACATAAAGGTATTAGCAGTCTTTTTTTAAAATCAAAAATGCGTGAATTTTTTCACGCATTTTTGTTAGAAACTATCGGAAAATTAAATGAGTATATTTTACTTAGCTCATAGTAGGCTTATATTTTAACTGATATGTATAAAAATATTTAAATTAAGCAGAAATAGTTATTTATCCATCCATCGTTTGCCGTCAACAATTCTTGCAGCGAGCATAGATGAACTTGCGTCTCCAACAACATTTAAAACTGTTGCAGGAGCATCAATTATTGTTGCAATCATTGTAAGTATTGGAAGTGCGCCTAATGGATAGCCTAACATAGTTATTATCATTGTTTCAGAAATAGTGCCACCACCGATAGGAACAGCAGTAACAAATAGTGTTGCTACTAATGATATTACAAGTATTTGAAAGAATCCACCAACAGTAAAGACGTTAGTTCCAAATAGGCATACTAAAAACATTGCTTTGAAAACTGAGCCAATGATTGAACCGTCTTTGTGAAAACTTGTTCCAAGTGGAATTAAAGTTTCTGCAATATCATCAGAGACACCAATTTTTTTTGCAGCTTGAAGATTTACTGGTATTGATGCAGCACTTGAACAAGTTGCTAAGGCTGTTAGTGTTGCAGGAATTATTGAACTCCAAAATACTTTAAATCCTTTTTTGCCACCTGCAATAAAAGCGTATAAAGAGTAGACTATAAAATAACAAACTAAGCAAGCGATTGTATAAATTACAAAAGTTTTCAAATATCCAACCGCAATAGAGCCACCAAAAGTACCAATTAAAGCTGCAAAGTAGCATCCAAGGCCAATTGGAGCATAATACATAACGATGTTAAGAAGTGACATTATTACCTCGGTTAGTGATTCTAATAAATTTAAAACAGGTTTTGCTTTTTCACCAGTTGCTCTGATTGCTAATCCAAACATTATTGAAAAAACAATTATTGCAACTATATTCTGACGTGACAATAATTTTGAAAAGTCATCAACTGTGAGTACAGAAACAGTTCGTTCAAGCAAAGAAAGTTCTTCTGTTTCTTCAAAAATTTCGTCAGATAGTGCTGATTTAATTGCTTCGCCATCTTGAAGCGAAACTAAGCTAGTTGGATATGCAAAAAGCATACCAATTAAAACAGCAACAAGTGAAGTTATAATGAATACAAGTACAGTTGTACCAAGTATTTTGCCAACTCTTTTTGGCTGACTTATTTTAGAAATAGAAGTTGATATTGTAAGAAAAATCAATGGAACTATTATAATAAACATTAAGTTTATGAAAATATCTCCAAGTGGACTTAGCACAGTTGCTTTTTCACCACAACATAACCCCACGATAGCACCTATAATTATAGCCGCTAACAAAATGAGCGTTTGCTTGTAATTTTTAAGAAACGACTTCATAAGTAAAACCTCCTTTTTGGTATTTATAATACATCGTCATTATATAAATATTATAAAACTTTTGCAATATGAATTTTATGCAAAGATTTTCGGCTTTTTATCATTAGGAGTTTTCAAATGAAAAGAAGAAAATCTCTCGTATAGATTAAAGCACTTTATATAATAGAAAAGAGAAAGTAATAAATAAAAATCTACTAAATTTATTACTTTCATTTTTCTATTGTATAAAAAATAGAGTTCTTTGTTGGAACTCTAAAATACGTAATGTTTTGTTGTATTAAAATTTAAATTATCTAATTAAAAACGGTGTCCGCCACCTCCGCCAGATGAACCTCCTGATGAACCACCAGATGAACCGCCACCTCCGCCAGATGAACCTCCTGATGAACCACCACTTCCGCCATACGAACCACCAGAGGAACCTGAATCACCAATTGGACTAAAAACCCTATATTTTCTAAGAAGAGAGGTCTTTAAATCTGTTACTTTGAATGAGTGGTTGATGTTTTTTAGTATTTCCTTTGGTTTTGCTTTTTTTGGTTTAAATCCCCAAAATGTTATCAAGAAGGCAATAAAAAATGCTGATATTAGTGACACAATTGCGTTACTTATATATTTCATAGGTTCTATAATTTTTTGACCAGACAATAAAGAATGCATTTGATTATATGCGTTAGATGCACATAAATAGTAATTCTTACTTGAAGCATACTTATATACATTGTCTGTGATAATATTTGCTTTATCTTTGGTTATTACTTTATAGTTTTCTCCGTCTGAAAAAATGTATATTACTCTGTTATCCATATCTATCAAAAATAACGAGCCGCTAGCTTGTCCAAATTTTGAGTGATAATAGTTACGAGCGTATTGTTCAGTCGATACTGAGTTAGTATTAGTTGACTTGAAGGCTATATTTCCATATTCGGTGAGTGGCTCCATAGCGCTTTTTAATGAATCTATTTCATAATCTGTTAGCAAATTTGCATCATCTTCAATAACTATTTCATAAGAATTACTAATATTTTCGTTTGCGAGTATGGTAGATGGAATAAGTAGCAATATAAATATAGAGAACGTAAATTTAGTTAATTTATTCATTTTCATCACCGCCTCGTTTACCTAATTGACTAAGTTTTCTTCCGGCAAGCAAGTTATATTGTTTTACCAGATCAAATACAGACATTAAAACCATAATCATAGCAAGTATAGATGCACCATAATAGTACAAATCTTGAACTGGATTTATTAGCAAAACGGCAACAGATATAATAATGCCTAATACAATTTTTATACAACTTGGTGCATGTACGTTTTCGTCCACTTCTTTAAGATTTTTATTTGACCAATACCCTTTATCATCAGTTCTCTTATATTTATTATGTATTTTAGTATTTTGAACTCGGAATATATATAAATTTATAATAGACCATAAAAGTGCGATAGTAGCAACAGAATTTGGTACTAATGTTAATTCTAGTTTATAATTAAGCAGTATAAAAATAGGAATTGAAAGTAATAAACTAAATATAAAATATTTTTTATAGTCAATAGGCATTTCTACCGCAATTTTCCCGTTTTGCCCATTTATAACAGCATAACTTATTGTGTTATTACTAGATTTTATTGCTAAAAAGTATACAGGATAATAAACTGCTTTTTTATTTATCACATTCAATGTAAGTTTAGGCGAAAAACAACCATATTTACGAAATAAGCGAACTTTTTTAAAATCCTTTTCTACAATACTTTTAACAGTTTCTCTCACATCATCTGTGTATGTTTTTCCAACAACATCTGCACGATCTGCATAATATCCACTTATATATTTATCATCAAATGGAACAGCTTCACTCATATCAAATGGTGCAATTGCTTGCGAAAAGCTATCTTGAAATTGGCTAGATAAGTCAAAAGGTATTCCATCATAGGAAGCATCTATATTAGCAAGTATTGCATATTTTTTGTAATAACGATAATTGAAAGTACGATAAGAATATTTATCTCCCGTATTATATTGAATGCCATGATGTTCCGCACTATACATTCCATATGGCATATATATACCTCTGAATTTTGATATTGTATAATTATCTTTTAAGTAATTAGGAGCAAATGGAAATTTATTAACATACTTTCTATATATTTTTTCGCATTCTTCCTTAGTGATTTTAAAAGGTATTATATAATCAGGTTTTCTTCCTTTATATAATTGTGGCTCTATTACCATTGACGAACCGCAATAACTACAAAAAGTAACTGCAGTATCATCAAACGTTAATAAAGTAGCACCACAATTTGAACAAGTATAAGATTTAGTATTAGTTGTGTTTTCAAAATCGGCATTTGCTTTTGTTGATTCGTCATTTAAATCATCAACAGAGTACGAAGTCCCACAATGTTCACAAACAAGTTTTTGTGAATCTGGATTAAATTTAATTTCAGCACCACAAGATTTACATTTCAAATTAACCACCCCATTTATATTATACTATTATTTGAAAAAGGAAAGCAATAAAAATATATAGTGTTTTAAAATTGAAAACAGGATATAACTATGTTAAAATGTGGATTAAAAGGAGTGTTTGATATGTTAGAGAATGTTAAAGTTTTTTGTCATAGCAGTATAAAAATAACGGGAAGCAAAACTATTTATATAGACCCATTTGCTATTAGAGAAGAGTATCACGATGCATATATTATATTTTCAACTCATTCGCATTATGATCATTTTTCTGAGGAAGATATAGATTTAGTAAAAAAAGAAGATACGATTATAATTACCCCAGATTCTTCACGAGAATTGGCATATAACCTTGTTGGAAAAGAAAATGTAATGATAGTAGAACAAGACAAAAAGTACGAAATTGATGGCATTAAATTTGAAACAACGTATGCGTATAATAAAGAAAAACAATATCACCAAAAAAGCGAGGGATGGGTTGGTTATATAATAGAACTTGACGGTATTAAGTATTATATTGCTGGTGATACGGATAATATAAAAGAAATTAGAAATGTAGAGTGTGATATTGCATTTCTTCCTGTTGGTGGTAAATACACAATGGATGAAAAAGAAGCGGCTGAACTAGCAAATGAGATAAATGCCAAAGTTGTTGTGCCAACGCATTATGGCTTGATAGTTGGAGAAAAAGATGCAGGACAAAAGTTTAAAAACTTGGTTAAAGGAAAACAAGTCGAAATATTGATACAATAGTCTTACAAGTGAAAGGAGAATACAGCATAACAATGAGAAATATCAAGATAACAATAGAATATGACGGAAAAAATTTCCCTGGTTGGCAGTCACAACCAAACAAAGTTAGTATACAAACTGAAATTGAGAATGCAATTTTTGAAGTTACTGGTGAAAAGACCGAAGTTATAGCATCTGGAAGAACAGATGCAGGTGTTCACGCATTAGGTCAAGTTGCAAATTTTCATACAAATACTAAAATTGAAACGTCAAAAATTCCGTATGCTATAAATTCAAAATTACCTAATAGCATTGTTGTAAAAGAAGCAAAGGAAGTTGATGAAAGATTTCATTCAAGATATAATTGCAAGTTAAAAACATATAGATATATTATAAATAATAATGAATTTCCATCAGCACTTAATAGATATAGAGAGTTTCATATGCCTTGCAAATTAGATTATGAGGCTATGGAAAAGGCGATAAAATATTTTGAAGGTGAGCACGATTTCAAAGCTTTTAAATCCTCAGGTGGAAATGCTAAAAAGACAACCGTTAGGACACTAACTGATTGCGATATAAAAAAAGATGACGGCAGAATATATATAGAATTAACAGGAAACGGCTTTTTATATAATATGGTTAGGATAATTTCTGGCACTATATTAGATGTTGGACTTGGAAAAATAAATGCAGATGATATACCAAAAATAATTGAAAGCGGTGAAAGAGAGAAAGCAGGAAGAACATTGCCACCGCACGGCTTATATTTAGTTAGAGTAAATTATGAAGAGTAATAAAAGTGTAAGAGAGGAATGTTAAAATGGATTTATCGAATAAAAATGTTATTCACATAAAAAATGGAGATGTTGAATATTTGCAATTTAGAAAGCTATTAGAATATAAAGAATTGATAACACACGCATATGGCTTGAAAAAACTTGATTATAGAACTCACTTAGAAAATAACGCAATAGACTCATACAAAAAATTATTCGATAAGTTGAATATAGATATAAAATCACTTGTAAAGCCAACTCAAGAACACACTAATAATATTATAAATATTTACGAAAAACAAAATAAAAATGAGCCTGATATAATACTTGATTATCTAAAAGGTTTTGATGGTGCAATAACTGATAAAACAGGAATAACACTAGCGACAACGAATGCGGATTGTATTTTAATAATACTTTTTGATCCAATAAAAAAAGTTATATGCAATATTCATTCTGGTTGGAGAGGAACTTTTAAAAAGATTTCTAAAAATGCAGTCGAAAAGATGAAAAGTGAATATGGATGCCGTCCAGAAAATATAATAGCTTGTATCTGCCCAAGCATAAGAGTTTGTCATTTTGAAGTTGATGAAGATGTTATGCAAATGTGTAAAGAAATATTTTCGTATACTAACCGACTTGACGAAATTATAAGAGTTGGAGAAATTAAGGACGGAAAGCAGAAATATAACATAGATACTGTTTTAATTACAAAAATATTGCTCGAAGACGAAGGAATATTGGCAAAAAATATAATAGATTCAGAGATTTGTAGCGTATGCTGTTCTGAAAAAGTTTACTCACGAAGAGCAGATGGAGGAGATTTTGGACTAGGAACTGCAATTATAGGACTTAATGATTAGCATACTAATTATAATTATAAAAAAAATTCCCCTCGGCTATGCTGAGGGGAAAATAGTAAGAGCGAATTTATTTAGAAAATTCCACTTTTTCAACTCTATATTTTACAAAAGAATTTTCAGGCATATATGTAAGTGAAACTTTAACATCGTTCAAATCAGTAACCTCAAGGTCTTCACTTTTTTCAATAGAACAAACAATACTATAATTTGAATTGTTTGCTTTCATAGATGAGATGTTTTTTACAGAAAAATAGTTTGGGGCAGCTGGAACATAAAAATAATATTCGTGCTCACTATCGTACAAATAGTAAAAATCATCAATTTCGATAGGTGCTTCAACAGTATGACCAGTAAGTTCATAGATAATATTGTGCAAATCATTTTCGTTTACGTATTGAATATAATTTCCATCTTCTGTACTTTCGTTTAATAATCCAAGTTTTTCTGCAATTCGCATAGAGACATCAAGTAAATTCTCATCATCATAATTAGTTGGTGAGTAATTACCAAGATTAACTAAAATATCTAAAAAAGAATCTTCTTTAATCTTTGAAATAGTTGTTTCGTCTTTAATAGCTCCCAAGTTAATAAAAATGACTACTAAAACGCTAACAACAGCAAGAGCAATTACAGATGCTATTATTGCTATTTTCTTGTCCATAAAATTTCCTCCTAAGTTAAAATAAGATTTATAAAATAAATCTCGAACACAATATAATTTTATCACATTAAAAATTTTTTTGAAGAAAAATTTGAAAATTATTTTATAATAAAGTGCATAAATATTTACAAATTATGTAAAATATGTTAAAATAATTGTGTTTCAATTCGTGAAGTTAGATGCTCCAACAACAAATTTAAAAGGAGGAAATTATGAGTAATTTGCCGTTCGCAGTGGTCTTTACATTTGTAAGTGCACTTTTTTATGCACTGATTTTCAGAAGTGACACGGGGATAAAACGGGATATTTCTCAGATATGCCTTGTTTTTGGCATATTGTGGACAGTCGTTGCAGTATTGTGGAACATTATAGTCTATATTTGTAAGTAACCATAAAGTGTAGGAGGTATAGTTATACTTGTTTTGATGGCGATTGGTTTGTGTTTGATGTCATACCTCACGCCTCAATATTTGTGGCCTCTTCTGCCAGGTGGACTTCAGCGCTGTATTATTAAGTAAGAAAAATTAAAAAAGTGCCTGTATTTCAATAAATACAGGCATTTTTCTTGGTGGAGATGAGGAGAATCGAACTCCTGTCCGAAAATCCTTCCACACAAACTTCTCCGAGTGCAGTTTATCTTTTTAAATTCCCGTAAACAGTCGCCGATAAACAGGCTACTATTTTTGGTAACTTTATGAATACCCACTATCTCAAAGTTTTGATAGTTTTGTTTCCACTTTTAGATGACGCTTGTTCCTAACGAAAGTGGCACATAAGGACAAACGAAGCCGCAACTAGGCAGCTAAAGCAACTAAATTGTTGTTAATTATTTTTAATTCTCACATTTTTTAGATGGCCAAGTGAGAATCCATCACTCGCTATTTGTGTTTCAAAATATTCGTCGAAACCTTTACATCCCCATAAATATATTTCAATTATAGCAAAAAAAAATTACTATTGCAAATTTTTCTATACACTTTTTATCCTTTGTGGTATAATATGCTCGTAGGACGTGAAACCCTACGGATATGCTGAAAAGCAAGGAGGCGGTAAAAAGATGAGTGCTGATAAGGCTATGCAAATTAAGGGGATGTTGAAAAGAAAGCAAACTACGATTAAGCATCAAAGAAGATTTAAAGTAGTATGTATGCTTACTATTCTTATGGCTTTTTGTGCTGTTTATATTTTTACCTACGCTAAGGAAACTGTTACGAATTATAATGCTAAAACGGCTGATTTAAGTGAAAGCTTTAAAGAAGTTGAATTGGCACAAAAAGATATAGAAGATGCACAAAAGGACATAGATGAACAAAGAAAGCAAATTGAAGAAGATCAAGAAATGTTGCTTACGACTTCGGAGTTACTTGCTAAGAATAATCAATCTATTATTGAAGAAAATATGAGATTACAAGATACTCTTAAAAAGGCTGCTTCCGTAGGCATTAAGCCACAAAACTACGGAGATGCCGATACTGCGGATAGTGCAGTGGATTATAGTAAATTAGAGTATGTTGGTGAATTTGAGGGAACTGCATATACGCCAAGTCCAGATGAATGCAGTAATAATTTAGGTTACACTGCTTCTGGTAAGCCAATTGTTGCCGGAGTTTCAATCGCTGTTGATACAAAGTATTGGAAACTTGGCACAAAGTTTTACATTGAAGGGTTAGGATATGTTGTTGCAATGGATACTGGAAGTGCAGTAAAAGGCAAATATAGATTTGATTATGCAGTATTCGATAAAAGTTTTGCATATAAGTTAGGACGTCAAAATTGGAAAGTATATAAAGTTGTAGAAGAATAAAAGGGGGAGCGGAATATGATGAAGATTTATAGAACAGATGAGCAAGGTCTTTTCATGGAGACTACGAAATTAGAACGAGGCTGTTGGATAAACCTGATAAATCCCACTTTACAAGAAATAAATACTTTATGCAATAGTGTTGGCGTTTTAGAAGAGTTTCTAAGATACCCACTAGACCAAGAAGAAAGAGCCAGAATTGATGCAGAAGATGATCAAACTCTTATAGTAATAGACTTACCAATAGTTGAAAAGGATGATAACAACGCTGGTGGTTTTTCAACCATTCCGTTAGGAATGATAGTTGTTAGAGATGATTATTTTATAACTGTTTCAACACAAGATAATCCTATTATTAAGGAATTTATTGATTGCAAAGTAAGAGGTTTCTATACATTTAAAAAGACTCGTTTTATTTTGCAAATACTATATAAAATAGCGACGTACTATTTGACTTATTTGAAATATATAAATAGAGAGACTGATAAAGCAGAGCATAAGCTGCAAAAATCTATGAGAAATCAAGAACTTGTTAGATTACTAGAACTTGAAAAGAGCTTAGTGTATTTTACTACTTCTTTAAAATCTAATGAAGTTGTTATGGAAAAGCTTATGCGTAGCAAGTGCATAAAGATGTATGAGGAAGATGAAGATATATTGGAAGATGCAATTGTTGAAAATAGACAGGCAATAGAGATGGGTACAATATATAGAGATATTCTAAGTGGCACAATGGATGCGTATGCTTCAATAATATCTAACAACTTAAACATTGTGATGAAATTTTTAGCATCTGTTACGATTGTTTTATCTATTCCTACGATAGTATCGGGTCTTTGGGGGATGAATATAGAAGGAATGCCTTTCGCAGATAATCCATATGGATTTACCATAATGCTTGGTATTTCAATCGTTATTTCATTCACTGCTTGGTTATTGTTGAAGAAAAAAGATATGTTTTGATAGTTAGGTCAATTATTGATTTTAACTGGTTTATAAGGAAAATAACAATTAGTTTTTATTTACTGATTTGGATTTTTGAATATATTATTAAGCTAAATAAAGAACTTTCGTTTGCAATTTTGTTGACAAGAACATATATTTGTGATACCCTTTTGCTAGAATAGCTAGAAATGTAGGAATATTAAATGTTGGAGGGTTTATATGAAAAATATGCAAGCAACAGACAAGCAACAAAAAGTTTTAGATTATGTAAAAGAGCAGATAAAAAAAGATGGATATGCACCATCAGTTCGTGAGATATGTAGAGCTTTGGATTTGAAATCTACTTCAACAGTTCACGGATACTTGTCTAGACTAGAAAAAAAAGGCTTAATACAGAAAGCTGCTTTGAAACCAAGAACATTAAGAATTGTTAATGATGAAAAAGAGGAAGAAAAGCCTTTTTATACTTCAAAAGAAATGGTTGATGTCCCTATTGTTGGAAAGGTAACTGCTGGTATGCCAATACTTGCTGTTGAAAATGTTGAGGATACTTTTCCCCTTCCAATTGATTTTGTTGGAAATTCTGAGTCTTTTATGCTCAGAGTTAGAGGCGATAGTATGATTGATGCTGGAATATTGGATGGCGATTTAGTGCTAGTGAAAAAACAAAATAATGCTGAAAATGGCGACATTGTTGTTGCTTTGATTGAAGATGAAGCGACTGTAAAGAAGTTTTATAAAGAAAAAAATTATATTAGATTACAACCACAAAATCAGTTTATGCAACCGATATTAGTGCCAACTTGCACTATACTTGGAAAGGTTGCAGGAGTTTTTAGAAAAATTTAATTAAATACATAAAAACTTAATCATCTCATAAAATATAGTTATGAGGTGATTTTTTATGGGAAAAAGTAAAAGAAATATGCTAGGATTAGACAATAGTGGCATTAGAAGTAAGGGAAAGGGCATAATTGAGGACGATACTGAATATGGGGAGTTTATTGCTACTTTTGATGCTTGGCTTACTCCCGAAGAGCAAAAAAGAAGAGCAGAATATCTTGAAAACACTGGTAAGAGTGAAAATAATAAGTAAAGTGCTTGCAAATTAACATAAAATAATGTATTATATGTGTGCACAAATATTTTTATATGTGGGAGGAGATTTTATGGCAACAAGGTTTCTTCGGTGCTTGAATTGCAAACAAGAACTGGCTAAGATTATAGATATTTCTATGCTTTTTAACTGTGATAATGAGCGTATGGAGTCGATTATTTGGGATGCGATGAATGTTGGAGCTATGAGGTATAATTCTGATAGGAGTGTTGTTTCTGAGGTTTCTTGTGCTTGGTGTAATACAAATCATCAAGTTGTTAATAGAGAGAACAAGGTGTATCTTAGAAAGTTGACTCCTAAGCCAAACTAAATTTTGGCTGCGTATTGTAAGGGCGATTCAGTTTTTTTAGACTAAACTAATAAAATTAAAAGGGAGTAAGAAATATGGAGAGAACTTTTTATTGCCCCAATTGTAGCACCGTGCTTGCAGAAGAAAATGACTTTACAAGCAAAGTTTTTGGAGAAGCTTGCATTTCAGAGGATATCAGACACATAGTCTGGGACGATGATATTTGGCATTTAAAGCGGAAAAGGAAGCATTATATTGTTGGTTGTCCGGAGTGTATGAAGACTGTTGCTCTTAAAATCTAAGTAAAAGTTTTAATAAACTTTTATGAAATTACTAATGTATAAAAGGAGGCTTGCATTATCTAATAATGTAGGTCTCTTTTTATGCAACTTAAAAATTTGGTTACTTAAAAAGTAAATTTTGCTTTAATCAAGCTAAGTATTATTAAGGAGGAAGGACCAATTAAAAAAAATTTAAATTTCCTATTGACATTTTGTAAAAAGATGGTAAAATAATATTCAAAAGGTCAAAGAAAGTCAAAGTAAAAATATTGACGAAATTTGTAGAGAAGATAGTATGGGGGTGATTGGATGAGGCTGTCTGAATTGATTGAGGAATACATTAAAGAGATGTTTTCAGATGATGAGGACTTTGTTGAGTTTGGCAGGAATGAACTTGCAGAGTATTTTAAATGTGTTCCATCGCAAATAAATTATGTTTTAAGCACTAGATTCAGCCCAGAGAGAGGATATTATGTTGAAAGTAAACGCGGTGGCGGAGGTAATATCAAAATTAAGAGGATAGATATTTCGAAAAATAATTATATAATGCATTTGGTTCAATCTTTGGATAAAAGTTTGACCCAACAAGAGGCGGAGATGTTTATAAATAATATGCTAGATTACAAAATTATAGATACTCAAACAGCAAAGCTTTTGAAGGTTGTTTCTAACGATAAGGTTTTAGGCTTGCCAAGAGAGCTTCGTGACGATGTAAGAACTAGATTATTCAAAAATATAATTATAAATTTGTTATAGTTTACTTATAAATATTGACAAATGTTTAGGCTTACGATGTATAGCTGTTATAAATATGAATTTATATGTAATACTTTGAAAATTTGGTGTGTGAGATATTTTAATTCAATTAGAAAGTATATGTAAGATTTTTTAATTGGGCTTAGTTTAGATATTATAAGAATTTATATGGTTAGGAGTGATAATTATGTTATGTCAAAATTGTGGTGAAAATGAAGCAAATGTGAAGTATACACAGATAATAAATGGCAACAAAGAGGAAATATACTTGTGTGAAAGATGTGCAAGCAAGATGAAACTTAATATGAATTTTAAATTTGGATTTGATGATATTTTTTCATCATTCTTTGCTGAACCAGCATTGGTAAAGCCTTTTGAGGTTTCAGATGGATTAGTTTGTGATGCTTGTGGAATGAAATATGATGATTTTGCTAAGAATGGAATGTTGGGATGTGAGAATTGTTACAGAGTTTTCAATAGACGTTTAGATAATGTTATTAAAAAATTGCACGGTAGCAATAGACACATTGAAGAGGAAAGACCTCATACTGTTGCAGTTAAGACAAAAACTAAAAAGAAAACGGTTAAAGAAGAAATAACAGAATTAAAAGAAAAGTTGAATAATTGTATTAAGTGCGAGGACTATGAACAAGCGGCAATCCTTCGTGATAAGATTAAAAAGTTAGAGAAAACATTAGATGAAAAAGAAAGAGGTGAGTAATTTAATGAGTTGGTATTTTGAAAATGGACCTGAGGGTGATGTTGTTGTTAGCACTAGAATTAGATTTGCAAGAAATATTGCTGGTCATAAGTTTAACAGTGTCGCAACAAAGGAAGATGCGGAAAAGGTTTTAGATATTTTTAAGAATAATAATATTGTACCTGAGTTGAAGTTTATTAGATTAGATGATTTGGATGAACTTATGCAAAATAGTCTGGTTGAGAAACACATAATTAGTAGGGATATTCTTAATATAGATGGCACGGGACTTCTATTAAATGCTGATGAGGAAATCTGCGTTATGATAAATGAGGAGGACCACATTCGAATACAGGCGATGAAACCTGGATTAGAACTCGAAAAAACTTTAAAAATTGCAGAGGATATTGATAAGAAAATTTCCGAAAAAGTTGAATATGCTTACAGCGATTTGTATGGATATTTAACAACTTGTCCAACAAATGTTGGAACAGGTTTAAGGGCCTCTGTTATGTTACATTTACCGGCTTTAAGAATTACTGGAAGAATTGGCAGAGTGCTTGATGTTGTGAACAAGGTAAATCTTGACGTAAGAGGAGTTTACGGTGAAGGCTCTGAGGCTGTCGGAGATATGTATCAAGTTTCTAATAAAGTAAGTTTAGGTGTTACAAATGAGGAAATAATTAATAGTGTGAAGTCAATTACGCAAAAGATTATAGAACAAGAAAGAAATGCAAGAGAATATTTAAAAACAAAGGGCATAGATTTTGAAGACAGAGTTTGCAGAGACTATGGGATTTTATCTAATGCTAGAAAATTAAGTTATGATGAATGCGCAAAATTAGTTTCTATGGTTAAACTTGGAGTTGATATGGGAATAATTAAAAATATCGATTCCGAGAAAGTCAATGAAATTTCAATTATTGCAAAGCCTGCGACACTGCAAAAGTGTTGCAAAGAAATGCTTGGCCCTAAGGAAAGAGATATTAAAAGGGCTGAACTTATAAAGATGATAATAGATAAATAAGAGGTGATGAGATATGATGTATAAATTTACAAACAGAGCAGAAAAGGCAATTGCTTATTCTCAAGAGGTTGCAGCAGAATTAGGTCATAATTATGTTGGCACAGAACATTTACTTTGTGGACTTCTTAGAGAGAATAGCGGACTTGCGTATAAAGTGTTGAGCGAACAAGGTATAACAGAAGAAAAGGTTATTGATTTGATTGAAGAACTAATCGGAAGAGATGAACCTTTAAATGAGTTGCCAGAGGGCTTCACTCCAAGAACAAAGAGAGTTTTTGAGATTAGTTTTCTCGAAGCAAAACGTTTGAATAATAACTATATAGGAACAGAACATTTGCTACTTGGAATTATGAAAGAAGGAGATAGTGTTGCTTCAAGAATAATTATTGAACTTGGGGTTGATATTCAAAAGTTGTTTTCTGACCTTATAAAGACTTTATCAGATGAGGGAATGAACAGCAATGGATATAAAAAACAAACAAATAATCAAACTCCAACTTTGAATCAATTTGGTAAAGATTTGACTAATGAGGCTTCGGAGGGAAAGCTAGATCCAATTATAGGTAGAGCTAGCGAAATAGAGAGAATTATTCAAATATTAAGTAGAAGAACTAAAAATAACCCTTGTCTTATTGGTGAACCTGGTGTTGGTAAAACTGCTGTGGCAGAAGGATTGGCAGAAAAAATTGTGGCAGGTGAAGTACCAGAAAATTTAAGGAATAAAAGAGTTGTTACACTTGACGTTTCATCAATGGTTGCTGGTGCAAAGTATAGGGGCGATTTTGAGGAACGTTTAAAGAAATGTTTGCAAGAAATTAAAAAAGTAGGCAATGTAATTTTGTTTATAGATGAGATTCATACGATAGTTGGTGCAGGTGCTGCTGAGGGTGCTATTGATGCAGCAAATATTTTGAAACCTTTGCTTGCAAGAGCAGAAATTCAAGTTATCGGTGCAACTACTTTAAATGAATATAGAAAGTATATTGAGAAAGACGCAGCACTTGAAAGAAGATTTCAACCTGTTATTGTTGGTGAACCAACCCACGATGAAACTATTCAAATACTTATGGGAATAAGAGATAAATATGAAGCACATCATAAAGTAAAAATTACGGATGAAGCTGTGAAAGCAGCCGTAGACTTATCTTCAAGATATATAAATGATAGATATTTGCCAGATAAAGCAATTGACTTGATGGATGAAGCTGCATCAAAAGTAAAACTTGCTTCTTTAACAGCTCCAAAAGAGGTAAAGAAAATTGAAGATAAAATAGATGAGTTGAAGAAAGAAAAAGAAGACGCAATAAATAAACAAGACTTTGAAAAAGCTGCTAAGTTAAGAGATAAGGAACAAAAAGAAAAAGAAAAATTAGAAAAAGTAAAACAAGAATGGGAGCAAAAAAATCAACTTGCAACAACATCAGTAACTGAGAATGATATTGCAGAAGTTGTTGCAAAATGGACTAATATTCCAGTTAGTAAACTAACTGAGGCAGAAACAGAAAAGCTAAGAAAACTAGAAGCTGAACTTCATAAGAGGGTTATAGGTCAAGATGATGCAATAACAGCTGTAAGTAAAGCTATACGTAGAGGTAGAGTTGGTTTAAAAGATCCAAAGAGACCAATAGGTTCGTTTATTTTCTTAGGTCCAACAGGTGTTGGTAAAACAGAAACTTGTAAAGCACTTGCGGAATGCTTATTTGGCGATGAAAATGCTATGATAAGAATTGATATGTCTGAATATATGGAGAAACATACTGTTGCTAAGTTAATTGGTTCACCTCCAGGATACGTTGGATACGAAGAAGGAGGTCAACTAACAGAAAAAGTTAGAAGAAAACCTTATTCAGTTATCTTGTTTGATGAAATTGAAAAAGCACATCCAGATGTTTTCAATATATTACTTCAAATTCTTGAAGATGGTAGGCTTACAGATTCACAAGGCAGAACAGTAGACTTCAAAAATACAGTAATTATAATGACCTCAAATGTTGGTGCTAGAAGCATTACAGAACACAAAGCTATTGGATTTAATGGCACTGAAAATAAAGAGAAAAACTACGAAGATATTAAGAATGAAGTTATGACAGAATTGAAAAGACAATTCAGACCAGAGTTCTTAAACAGAGTAGATGAGATTATTGTATTTAAACAATTAGATGAAAAAGAAATTGAAAAGATAGTAGATTTAATGCTAAATGCAGCTACTGGTCGTTTGGCAGAAAGAGATATAAAAGTAGAAGTAACCGAAAAGATGAAGAAATATATTGCTAAAAAAGGCTTTGACCCATTGTATGGTGCACGTCCATTAAGAAGAGCAATTCAATCATTAGTTGAAGATAAATTAGCAGAAAACTTACTAGATGGCAAGATAAAAGATGGCGACAAAGTTATTATGGATTACGATAAAGACGAAGTAAAGGTAGAAGTTAAGAAGTAAAAAAAGAAGAGGCGGAAATTCAAATATTTTTGCCTCTTTTGCTGTAATATATTTGTAACATATTTGTAACTAAAATGTAATTGAAATAAAATAAATTAAGTAATACAATAAAAGAGTACAAGAGATAAAAGGGGTGAGTTTAGGTTGTTCACAGATGCAGATAGACAAAATTTAATAAAAGAATTGAATAGAGAGCTTGAAACAAATACGTTTTATAAAAATCCATTGATATCAGAAAAAACTATTGAAAAAGCAAAAGAAGTGTATGGTGCTCCAACTAATGTAGAAAATTCAATGAACAAAATTAGCGGAAATATCGCATTTAGTGATACAGTATTTGGCTCAGGAGTAATTTTAGATGACATTAAATTAGAAAACAAAAATGTTGACGTTAACTTTGTTACAGATGGACTATTTAGACCGCTTGTGAATAAAGAAGTAAACGCTTTAAATAGTAAAGTGTATAACTATACAGAAATGTGCACAACACCAGTTCACGGAATGGCATTTGAGTCAAACAAGGGTGTAAATGTTGAAAATCCACTTGCTAAGCCTTGCAATATTGTTAATAATGTATACGAAACCTCTCCATCTTGGAATGAGGCAAGAGAAAAGGCAAATGCTGAAATTAGAGAGTATAAAACTAAGAAAAGTGAAAAGAAGATATATAAAATGTCAGATGTGCTAAAAGAAACAAAGAATGAGCAAGTGAAAACTTTTGCGACAATGCCAAAAGAGGTATCGTTGGTGTCTTCATCGTCAAAGTTAAAGAGTATTTTATTCAAGCAAATAGATTTAAAAGGATTTTTATTACAAGATGTAGATTTGGGATTCTGGACAAAAGATGTTGACTTAGGTTTTTGGACACAGGACGTTGATTTGGGTATTTGGAGCAAAGATATTGATTTGAAAGGCTTCTTAATGCAAGATATCGACATAAAAGGTACTTTTAAAAATATGTTTGGTACAAAGAAATAAGTAAATACTAAGATGATATAGTAATTTATAAAGCTTATAGTGATAATGAGAGCATTCCTCAAACATTGAGATTTATTTGATGTTTGAGGATTTTTTATGTTCAAAATATGTTGTGTTCGGGTATTATGTAGAAAACCTTAACTTGATGCAAAAATAAAATATTTAGTAAAGTGCTATAAAATCACATTTGGATATTTATAAATTAAACTGGTTATTATAATTAAATAAAGCAGTTATAACAATTTTAGTTTACCAAAGGGGCATTTGAAGTGCAAGAAACAACTCAAAAGAAAATTAAACAAATATATTTTAACACTAAAAAAGTAATAACAAATTTTAGTACATTAAAGTGGTCTTTAAGAGTAATTTTTGCATTTATTTCTAGGTCTTTATTTCTATTTATTTACGCATTTTGCAAGGCTTTGATAAATCTAATAAAAAGAATTGTATTAGTTAGAAACTTTGAAAATAAAGCTGAAAAATATTATATATACGCAAGTATATTTTTACTTACAGCCTTATTATATATTATAATGCTTGTATATTACAAAAATCATTAAAATGGTATGCGAGTAGAAATTGGATGCCAAAAAGAAGAGAAGAAGAAAAACACATTTATGTTGACATAAATTTCAAACGGTAGTAGAATAAGCTCTGGAAATTTTATAGATTAGTTAAAAAGGAGTTCTTTATGAATAAATTTACAATTGAGTCTATTTTTACTTAGTATTGACAAGCTTCAATAAATAACGGTAAAATCTAACTGTATTTTGCACTACTATGGTGTTTGAAAGGAGAAAAAATATGAATGACGTAATAATGAAAAAGGCTATTGAGAGAGCAAGAGAGACGATGAATAAAAATTGGGGAGGACCTTTCGGTGCTGCTGTTATCGATAGTGATGGAAATATAGTTGCAGTTTCTTCAAATTCAGTGCTTAAAGATAATGACCCAACAGCACACGCAGAAGTTAATGCAATTCGTGAAGCTTGCAAAAAACTTGGTACATATGATTTAAGTGGCTGTATCTTGTATGCTACTGGTTACCCTTGTCCAATGTGCCTATCTGCAATAATTTGGGCAAATGTATCAAAAGTGTATTTTGGTTGTACACCAGAAGATGCTGAAAAAATAGGATTCAGAGATGACTTCATTTATAGATTTATAAATGATGGCTGTAAAGATGAAAATATTCTTAAATTGTCTGCACTTGATAGAGAAGAGTGCCTAGAACTTTTTAATGAATATGCCAAAAATAAGAAAACAATTTATTAAAGAAATAGCTGCCTGAAATCATTTTCAGACAGCCATTTTATTTTTGGTACAAAAATTATATTTATTAAATTGACCTTCGCAAATTTTAAATTTATTAAAAATAATATTTTTAATTTTCTAGTTTTAACTAATACTTTAAAACCATATTTCTATTCATATATCTATTTTAAATTGAAAAGTTTAAACTAGCTTACGATTCCTGCAAAACTTGCAAACAGAATAGTTTTGCCGTCCTCTGTTTTACAAATAGCATTGCCATAAGAATCTAAAATATCAACGATATAAAGCTTTGTACCCTTTGTCAACGTCAAATCACTAGGAATTAGTGAATCAAAATTCAATTCATATTGGGTTTTATAATAATTGCCTTCACTTTTAACAATACCAACATCTTGATTTAGAGTGAATGGATATTCTTTTAATTTAGATATAGTTTCCTCATTGATAGAATAAAAATAATCATTCGAAGATGTTTCAAACCAATTATCTCCATTTGCAAGTTTATTATCCACTTCTTCAAATTTCTTAGTCGTGTCATTGTAAATATAATAGCTCAATACAAGATATTCATCAAAAAAATTACTCAAATTTATTCCACGGGCAAATTCTCCAACAAAAAATACATTTTTATACGGAGATATATTTCCACAGACATTTACTAATATTCCAGCTTCTTTTATTTGTCCTGTTAAATTATTCACTATAATTACTTCTTTACCTGATTTTGTATTGCCACCTGGATCATACACATCATACCTTATTAAATATTCTATGGTATCAGGATCATCATCTATATTAGTTCTATAAATAATTTCATTTGGTAAGTAGGAATTCATAATTCCTAAGTATCTTTCATTATCATAATCTCCATTCTTAATCAATGAATCGTTAACTTTTATATACGGAATATTTAAATAAAATTCTATATTGCAGTCAGAGAAAACAATTCGTTCGTCTTTGGAATCATCACATTTTTCAATAGGAATGGAATAATCAATTCCATTAGATGATTTGTAAAATATTTCTTTATTTATGTCTGTCATATATAACTTTGTTGGTAATATTTCTTCATCGGTTTTAAATAGTTTTCCTAACATATTAGGATTAGGCTTTGCTTGAAGTTGATAAGTATTTGAAAGATTTACGTAAGATTCACCAGATACATTTTTTAAAATCGGTGCATATTCTAAATTATCAGTTAAAGATGAATCTTCACCAGATAAATTAGAGTTATTTTGGTTTGTAATTGGAGTGTTTGGGTCTGAATTAGAATTGTTAATTTCTTGATTACTACAAGCAGATAATCCCAAAACTAAAATTATTGTGAGAAATAGTGGTAGTATTTTTTTCATAAAATCATCCTTTCAAAATTTGTTTATTACTATAAATTTAATTATACAATAACAGAATGGCTTTGTCATTATTTGAAATGAAAATTGTTATCAAAAGAGTTATAGAAACAAGATACAAAAAAGCTATCTCGCAAAATGCAAGATAGCTATGTAGTTAGTTATTCATCTCCGTATTTCTTGTTGTGGAAAAATGCGTCCAGCAGAGGCATTTTTTCATTCTCAACAGCATCCAAAATATCAAATGCTTCCCCTGTATGCAACTCAGGAGGAATTTCGTCATTTTTGAACATTACCATCGGATCAAACCAGATCTCACCAATCTGGTGATCACAAATGTACACGTGACAATGCGGGCGCACATTTTGGCAGTCTTTTTTCTTGGTGTCAACTTTCACGGTCAGTCGTCCAAATTGGATTTCATACTGCGTGGAGTGCACATTTTCCATACTGATACCTCCTTAACGTTGTTTTTTAAGGTAGTTATGGCGGTTACCTATTTATGGTGTAGTCTTTAATAGGGGCATACTGACAATTCAGCTGCTTACCGTATTTCTGCAACCCAATATTGAAGTTGCTGACTTCGCCCATAACTTTGTAGCAGAGCTCAACACATTGTTCAAGCTCTGAGTTCTGAGCAATGCTTTTGCCTTGTAAATTAAACGTAAGGTTTACAAGACCGTAGAGCTTATTTTTGAAAGCGTTATAGAAGTAAGTGAAATTCTGAGACGTATTTGACGTCTTTAAAGAATCTCTAACTTCTATTACGTTTGATTTAAAGTTTTCAACCATTTGCGAAATTACTTGCAAATCGTTTGGATCACATTTGCTTTCTGGTTTTTCAGCCCATTTTAGCCATCTTTCGAGACCTTCGTAAATCTCAATGGCATACCGCGAGGCCCGAATAATTGGAGAATAGACATTTTTCTTGATAGCGTGGTCTCTGACAGCACCATAAATCAAACAAGCAATGATAACGATGATAGCGATGATAGAGATGGTCATGCTTTTTTCCTCCTTTTATTGGTAATAAAAATTACTTATAAAAAGCCGTGTCGTCGATGGGTGTGTATGACTTGTCAAGATAGTCACCATATCGCATCAAGTTATTGTTAAAAACTTTTACTCCAGCAAGAGTCTTACTCAATGCTTTAAAGCAAAGGAAAATCTCAGGCGATTCAATAAGAAGATTCGCTGAAAGCTTCATTATGTCCTTTAAAGAATTGAATAACTTATCTTTAAAGAATGCATAATAGTAATCGAAATTCTCGAAGAACTCTCTGGAACTTATTGAATCTCCAATTTCTTCGAGTGCTTCTTCAAGTTCTTCCAGAACTTTATTGACCACAATTAAATCACTTGGATTATATGTAATCTTTGAATCGGAAGCTTGTATTGCCCAAGCTTCCAACAGTTCGTATATCGTACCACAGTACTGAAAGCATCTCAATATCGGCAGGTAAATATTCTTTTTAATTGAATTTGAAAGCATGTGATTACGGACTACATCAAGAAACTTTACCACCAAAAAGAAAACAACAACATCAAAGCAAATAATACTGATAGTTGAAATCATATTTTTTCTCCTTTATTCACAACAGAAATTTGGAAAAAAGTAACAGAAGATACTAATTAGAACCTCCTATATTTAATCTTTCAAAGCTTTCATATTATATCACGGAGAATAGAATAAGTCAACATAATATTTAGCCACAAAGTTCCATTTTTTATTTCCTAAATTCGAGTGAAATTTTTTTATTGAATATAGTAATTTAAATTGTAATTATATTCTAATTGTACGATGCTAAAAATAAATACACTAAAAAGTTACACAAAAAGTAGTGTATTTATTTACGTTGTTGCGTTATAATAATTATTGCAATAAAAACAAAGGAGGAAAGAATATGGTTACAAAATTTGTTTTAAATGAAACATCTTATTTTGGAAAGGGTGCAAGAGAAGTTTTACCAGAAGAAATGAGCAAAAGAGGATTTAAAAAAGTATTATTAGTAAGTGATAAATCACTAGTTGGGGCTGGTGTTACAAAAAATGTTATGGACGTTTTAGAAAAAGCTAACATAAATTATACTTTGTATGATGAAGTTAAACCAAATCCAACTATAAAAAATGTTATGGATGGTGTAAAGGTTTGCAAGAAATGCAAAGCTGACGTTATTGTTGCAGTTGGTGGTGGATCTAGCATTGATACTGCAAAGGGAATATCTATAATAATGACAAATCCAGACAGAACATTACAATCTTTAAATGGTCTTTCAAATACTTTAAACAGAGGATTACCAGTTATAGCATTGCCAACAACTCATGGAACAGCCGCAGAAGTTACAATAAACTATGTAATAACTGATGAGGATAGAGAGATAAAGATGGTTTGTGTTGACCCTAACGATATTCCTATACTTGCTATTATAGATGCTGATTTGATGGCTACAATGCCAAAATCTATTGCAGCTGCAACAGGTATGGATGCTTTAACACATGCTGTTGAAGGATATATAACAAAGGCACATAACACAATGTCTGATATGTTCCATATGAAGGCAATTCAGTTAATATTTAAGTATTTACCAGCTGCGGTTAATGACAAGAATGAAGAAGCGATTGAAATGATGGGACTTGCTCAATACATTGCTGGAATGGGATTTTCAAATGTTGGACTTGGAATTGTACATTCAATGGCACACCAATTGGGAGCTGTGTATGACACACCACACGGACTTGCAAATGCAATATTGTTGCCAACTGTAATGAGATTTAATGGAGAAGTTTGTGCGAACAGATTTAGAGAGATATTAGTGAATATAGGAAGACCTGATGCTGCAAATTTGAATGATCAAGATGTTATAAACACATTTGTTTGGATGATTTCAGAATTGTCAAAGAGTGTTGGAATAACTCAAACTGTAAAAGATACAGGGTGCAAAGAAGAAGATTTAGAGATGCTTGCTGAGAAGGCAATGCAAGACCCTTGCAAACCTGGTAATCCAAGAGAAGTTTCAAAAGAAGACTTTATTAACTTATATCGTGCAGCTATGTAATTGTTAAAAATAAAGAGCACATTATTTAATTATATTTTTAAGACATCTTAAAAGTGGTAATTCAATGAGAATATTACATTGATATTGCAAACTTTAAGATGTCTTTTTTGTTGAAAATGGCTATTTTAGTGCGAGTTTGAGATTATATTTAAAGCTAAGTATAAAAAACATACCTATTAAAGTTGACAAATATTTGAATGAAGGGTACAATAATATTATGTAAAATAATTGGAGGGGATTCTATGTCAAAAAATGAAATAATACCGATTGAAGAAATTGATTATCAAATAAATAAATATGTTACAGAGGATGTGCTACCATTATTATTACCATATGACGCAACAGATAAGGAAGTTGAAAGATTAAGACGTGTATTGACACCAGTTGTTGCCTTAGACATTTATAATAAGGAACTAAAAGAGATGTATGATGATTGCAACGTAAGTAAACCTAAGCAGACGCCATCTAAAAAAATAGTAGATAAATTAAAGGAGAGTCTCGTGGAATATTCTCCTAAAACTAATTCAACTTTTGTGCAATTAAAAGGTCCTAATTGCTCGAGATATGCACAAAGTTACTTTTTTTATAACAATTGGAAATCAGAAGATGTGAGAAAGATGCAATTTCGTAGAGATATTGAAAGATATGCAGAATCTGAACAGGGACAGATGACTCCTAGACAAATAAGAGAACTAAAAAAAGAGTATCCTCATATGTTGAGAGTTGCTGATGCTAGGTATATATTCCATAATGGCGGAAACGCAGATCAAATTAGCAAAGAGGATAAATTTTTTAAAAGTGCTGAGGATACGGTAAAAGAACTTAGAAGAGTGCTAAAATCTAAGAAAAATAAGCAGATGAAAAATGAAATTGGTAACACTAAAATTCCATTTACTGAGGAAGAATTGAGTAAATTGCAACGAGAATATAATAGAGCTTGCAGAATGTTTAATACAAGTTTTTCTATTTCAAAATTTTTATTAGATTTAAGTTATACCGAACAAATGAGGGATATAGTTAAGGAACAAAAGCAAGAGGCATTAGCACAAGAAAGAGAACAAGAAAGAATTGAAAAAGAAAAACAACTAGAACAGGAAGCAATGAGAGCATTTGATGAACTTTTTCCTCAAAAAATGGTGATGGATGAAACTGGGCGAAAAAGAGCTTTGAGAAGAATTTGTGTAAATGTTTATTCACAAATGTATGCAAATGATGAAAACGGAAGAGAAAAATGGGAAAAGAGTGGCATTGGAACTAAGTTGGTTGAACATTATGAAGAACTTATGCAACAATACAAAGATGGTACATTGCCAAAGGAACTTTCATTTAATCCTAAAATTAGGGAAGAAATTAAGAATAAAGAAAACGAACAGTTAAAGAGTGATTTTAAAAAGATACTTGGAGCTGGTGCTGCGTTGGCTGCATTATTACTTTTGGGAACTATTGCTGAATCTTTGGCAGAGGAATTAACACCACAAGATGCAAACTCAGCTCAAATTCCTCAAAAAGCCGAAGACATTGCTACAAATATAGAAGAGCAGTCGATACAAGATAATTTTGATGACAAGCAAGAAATAGTTGTGCTAACTAATATTTTACTTAGAAATGGTTTTGAAGAAGACCTAGTCAATAAATATAAAGAAATTGAAGAAGATAAGAAAGAAATTTTAGAAATGTATGGAGCAGGGCAAAAAGAATTTGATGAAAAGAAAAGTGAGAGACGTCATAGAAAACAATGGCTCGAAATGCAAGAAAAAAAGTCGAAAGATCCAAAAGATGAAATGTCTGAAAGATAATGTTTGATAAGAAAATTAGAATTAAAAATAATGAACGGTGTTTGTTATATAATAAAAAGAAGACTATTTAAATATGTGTTAAAGCTTTTATGCTAAAATCACATATAAAAATAGTCTCTTTTTTAAAATTAAGAAATATTTCAATTCGCACGATTTTGTTAAATGTGAGAAATCGAAAAGTTTCTCACAAGTTGCCTGAAAAGGTAAGGATTAACCCGTCCAATTACAGATAATCCAGTTGGATTAGGAGCAATAATGTAACGCCTGTGTGTGCATACATCGTCAATAGAAAGCGTGGTGTCATTTTCAAAAATATTTTTGCCTTCAATTCCAATAAAATCCGTAGAAAAAGGTAAAACTTTCAATGTCTCTTTGTCGGAATAAATGTCTTTAATAACATTATAAATAACGACAAAGAAGGGATATTTTGGACTGGATATATTAGAACACTTTTCTATTTCTTTCGTACATCTCAAAATGTCTCCAAAAGTAGGGGCTGGAATTTGAGAGCCGAATACGTAAGAAAGCATTCTAACTCCCTCACTGTCCACTTTATATTTGTTGCACTGCAACAATAAGTCATAAGCCCACGAAAGTTTGATTGTCAAAGGCTTTCCGTTGTTATTACTCAGAATATCGTCGCCACTCAATGTTACTTGACGAGAGATGAAAGATGTAGGCAATAAAAAGTATGAGAAAACATTGTCAATGACTATGCTAATTTTCTCAATGTCTGTGAATGGCAAAGAGTGTATGGTCATTTCTTGATAATTGCTATCAACGATGCTTGTTATGTCAAAGGTTGGGTATGCCTGCTTATAACATTCTAATCTTTTAAGGAACTCATTATGTCCAAGCTGCATCTTAAACATAATGTTGTAGTGAAGAATAGGATTGTTTTTGATGTTTTTAATGGGATAAATTGCGTTAGGCATAAGTAAACCCCTTTCTTTTTGTTATAATGCTTTGAAAAAATTTTGCTATACTACGATAAGTTTTGAAATTTTCATCATTGTTTATTTACTAGCTTTCCCTAGAAGCAACATAGAGTTTGAAATAAAAAAGAAGCCACACGAAAAACTCGTGCGGCTAGGGACTGTTTAAACTGTGTAACGAGTATTCTGAAGCTCTAAGATCCGACACATGGTGTCATAGTTAATGTTGCCGATCACAGTAGCCCCTGTAAGCTCTTCGATAGCGATAACACCAACTTCGCTTACAAGAAGTACTTCTTTAAAGTAATACTTCCAATAGTCACGTGTCCACGACAGTGTGGATTTCGGAGCAAGCCGGTCGATACAACCGGCTGCGTTTGCTACCGCTTCATTGCTGAAAGGAATCAACCTAGCAACTTTCAAAGGAATTGAGTTGCCAATACCATAATAGTCACACGAAGGCACACTTATGAGACTTCCAATCACATATACTTTACCATTGAAGTTAATTACATCTCCAAGAGTGAACGGTGAAGTGCCGCAAATATAGTCCCAAATGTTCCTCCCTTCTTCTGTAATTGTGTACCCGAAGGCCATCGCATAGTAGTCATCACTCGTTTTGTACTGAATATTGACTGTATCTTTCCCTGTTTTTTGACGTACTTCCGCACCTTCCAAGAGAAGAGAACGAATGATACTCAGATACTTACGGAGTGGTGAAATCAAACGTTGAAAGCCATAAGCTCCCATTTGGGGGTCGATGTTATGGAGTGTAACAGCTTTTTCCACATAATCAACGGTTGCATAGCCACCATTCAGGAACATACTCTCTTTAATATGACCGATATTTTCTTCACTAGGCATTTGATTCACACCGACGATAACATTCATAGTTTTTCCTCCTAATAACTTGGTCCATTGGGTAACAGCCGACATATCTTTCACTACATTTTACGAATAGCGAAAGTATATATGCAATCTTTACTATCTCGTGAAGATAGTAGAGAAAAGCAGTCCTTTTGTGAATTGATGAAAAGATCAATTCTTGTGCAAAATTTTCAAGTCCATGCTAATATTAACATAATATAGCTTTAAAATCAAGACTTTTTCCAAACTTTACATAAAAATAAGCTAAAATTTTATGGGGTTGCCATAATAAAAGGAGATATATTTTGTATGTACGCATATATAGTGATATTTAGAAGATTTTCTATTAGGTCAAATAGGTCAAAAAATAAGATTTGCACTTTTGATAGTACAAATCTTAATTAACTAATTTATATTAGCCTCTATATGGCTCTAAATTGCTTAAAACCCAGTCGTGATCGCCTTTTGTTATTATAGCACCACAATATTCACACTTTCCAGAAGATGTTACATTAGTTGGAGCACCGCAGTTTGGACAATTAGATGTTTTCATTTCGCCGTTGCTTTCTTGTGTTTTAACACCTTTCTTTCTGATAAATGTCATAATATAGCTCGTTGTTCTTCTTGTTGTTGTGTCGCCTTTTAATACTTTGTCTGTTACTTCATCTTTGATATAATCTATCATTGAAGAGTTTAGAAGTATTTTTAAGGTATCTTTATCATTATCTTGACTGAATGAATAAAGTTTTGCGTAGTTAACTGCAATTCGATCCATAACATTTATCTGCTTTTTCTCAATGTATTGTTTTAATTGTGTAGCGTGTTGCTCAAATAGTTCTTCTGTTTCAAATGTTCTGATTTCTTCCCAGTCCCTCTTGGTCCAACATTCTTGCAATTTTACAAAAGTGTTCTTTGCCCAAGCTAAGAACTTATCTTCATTGAAGAACTCATCAACAGCTCTAATATCTGATAAAACTTTTTGAGGGTTGTTAGAACTATTTGTTGATGGAGTATAATTATTTCTAGGTCCATTACTATTTCTAGGTCCTTTATTATTTTTGTTAGCAAATAAAATTATAAATACTATTATGATTATTATAATAGTTAATCCACCTAAATCTGAATCATCACCGTAACTAGAACCTGAACTTGAATGCCAATCAGAATCATAGCTTGAAGACCCCCAATCAGAGTCCCAATCTGAATCCCAACTTGATGAACTCCAATCAGAATCATAAGATTCAAAGTTTCCTACATCAGCAATTGTTAGCGATGTGCAGGCAAATGAAAATAGCATGGCAAGCATAAGAACTAATATTTTTGAATATTTTTTCATTTATGTGCCCTCCTCAAAAATTATTGTAATTTGTGTCCGCAATTGTTGCAGAATTTATAACCTGGTTTAATAGTTGCTTTACATTCTGGGCATTCTGTAATTACTTCTGGCTTTTTATTTCCACAATTACTGCAGAATTTTCCTGCATTCTTAGTTCCACAAGAACATTCCCACTCGTTTTCGTTAGCAGGAGCAGGTGTAGCTGCTGGTTGATTTTGCGATGGATTATTATAGCTTACATTGTTTGCAACATTTGAAGTAACACCACCAAATGTGTTTCCAGAAGCCATATTCATCATACCAATTCCCATAAATCCTGTTGAAGCTCCGTTTGAATTAGAAGCAGCTGCCTCAACAGCATTTGCATATGCACTTGTAAGTCTTCCTTGTTGTTGGTATTGGTCTCCTGCAAGTTCATATTCGTCAATTTTCTTCTTTGATTCATCTGTTAAAGTAACACTCTCAACAACGAATGCAAGAAGTTGAACACCTCTATCGCTTATTGTTGCATCAACTTCTTCTTTTGCCATAATATTTCTGATTTCATCGGTTTTATTTGGTAAAGAAAGAGCTTCTATTTTATATTCATCTTCACATAAGCTATTTAAGATATTACTAAAAGCACCAACAACTTCTGAACGCATTTGTTCAACAAGTTCGTCTTTTCTATAAACATCAGCAGTTCCACCGATTCTTTCCATAAATACAGCAGGATTACTGATTTTGAAAGTATATGTACCAAAGCACTTAATATCTAATCTCATTGGTGTGTATCCACCCATTCTTGCGTTTAGTAGTGGATGCCCCCAGTCTTTGTATGGAACTGGGTTTGGCGTTCCAAATTTGTTTCCAATAATTTCTTTTGTGTTAAAGAAGTAGATAGCTTGTTCTTTGGCAACTCCGCCTCCAAATTTAAATCTAGTCCACATTTCTTTAAATACACCACCAAAATCTCCTGCAAAGAAAGATGGTGTCGAACTTGAATCAAAAGAGTAAATTCCTGGTTCAGCAGTTGCATCAAGAATTTTACCGTTATCGTAGATTACTGCCATTTGTCCAGGAGCAACAATGATTTTACTTCCTTTTGCTAATGTACTGTTTTTATCAGATATTCTTCTCATAAGAATATCATTACCCATATCATCACACTTAATTGCACTTAAAAATTGGTCTCCAAAGGTACTACTAATTGCTTGTGAAGCAGCTTTAATTAAACCCATTAAAAATCATCCTTTCTTTTTAAACATTCGATAATTTTAGACAAATTTCGAACCTACTTATATGATACTATTTATTTGACTTAAAAGCAAGAAAAAAGAATTAGTAAATACATTTAATTCCATTTGGCTAAGAGGAAAATACGTGTTATTTATGTTTTAATATATAGCTTGAATTGTTTGGTGATTTTAAGTCAGTGTAAAATAATGCATGGCACAATTATCATATTTTTTGCTTTTATATCAATATGCAATTTTTAATAAAAAATGAAATATTTTACTTGTTTTAACAATTAAAATATATTTTTTGAGTCTATCTTAACAATACTAATTTAATTTTATAAAGTCGCTTGGTGCATAATCACGTGTTACACTGATTATTTTTGCAATTTTAGTTGGTGATTCTACACAGCCATTTCTAATCCACATCAATATAATTGCAATTGGCACACATACTAAAATTTCGTAGATGTATTCGTTCGGGATGCCTAGTTTTGAAGACTTTGTCTTTCCAATTAGATTTATTCTAGATTTTAATAATGAAGTTAAAATCATTTTAAATTTTTCATTAAATTTTGGATCGCCATTTTCACTGGCAAGATTAGCTACAAATTCATAGTCATTTTTTGCATAGTTTAGTGCTTCTACTAAATCATTATACGGAAAAATTTCATCAAGGTTACTTGATTTTGTGCTAGGATTATTTAACAAAATGTCTCTTAAATCGTTTATGGCATCATTTTCAAGTTTTTCTAATAAATCATATTTATCTATATAGTGTAGGTAAAATGTACCCCTATTTATCCCAGCCTTTCTAGTTATGTCACTGACAGTTAGGTTATTAAAGCCCTTTTCACTAAGTAGTTTTGTAAATGCTTCCTTTATAAGTTTTTTAGTTTCTGTTTTTCGTTCCATTTATTTCCTCCTAAGTTCTTAATTGAACATTTTTACAAAAGTTGATTATTGATTTTCAATAAAAAGAATTTTACAATATTATTGTATAAAAATCAACACGTTGTTCATTTAATGAATTGGAGGAGAAAAATATGAGTTATATTGAGGTTATTCATAGTTACAAGATTTACAAAACAGGTAGTACAGAAATAGTGGCTAATCGAGATGTAAACTTTGAAATTGAAAAAGGTGAGTTGGTTATTATTTTAGGTGCATCAGGTGCCGGCAAGTCAACGATGTTAAACATACTTGGGGGAATGGATAGTAATGATAGTGGAAAAGTAATAATTGATGGAAATAATATATCTGAATTTTCTGCACGTGACCTTATAAAGTATAGAAGAAATGATGTTGGATTTGTGTTTCAGTTTTATAACTTAATTCAAAATCTTACTGCAAAAGAAAATGTAGAATTGGCTTCTGAAATTGTTAGACACGCCAAAGATCCACTTACAGTTTTAAAAGAGGTGGGGCTTGAAGATAGAGCAAACAATTTTCCTGCACAATTATCTGGCGGAGAGCAACAAAGAGTTGCAATTGCAAGAGCTGTTGCTAAAAATCCTAAAATCTTATTATGCGATGAACCAACAGGTGCGTTAGATTATAGAACTGGTAAGCAAATTCTTCAAATACTTCAAGATATGTCAAGAGTAAACGGAGCAACTGTAATAATAGTAACACATAATGCTGCAATAGCACCGATAGGAGATAGAGTTATACATATGCACGATGCTACGGTAAAGGAAGTTGTTATAAATCCTTCTCCAACAAAAATTGAGGACATTGAATGGTAGGTGTTTGAGATGCTAAAGAAAAAATTAAATAAAAGTATAAAAAAATCTATACATAGTTCTGTTGGAAGATTTGTTTCAATAATGCTTTTGATGGCACTTGGTTCTTTTGCATTAGTTGGTTTATTTGTTGCAGGACCAGATATGAGAAAAACTGGTGAAAATTATTTTAATAAGTATAATGTCGCGGATATAACCGTGATAAGTGATTATGGTATAGACAAGTCAGAAGAAGATATGATAGAACAGGCAACTGGTGTGAAGGAAAAAGAGTATATCTATTTAAAAGATGTTACAAACACTGATGAGGGCAAGAGTTTTAGACTATATTCAATGCCTGAAAGAATTTCTCTTTTTGAATTAGTAAATGGTAAAATGCCTACATCTGGCGATGAGATTGCCTTAGATAATTGTTTAGCTAGTGATTATAAAATTGGAGAAGAGATTTCATTTATTGAAAAAGAAGATGAAGCAGGAGATTTAATATTAAAAAACACAAAGTTTAAAGTTGTTGGATATATAAATTCAACAGAGGTAATTTCAAGTTTAAATAGAGGTCAAACAACTGTTGGAACTGGCGAATTAAATAGTTATGGAATAATTCAAAAAGATGTGTTTGATTCGGATGTGTATATGTTGGCAAAGTTAAAATTCACAGATTTAGATGGACTTGATCCATATGGTGATGAATATAAAGAACTGCTTGACGCTCACAAAACGGAAATAGAGGGGCTTTTGAAGAAGCAGCAAGATGAAAGATTAGCGGATATAAAGGCTGAACATCAAAAAGATATAGATGACGCAAGAGTGAAAATAGATGATGCAAAAGAAGAGTTAGACGATGTTAGAAAAAAGCTTAGTGATGCTGATACAGCAATTGAAGACGCAAAAGTTGAAATTGAGGAAAATGACCAGAAGTTAAAAGATGCCAAAGATGATATAAAAGAAAATGAAGATTATTTAGAAGATAAAGAAAAAGAATATGACGATGCCAAAGAAACTTTTGATAGCAAGAAAAAAGAGTATGAAGACGGAAAGAAAGAATATGATGACAACAAGAAAAAATATGATGATAATGTAGAAGAATTAGAAGACAAAGAAAAAGAATATAGAGATGCTAAAAGAGAGCTTGCAAGTAGTAAAGCTGAATATGAAGATGGTGTGGCAGAACTTGAAAAAAGCAAAGGCGAATATAGCACTAATGCTGTTTTGCTTTCACAGAAGCAAGCGGAGTATGACGTTAAATATGCAAGTTTTAAAGAGAAAAAAGATGAGTACGATGAATCAAAAAAGAAACTAGATGCTGCAAGAACTCAAATTGCGAATGGAGAAAAAGATATTGCAAATGCACAAAAAGAAATAGATCAAAACAAAGAAAAACTAGAAAGTGCTAAAAGTCAATATGAAGCAGGAATAAAGCAATTACAAGGTTTGATAGCTGAATGTGATAAGCAACTTGCAAGTGACATTTCAGATGAGGAAAAAGCTACTGTTTCGCAGACTAAAAAGGTATATGAAGGAAAGTTGGAGGCTTTACAAGAAGAGTACGATACTTTTATTGATGAAACATATGAACCTGGTTTGAAGAAACTTGAAGAATCTCAAAAAGAATTAGATGCAAAACAAGCTGAATTAGATGAAAATGAAAAAGTGCTAGAAGAAAAAGAGCAAGAATTAGAAACTGCTGGGAAAGCGATAGAAAGTGCAGAAAAAGAATTTGCAGTCTCGAAAGTTGAACTTGATAAAAAGCAAAAAGAATTAGACGATGCAAAAACAAAAATAGATAAAGCGACTAAAAAATTAGCAAATGCGAAAGTTGAAATTGAGGAAGGTGAAGTAAAACTAGCAGAAGCAGATGCAAAAATAAATGCTGGAAAAACACAATTAGAAGTTGCAAAAACTAAACTAGATTCGGCAGAAGATGAATTAGAAGATGGCAAAAAGAAATTAGACGATGCAGAAAAAGAATTAAAAGATGCGAGAGAAAAGCTAGATGATGGAGAGCAAAAAATAAAAGATGCAAAAGAAGAGTATGATTCGGCAAGTAAAAAATTAAGTGATGCAAAGAAAAAACTAGAAGAAAAAGAAAAAGAATATCAAGAAAAACTAGAAGAATTTAACGAAAAAGAGCCAGACGCATTGCAGAAAATAGCTGATGGTGAAAAAGAGTTAAAAGATGCACAAGAAAAATTAGACGAATTAGAAAAGCCAACCTATTCTGTTGATAGTAGAAGAGAAATACCTGGCGGTGAAGGTTATAAGATATATGGAACAGTTTCTGAAATTGTAGATTCACTTGCAAAAATATTCCCCGTATTTTTGTATTTTGTTGCAGCCCTTGTAACTTTAACAACAATGACACGTTTCGTAAGTGAAGAAAGAATAAATTCTGGAACATTAAAAGCATTAGGATATACTGATAGAGATATAATTAAAAAGTTTGTAGTATATGGATTTTCAGCAGGTACTGCCGGAACAGTATTAGGCGTATTTTTAGGTCATACATTACTACCTTACATTGTGTATAGTGCATATAAAGATGGATTACTATTGCCAAGAATAGAATTTCATTTTTATCCAGGAATAACGCTAATAGCGATAGCTCTTTCATTTATTAGTAGTGTAATTCCAGCTTATATAGTTGCTAAAAATGAATTAAGAGAAAAGCCTGCTCAGCTTTTATTGCCAAAAGCACCAAAAGCTGGTTCAAAAATTATGTTGGAAAAAATACCCCCAATATGGAACAGGTTAAGCTTTACTCATAAAGTAACAGCAAGAAATATTTTTAGATATAAAGGCAGAATGTTTATGACAATATTTGGTGTTGCGGGTAGTGTAGCATTACTATTTACAGGTTTTAGCATACAAGGTTCTATTTCAACCATAAATGATAGACAGTTTAAAGATATAATAAAATACGACATAATAGTTGCTTTGAATAATAACCTTGACGACGACGAAAAGACAGAATTAGATAGCAAACTAAGCTCGGATGCTGTTTCTAGTTATACTCCTATTTATTATGAAGCAGTAACAAAGGTGGCGGGAAAGAATAACGATAAACAAGAAATTAGATTGATAGCTACGCAGAACACAAAAACATTCAATAAATACATTAACTTAATGGATAGAAAAAGCAAAGAAAATATAGCTTTTAGTGATGACGGAGTTGTTATATCTGAGAGACTTGCACAACTTTTAGATGTATCAGTTGGAGATACAATAACATTTAATGATGAAAAAGATAATGCACGAAAAGCCAAAATTTCAGGCATTTGTGAAATGTATGCAGGACATTTTATATTTATGAATTCAAATGAATATGAAAAAATATATGATAAGACTTTTAAAGAAAATGCGGAATTATTGCTACTAAACAATAAGAGTACAGAAAATACTAATAAGCAAGCAGAAAAATTTATAGAATTATCAGCTGTAAAAGGTGTTGTGCAAAACACAACTTTATACGACCAAATAAATACAATAGTAAATTCGCTAGATAGAATTATGAAAATATTGATAGTTGTTGCTGCAATGCTTGCAATAGTTATATTATATAATCTTACGAATATAAATGTTTCAGAAAGAATAAGAGAGCTTTCAACGATAAAAGTATTAGGATTTTATGATAATGAAGTTACTATGTATATTTATAGAGAGACAATCCTATTATCTGCAATAGGAATTGTGTTTGGTTGCATTTTTGGAATGTTCTTACATACTTACATTTTAAATGTAGTTCCGCCAGATGAAATAATGTTTAATCCTGCAATAGTTATGCTTTCATATATTGTGCCAATAATAACAATAACAGTTGTTACAATTATACTAAAGGCAAATGTAAATAGAAGACTTAGAAAATTAGATATGCTGGAAGCATTGAAATCAGTAGATTAGAAAGATTTACTTAAAAATAATAATGAAATTATTTGATTTTAAAATTTAAAAAGTTGATAAGTTAAAAATATTTCCCCCGAAATATATTTTGACAAAAAAGAGTTATGATTTTGAATAAAATCCATAGAAAAGTTTGTGTAATTTAGCACATTCTTTTATATAAAAATTCAAAAATCGTAACTCTTTTAATACTATTTTAAAGTACAGGTTTATTTAGTTTTTAGCAAATTCGCAATAAATATCAAACATATTTTTTACAACATCATCCCAGGTTTTATACAAATCACGAAAAGCACCATCAGAAATTTTTGTGTAAAATTCAGCATCTGTAATCATTTTTTCAATTGCATCGGCATAGCAGGTAGGAGAATTTTTAGCAATAATTCCGTTTACATTGTTTGTGACAGTTGCACTTGTTGCAGCACCTTCAATAAAAATAGTTGGAGTTTTTTGAGAGGCAGCTTCAACTTGAACAAGAGAACTAGCATCATAAAGCGATGGAAACAAAAATAAATCTGCCCTAGCATAAATTTTTTTCATAAGCTCTCTGTCACTAATTTTTCCACATAAAGTAATGCAGTCATTTAAAGCAAGTTCGTCAATTTTTTGCCTTAATAAATTCTCATCTTGACCAGCACCAACAAAAAGCATTTTGAAATGATATCCTTTGTCTTTTAAAAGTTTTAAAGCATCGACAATAAATAAAATATTCTTTAAAATGTTGAGTCTACCAACAAATAGAAAAACTTTTTCATTAGGCGAAATATTATATAATTTGTTAATTTCTTTATTAGAGATTGAAATATCACTTACAGGTGTTAAATCAGTAGCATTATCAAGCACACCGGGCAACTCTTTAACCCCATAATCTTCAAAAAATATCTTTGCAATTTCTGAATTAACAGCAAAACATTTATCACACTTATCAAAGGTTTTAACAACTATGTTTGTTAAAAAGTTGGCGAAAAAATCGACTTTAACAGCACGTTTGAAATCCTGTTTAAATTGACTATGCATCGTTGCAATAACGGGAATATTATGTGCTTTGGCATATTTAATTCCAACTTTACCGATAGTAAAAGGTGAATGAATATGGACAATATCTAATTTACTGTTTTTTAATTCTTCCTTAAAGTTGTTATCTAGATCTGGCAAAGGAAGAGAGTAATCAATAAAGAATAAAGGGAAAGATTTTGCACGTACAACTTTGTATGGTAATGAAGAATCATCAAAATTTTTATTTGGTATTGCAGGTGCAAACACAGTAACATCAGCAAATTTACAAAGCCTACGAGCATAGTTGTCAACAACCATAACAACACCGTCAATCATAGGAAAGAAAGTATCGATAAATAAACCTATTTTTAATTTGTCCATATAAGAATTCATCCTTTCTAATTTTTGGTAGTATATCAATTGCTTTATATTAAGTCTTATTGTAAGAGTATTTTAACATTAAATAGGAAAAATGAAAATCTGAAAGTTAGAAATTTTAAAATTGTGGGAAATTATTGGATAGATTTTAGGTGTTAAGAATATTGAAATTCATAGTTGATAATTTGAGATGGTAATGGTAAAATGGAGACATAAGAACGAATGAAGAGGAGTGAAAGAAAATGAATAAGACACTTGAAACCGTTGGGGCTGTACACACACACACACACACACACACAAGTCAATTTTTAAATAAAAGAAATGCGATAGCAGTTTCGTATGAAGGTGTGTTTTGCGTAGATGCTGTTTGCGCAGAAAGTGTTGCAAGTGGTTTTGAGGGTGTTTTGTTTTTTGTGAATTATACTGAAGATAGTTAGGAGACTAACTGAAACGTTGTTACTTATTTGAGTTTCGTATGAGGCTTGAATAGGTGGCACTGTTTTGGTTAGTCTTTTTGGCGTACGAAAATATGTTTATATTTTCGTGGTTTTGTAGCTTCTACGTACATTGATTTGTATTCTGGATATACGACTGTACATTATGGTGTGTATACAGTTTATGCTACTAATATTCGTCCATTTAGTCCAGTCTATTCTTCTATGCAAAATGGTGTACCATCATGTGGATTACATCCTGTAGTAATATTTTCAGCTAATTTGTTGGATGTGAATGATGTTTTGAATGATGGTACATCTCCAATGAAAGCATGGAATATTAAATAATAAAAACAACTTCTAATTTCTAAGATAAGATTTTAAGAGATGTTCTTTATTATTTGTGTTTTTGCATATTTAATTAACCTTTTTCATATATTTGTTGTATGAAAATGGTTAATTTTTTTGTTGTTTGTATGTTAATATTGTTGTGCTTTTTTATTGCTAAAGAGGGCGATAGCAGTTATGCTCTTGTGCAAGTTTCGGCTATTAAAGTTGATACGTATAATTCAGATAGGAAAGTTGCTTATTTGACTTTTGATGATGGTCCTTCTAAGCGTGTTACTCCTAAGGTTTTGGATATTTTAGATAAGTATGATATAAAGGCTTCTTTTTTCGTTATCGGTTCTAAGGTTAAGGAGTATCCTGAGATTTTGAGGCAGGAGTATGAAGCTGGTCATTTCATTGGTAATCATACTTTTTCTCATAAGAATGGTAAGATTTATAGGTCTAAGGAGTCTTTTTTAGAGGAGATTGAAGAGACTGATAAGGCAATTGAGGAAGCTCTTGAAATTGAAAATTTTAAGTGTAAAATTTTTAGATTCCCTAATGGCTCTGTTTCTAAGTCTTATGCTTATGAGAAGAAATTGTGTCAGGGCTATTTAGCAGAAATTGGTTACAAATATATTGATTGGAATGCTTTGAATAATGATTCTATTAGAAAGTATTCAAATGAACAACTTTTGGAAAATTTGAAAAAGACGGTCAAAGGAAAGTCTACGGTTATTGTGCTTATGCATGATTCGGGTGATGTTAATAAGACTTATGATGTCTTGGAGGCTTCTATTAAGTTTTTAATTGATGAGGGTTTTGAATTTCGTACATTATATGATTTTATTTAGAGGACTTGTTAGAAATGACGAAAATGGCTATAAATAGCTGGTCTTAAGAAAATCTTTGATTTGCATAAATGCTTAGCAAATATATTTATTATATAAATTTTAAAGAGACTATTTTGTGTTTTATGGCATAGAAACAATAATTTTTATCAATAAGGACGAGGGAGATTATTGATATTGTTGCTTTGCACTGCACTAATAGTCTCTTATTAACGTAAAAGTATTCTTTTATATTAACGTTTGTTTATTTTAATGTTCGCATTCTTCTGGCTTAAATTCACAGTCTACAAACATTTTATCTACTATTGTTTTTGCATCGAATTCAACTGGGAATTCTACTTTCATCTTTTGTATTATTGTGAATTTGCAAGAACCGTCGCAAACTCCTTTGCAACAGTTGTCGTGATTTTTCATAGAGATTATTGGATTGCCACAGCATTCTGTTTTTATTCTACCAACATTTATTGATGGTGTTGTCGTAACAGGTACGCAAACTGTTAAGAATTTTTCTATTTGTGCTCTACATTTGCCGAAATCTGGGCAATCTTTTAAGTTATCTTTTCCGTCATCAAACATTTGCTCACTTCCTTTTTTTATTTTTAGAAAATTTCTTTTCTATATTAAAATATGAATTGAGCTTTAAAAATGTTCGTTTATTGCATTGCAAATTTTTGTTTTGCACAGTCTATTTTTTCTTGTTCTGCTGGTGTTGTGCTATACCAGCCTTTTTCAGACATCATATTGTATATTTTGTTTTGGATGTCCAAAGTTTTGTTTAATGCGTTTTGAAATGTTGTGTGAACTTCTGCTGTTGGCGATTCTATCATTCCGTGCATATATAAGTCGCAAACGCCTTTTACTACTAGAAGTTCTTTTTCCATTAGTTCTTTGTCTCCCATTGTTACCTCCTTATAACAAATTTAAAAAATTATTGTATAATTGTGTATGTGTTTGTTCTAGCTCTTTTAGATATGCTGAAAGTTCCGGGTCGCTTAGCTGATTTGCTGTTATTTTGCTTGAACTTTGCATAAATTTTTCGTGACCTAGCGCATCCTCTACATATAGAAGTTCTTTACTTGTCATATTATCACCACCTAAAAATATATTTGCCATTTTTTATATAAATATTCTTAAATTATTTTAATTAAAATTTTTTCTGAAAAGGTGTTTATTTTGTTATAGATGTAATGATATAATTCTTATGTTGTAAATAATAATTAAATATTTGAAAATACTAGATTATAAGTGCTTGCAAATAATATTAGATAATGTTGTAGTAAAAGAAAAATAAAGTTTTTTAGAAAAATGATAATAAACAGCAATATAATACTAGAAAAATGTAGTTTTATGTGATATTATGATGTATATTTTGATGGTGTTTTGAAAAACTGTCTATATGGGGGAATAGAATTGAAACATATACCAAATATTTTAACTATTTTTAGAATTGTGCTAATACCGTTTATTGTACTTTCAATAGTGAATAATCAGTTTTCATTGGCAATTGTTTTGTTTACAATATCTTCAATTTCAGATATTTTGGATGGAGTTATTGCAAGAAAGTTTGATTTTATAAGTGATTTTGGAAAACTTATGGATCCAGTTGCAGATAAGCTTACACAAGTTTCTATTGTTTGTACTTTGGCTATAAAAGGTGTTATTCCTATTTGGATTTTTATAGTGCTTATTTTAAAGGAACTTATAATGATGCTTGGTGGTTTATATTTGTATAAACGTGAAGATATAGTAGTTTACAGCAAGTGGTATGGTAAGTGTACTACTGTTTTGATTTATTTGGCTGTTATTAGTTCGTTCTTGATAGAGGTTTTTCCAGTGATAGGAAAAGAGTTTTCATTTTTGGGCTACGATATAACGTTTGATGTTGTTATATATACTGTTGCCTTGATGTTTGCTTTTTTCTCATTACTAAGCTATATTCAAGAGTTTGGAAAGAATGTTTTAAAGAAAATTAAAAATAAATAATTTACAAAAGACCGTTTGAAAAATAATGGTCTTTCGTGTTTTGAAAGGAAGTAAAATGAAAGAGATAAATATTATAGGTGGTGGACTTGCTGGCTGCGAAGCAGCGTACCAAGTGGCTAAAAGAGGCATAAAGGTTAAATTATATGAGATGAAACCTATTAAGTTTTCGCCAGCTCATTCTAATGAGAATTTGGCTGAAATTGTGTGCAGTAATTCTTTGAAGTCAAATAGTATAACTAATGCGTGCGGACTTTTGAAGGAGGAGCTTAGAAGGTTAGATTCACTTTTGATTAAGTGTGCAGATGAGACGAAAGTGCCTGCTGGTCAAGCTTTGGCTGTTGATAGAGAAAAGTTTTCTGAGCTTGTTACGAAGAGGATTTCTGAAAATCCTAATATAGAGATTGTACATAAAGAGGTTGAAAAAATTGATGATGATGGAATAACAATAGTAGCAACTGGTCCTCTTACTTCTGAAAAGCTATCTGATGAAATTGGTAGAATTACTGGCAAAGAAAAGCTATTTTTCTATGATGCAGCCGCACCAATTGTTTTGAAAGATTCGATAAATATGGAAAAAGCTTTTACTGCTGATAGGTATGGAAAGGGCGAAAGTGATTATATAAATTGCCCTATGACTAAGGAAGAGTATGATATTTTTTATAATGAGCTTGTAAATGCTGAAATTGTTAATAAACACGAGTTTGAAAAAGGCAATTTATTTGAAGGCTGTATGCCTATTGAAGAAATGGCTAGAAGAGGTTCTCAAACTTTGACTTTTGGGCCTCTTAAACCAGTTGGATTTGATAAAAAATATTATGCCGTTGTTCAGTTAAGACAGGATAATAAAGAGGACACTATGTATAACTTGGTTGGTTTTCAAACAAATTTGAAGTTTGGAGAGCAAGCTAGAGTTTTTAGACTTATTCCTGCACTTGAAAATGCCGAGTTTGTGAAGTATGGTGTTATGCACAGAAATACATATATAAATTCTAGTGAACTTTTAGATGAAACGTATAATTTGAAAGGAACTAATATATTTTTTGCGGGTCAAATATCAGGTGTGGAGGGATATGTTGAGTCTATTGCTTCTGGATATGTGGCAGCTGTTAATGCTGTTCAAAGACTTGAAAATGGAGAAAAAATTGTTTTCTCTGAGGAGACTATAATAGGTGCTTTGGCAAAATATATTTCAACTCCAAATGATGATTTTCAGCCTATGAATGCTAATTTTGGTATATTAAATTCGGATAAGAAAATAAAAAATAAAGTAGAAAGATATGAATATTTGGCTAATCGTTCGCTAGCACATTTTGAATAAAATTTTATTTGATTTATTCATCGTAGAGATTAAAGTTAGCATAAGATTTTGATGTGCTTGAATGTGTCTATTGAAAGACTATAAGGAAAAGATACAAATTTTAAAATAAAATGAAAAGAGGAGAACATATGAAAAAAATTTTATTAACGTTAGTGTGTGTTATGTGCATATCTAGCACTGTTTTTGCGGCAAATGTGAATGTGCAGTTGAACGGTAAAATAGTTGATTTTACTGATGAAGCTGGTAATAAAGTTGAGGCACAAACTATAAATTCAAGGACAATGGTACCTATGAGAAAAATATTTGAATTACTTGGTGCTAGTATTGACTGGAATGCTGGAACAAAGACTGTCACCGCAACTAAGGATGGAACAGTTATTAAGTTGCAGATAAATAATGAAAATGCTGAGGTTATTAAAAGTGGAAAAAGTGAAAAGATAAAGTTGGACTCAAAGCCTATTATTTTGAATAATAGAACGATGGTACCTCTTAGATTTATTTCAGAAAGTCTTGATAAACAAGTCGGTTGGGATTCGCTAAATCAAACTGCGGTAATAATTGATTATGACTATTTCTTGGAGAAGATAAAAAAAGAAACTCCAACTTTGTATAGAGCAATTACAGAAATGCCAAGTAGTTCTGCTAATATACAAGTTACACGTAGCTATTCTGATTTATCAAACAGTGCAAATAACACGATTTCCAAAGTTGAAGCACAAGTTGCACAAATAAATGACAATGAGCAGAATATAACAGTTAATATAAGTGGAAATTCAATTTTATTTAAGGAAATAGCTGATGAGGGCTGGAATAATTTTAATCTTAATGTTAAGTATAATAATGATGGTGTCACTTACACAACGTCTTCACCAGTATTTTCAAAAATGCTTAATTCAACTGGTCAAACATACAAGGAATTGGGACTTACCGGAAGATATAATATGTCAGTTCCAGAGCTTATTAAAGATATGCTAAATATTGATGAAAATAAAATTACGGTTTCAACATTTAAAGTTGTTAGAGATGAATTTGATAATTTCTTAAAATTATTTAGCTTTTCAGAAAGTAATGGAAAGGCTGTTGTTAAGGCAAATGGAATCAATTATGGTAATGCAAATTTGAGTTACATTGATTATACTAAATTTGATAATATAATTGTTGAAAATGAATTTATTCAAGTATATAATTTAATAAATAAATTATCTTTTAATTACGATGTAAAAATGGATGAATTGTTATATGATATTTCAAATATTGATTTTGAGCTAACTTCACAAGAGCAAGATGGTGGCTTGAATACAGTTATAACAATTAAATTGAGCAATGAATATAATGAGATGTTTACATACGTGGTTAAAATTTATAAAAAATAGTTAGGAGGATTTTTATGAAGAAGACAAAAATTATTGCATTAGTGTTGGCTTTATGCACAGTTTTTTCTATGTTTAGTTCAGTTTTTGCTTATGACGAAACTTTTGAGAATGGCTTGTTAATAGCACCAAATCCAATGAGTAATTCAATTAAGGTTTTGATGAATGACTCTACAATTGATTTTACAGATGAGAATGGAAATGTTGTTGAACCACAAATAATGAATAACAGAACTATGGTTCCAATGAGAAAGATTTTTGAAGTTTTTGGAGCAAACGTTGAATGGGATGGAGATACAAAAACTATTACAGCAACAACTGCTGAAAAAGAGTTAAAATTACAAATAGATAATAAAACTGCTACTGTAAAAGCTTCTGGCGATGATAGCACAGAAGAAATATCACTAGATGCGGCTCCTGTTATCTATAATAATAGAACTATGGTTCCAGTTAGATTTATTGCAGAATCACTTGAATTACACGTTGGCTGGGTTCCTGAAACAAAAACGGTTGTTATATTAGACACTGATTTTGTATTTGAAAAGATAAAGAAGAATGCTCCAAATTTTTATGAATTTATAACGACTGAATATGTAACTCCTGAAACTTTGGAATCAGCAATGAAATTAACCGCAACAGTTAATTACAAAGATGAAAATAAGAGTTTAACAAATTTAAAAACAGTTGTGAATGGCACTATAAAAAAAGATGAAAATTACAATATGGATATTGATTTCACAGCTAAAACAACAGGTAAAGGTGAACTTTTAGATACTTTAAAAGAGAATGGATTTGATAATATAACTTTTAAAGAAATTGTTGATATGCAGAATTTTATTGCATATGTAAAATCTTCTATGATAGGAGAAAATGTTGGCTCTAAGTGGGTTAAAATGGATATGAGTGATAGTCTATCTTCTTACACTGGACTAACAGATACAAGTATCACATATAAAGAATTTGTAGATTTATTATTTGATGAAGTTACTTTAACAGAAAGCACTTACGAAGAAGTTGATAAACTTGTAGATTTGCTTTGTAAATTTGTATCTGATAAATATTTTACTGTAAGTGGAAGAACAACAAAAACATATACTTATGAGTTAACATTAGACGATGTTTTGAAAATATTAGAACTTGATATGACAAAAGAAGATTTGAAAGATGCGGGCGAATTGGCAGATGCAAGCATTAAAATTTCAGCTAAGATTTCAGACAATTACGTGAAAGATTTTTCAATTAGTATGCAAGTTAGTTTGGCAGAAGATGAAGAAACAGTTGATATAAAACTTGATTATACTCAAACTGTTCAAAGCTTTAACGAGAAAGTCACTATAAATATGCCAAGTGACAGAAACACAGTAGATGTAAAAGATTTGTAAAATAACGGTATAAAAACCTCTTTTTAGGAAATAATTTAATTGAAATCCTAAAAGGAGGTTTTTTTATGAAAAAGAAAATTGGGATAATTAGTCTGCTAACTATAATGCTTTTTGTAACTTTATCTAACTACAACACGGAAGCAATGACATATTATGAGAATGTTAATTTTGTCACGGGAATGGTAACTGCAACTGCCTTGAATGTTAGAACGGGACCAGGAACAAATTTTAAATCAATAGGTATGATATACAAAAATGAGTATGTGCGTGTGTTTGCAAAAGTTGGAGATTGGTATGTTATACAAACTAATGGGGATTTGATTGGTGCGGTTAGTAAAAAGTATATAAAAAATGCGACAAGTAGTGCAGGGCAGGGAACGACTTCAAATGGCAGCAATTCAAATAATAATTCGGGGACTAACAATACAAAACAAGATACATTGTCTGGATATAGTGCGGATGAAAAAGAACTTCTTTCTTTAATAAATGCACAAAGAAAAGCATACGGTTTACCTGAACTTAGCTTTGACAGTGAACTTCAAAGAGTTGCGAAAGCAAAAGCACAAGATTTAGTGGCAAATAACTATTTTTCACATACTTCACCAACATATGGTAGCCCGTTTGATATGATGAAGTCTTTTGGAATAACATATAAAACAGCAGGGGAGAATATTGCAGGAAATTCTAGTTTATCTGGTGCTGTTGATGCGTGGATGAACTCAACAGGACATAGGGAAAACATTTTAAATAATGCGTATAATTACACCGGAATAGGAATTGTAGATTCTCCTAAATACGGAAAGATAATGGTTCAAATGTTTATAGGAAAGTAGAACACATTATTTTAGATAAAGACAAATTGTTTTATTATAGGGGATTGAAAGAATATCAAAATAAAACTGAAAAAGGGTATTTAATTGATACTTGTTTGAATGCACAAGACCAATATGCAAAAATGATAGAGTACTATTTGAAATGAGGTATTAAAGTAAAAAATAAATGATGTCAAAAGCCTAAATATAAATTTTTAGGCTTTTGAACGGAATTATATTAAAGATTTATTTAACGAAAGAATTATTTATGATTTTTTCAAAAGGTGCGGTGTTTTCTAATTCTCCTGCTTCAATCATAACTCTTTGTAGAAGTTCAAATGAATCTTTTGTCATAGCAGGTGTGTCTTTCCAAACGTCAATTGTCTTATAATTTTCAATTGCCTTTTCAATTATTTCTACGTCTGCATCAGGAAAAGATGATACTATAATGTCTGCAATTTCTTTTGCGGTATGCGAATTTACATAGCCTAAGCCTTTTGATACAGCATTGACAAAGTGTGTTATTAGTTCCGGATTTTTTTCTATATAACTTTTCTTTGCAAAGTATGAAGTGTATGGAATTTCGTCTGTGTGTGCTCCGACAGCAGTTACGATATAGCCTTGATTATTTAATTCTAGGCTTGAAGCTGTTGGTTCAAATACAGTTACAAAATCGCCAGTACCGGCAACAAATGCACTAGTCATTGCATTAAAACTTATTGAAGTATCCATATTTAAATCCGTTTTAGGGTTTATTCCATTATTTTTTAATACATATTCAAATGTCATATATGGAACTCCGCCCGTTCTACCTGGTAAAATGTGTTTTCCTTTTAACATATCCCAAGTAAAGTTGCTTATTTTTTCTCTTGCTACTAACATTGAGCCATCTCTTTTTGTAAGTTGAGCAAATACTTCTGCATAATCTTCTGCTCCTTCATTGTAGACGTATATAGCTGCTTCTGGACCTGCGAAACCTATGTCTACTTGGTTAGATAAAACGGCTGTCATTACATTATCTGCTCCACCACCATTTATAAGTTCAATTTCAATTCCTTCTTCTTCAAAATATCCTAAGTTTATGGCAACATATTGTGGGGCATAAAATACAGAGTGTGTAACTTCACTAACTGTTATCTTTTGTCTTATATTATCCCCAGAAGTGTTTGGAGTAGGTACTGGTATTATTTTATTTTTGCATAATAGAGTGATGATTATTGCAATTAAAACCACAATTACCAAAATCCAAATACGATTTATTTTTCTCATAGAAACCTCCTAAAATAGTAAAATAATATATGTAGGTGCACTAAATTTATGTAGTGCACCGCTTAATTTACACACGAGTGTGCATAATAGACTTTAAAATAATTTTTTCTAAAAGTAATACACCTTTATACATTAAAGCAGCCACAATTCCAAGTATAATAACACTTGTCATTACTAAATCTAATTTAAAAACCTGACCTCCATAAACTATTAAGTAACCAAGGCCTGCTTTTGAAACAAGAAATTCGCCCGAAATAACACCAACCAGTGAAAGACCGATGTTAACTTTCATTGCATTTATCAAAGTTGAAATGTTTGATGGAAAAATAATTTTGCTAAATATTTGCCATTTGTTTGCATTAAAAGTTTTAGCTAATTTAATTAGATTTTTATCAGTAGCTAAGAAGCCGTTTAGCATTTCTAAAATAGTTACTATTAAAGAAATTGCAAGAGCCATTACAATAATTGCCGAAGTTCCGGCACCTGCCCAAACAATAATAACTGGGCCTAATGCCACCTTAGGAAGACTGTGTAACACAATTAAAAACGGTTCGGATACGGCAGAAGCAAAATCTGACCACCAAAGTAAAAATGCTATAAATGTTCCGAAAATCGTTCCGAGCATAAATCCAACTAATGTTTCATAGCACGTGACTGCAATATGTGATAATAAATTATTTGAAGAAAAATTTGCAATTGTATTTACAATTCTTGAAGGCATACTCGTTATAAAAGGATTTATTATTCCTAATTTTCCAAGTAGTTCCCAAAGTATTATGAAACCAATAAGTATGGAAAGTTGTGTAAATAAAATTTTATTTTTCTTCTTCTTTTTGTTTCTTAAAAAAGTTTCTCTATCTTTTGAAATTACATTATTCATCGGCGTTTAGCTCCCTCCAAATGCAATCAAAATACTTACTAAATGTAGGGCTTTCTCTGCAGTTTAATGGATTTCTGTTTGGAATATCAAACGAAATATCGTAAATGTTTTTTATTGTAGCAGGTCTTTTTGAAAGGATTATTATTTTATCAGACATACTGATGCTTTCGGGAATGTCGTGAGTGACCATAATTGCTGTCTTATGCTCATTTTTTATTATCGTGTAAACATCATTCGTAACATCTAATCTTGTTTGATAATCTAATGCTGAAAAGGCTTCATCTAGCAATAGGTAAGAGGGTTGTGTCGCAAGTGTCCTTATCAGTGCTACCCTTTGTTTCATTCCACCAGATAATTGAGATGGGTATTTATCGACAAATTCACCGAAGTCCATATGTTTTTAAGAGTTTAAGAGCGTATTTTTTAGTTTCATCACTAAGCATATTTTTTATTTCAAGCCCTAAAAGTACATTTTTATAAACTGTTCTCCAATCGAGCAAATAGTCTTTTTGAAGCATATATCCAATGTTTTCAACTTTACCTGTTATGTCTTTTCCATCTAAAACAACGCTTCCACTAGTTGGTGCTTCTAACCCTGCAATGATTGACAAGAGTGTTGATTTACCACAACCACTTGGTCCAACTAGGCTTACAAAGTCTCCTTGATTAAAATCGTATGAAAAGTTTTTTATGGCCAGAATTTCTCCATTTTCGTCTTGATACACTTTTGAAATATCTTTTAGCACTAATCCTTTTTTCATATTGTTTCACCTCTTAAAGTAAGCATTATGGTACATATTATGAGAGTTTTTGCTTTAATGTGACAATTTTGAAATTGCATATTTATGTTGAGATAGACATACACTTTCATAGGGGTGAGCGAATTGAAAAGAATATTTGCTATTTTTATTGTTATAACTATTGTATTTTCTTGTGGTGGAGTAAAGAGCGTTTTTGCATATAATATGGAAGATGGTGCTGAAACCCTTACGACAGAAGAAATACAAGCAGTAGCTAATATGAAAGGAAAACCAAGTATTTTAGCAAAGGCTGCGTTAGTTTATGATAGAAAGTATAAGAAGATATTATATGAAAAAAATATCAACCAAAAAATGCCTAATGCCTCTACAACAAAGATTTTAACGGCAATAGTTGCGTATGAAAACGGCAATATGGATGATATTGTAGTTGTAAGTGAAAGAGCAGCAAGCATAGGCGGTTCAACGATAAATTTGAGAAAAGGTAATAAAGTTTTGCTTGGAGATTTAATAAAAGGCTTGCTTATATGTTCTGGGAATGATGCTGCAATTGCGATTGCTGAGCACATTTCAGGTAGTGTTGAAGATTTTTGTGAGTTGATGAATAAAAGAGCAAGGGAGTTAGGTGCTACTAATACAAATTTTACAACGCCACACGGTTTAGACAACGATAATCATTATACAACTGCGAGTGACTTGCTTATATTTGCAGATTATCTTTTAAATATAGATTATTTAGCAAATGTTGTTAATACTAAAAATACAGTTATAAAAATTGATAATTATGAAAAGCCAATACATACAACAAACGAAATGCTTTCAATATATGATGAAGCAAATGGCTTGAAAACAGGATATACAAGTAAGGCAGGTAGATGCCTAGTTACATCTATGACACGAAATGGCAGGCAAACAATTTCTATTGTTTTGGGCTGTGATACAAAAAAACAAAGAACTAGGGAGAGTATTCAACTATTGAATTATGCATATAATAACTTTGAAGAAGTTGATGTATATGAAAATATTAAAAAAAGTTTTGAAGTAACAATACACAAAAGCAAAAATAAAAATTATGAAATAGATATAGCTGGAAATAAGATGATGCTTTTGCCGTTGGGATCAAAGGATTTGCTTACATATTCATATAATATGAGGCGAGAAATGACAGCACCAGTAAAGAAAGGTGAAGTTATTGGTACAATAGTGATAAAAAGTCAAGATGCGATTATAGATGTTGTGACCGTAAAAATGCCACGAGAAATAAAAAGAAAAGGAATTTTAGATTATTTTGAGGAAATAATTGTAAATCGACCTAAATATATTATCATAAATGTTTAGTATCCAAGGTGACTGGAAATTATTTACCTATTAAAAAGTATTTTCTTGTTGAAATGTGCACTAATTTGTAGTATCATATCTATGGAGAAGTATCTTCTAGGATATTAGGAGGAAAATATATGAAAAAGAACAATTTAAAAAAAGTATTTATCGTAATGATGCTTATGTCACTTATGATGACATTCACACCATTTATGGCTATGGCTGCTGAACCACCAGCACCAGATGTTACAATTGAGGATGAAGTAAAGCATCCAGCTGCCGAAGAAAATGACAACACAAATAACAATGAAAATACAAATCAAGATAAAAATGATGAAAAAACAGATGATACAAAGTTAAACGGAGCAAGTGAAGAGGTTGTTAATAGTCTTAGTAGAAGAGATAAGAGAGTAGCTGAGTTAACAGATAAGTATAATGATAAATTCTATGCGGAAGTAGCGTATTGGTTAGAAGTTGCACAGAAATATAGTCTACCAATTTGTTTTATAGGAATAACAATTGGTTCTTTTAATTATTTGATAGTCGGTAACAAAAAGCTAGATAAAAAAGAGCAAGGTTATGGCTGGATCGTAGCTTTCGTTATTGGTTTAGTGGTATTTAATGTATTGCCTCTAATGTTTGCTATAGCGGTTGCTGGAAGATAGTTGAAAGCTCACGAAAGTCTGAAAACAGAAAATCTTTGATTTTCTGCTTTCTTGGTTAATTAGTAAGTTTAGTTGTAAATTTATACTAAAGCGTAATTAGGAAGGTGAATTATAATGAAAGTACTTTTCGCTATGGGAAATGACCAAGTGTCAACAAATGTTGCTAATAGGTATTATGAAAAATATGGTGAAGTTTTAGAATATAAGAATGTATTCTTTTTTAAAGCTTTAATCGAGGAAGTAAAAAGAGATAAAACATATGACAGAATTATTATAAATGAAGAGTTAGAACAATTTAGAGCAAGAGACTTAGAACAAATTGATAGATATTTGTTTAACAGTATAGACAAGATAACTGATGAACTTCAAGATTCAGATATTATATTTATATGCTCAGATAGAAGAGAAAAAGGCGATGCTTTTGTAAACAAACTATTTAGCATAGGAATATATAATTTGCTTCTTGGCGACGATAGAAATATAAATCCACTTTGTGAGATTATAAAGAAACCAAAAACTAAAAGAGAAGCAAAGCAATATTTAAATATAGATTCATCATCAATTGTAGATACTCCAATGACAAGAGACGACGAGGTTGATGAACATCAGATGAGAAATATATTAAGTTACTACGAGGGAATTAAAAATTCTCCTGAGAAATATGTAGAAACTTTTGATAGTATTTCTGAACAATATAGCAGAACACAATTAAAAATTATTCTTTCTACTTTGCCAAAACAGTATAGAGATGTTATAACGCAAGCTGAAAGATATAAATATTTGCTTGGTGGATCAGAGCAAAGCGCTCCACAGCAACAACAAAAGGCACAACAAGTGGCACAGCCTGCAAAAGAGTCTAAGCTTAAGATTAGTGGTTGGTTTAGTGCATTTAGAAAAAATAAAGCTGAACCAAAGCCACAAAATTCAACTCCACCTCCACAGGTTGGTGGAATAATAGAAACGAAAGGGCAAGTTGATTTAAGCAGTAATGTTGAAGAACAACAGTCTGAACTACTTGCAAAAGCAAAAGAACAAGCTAAGGCTAAAGAACAAGCTGAACTAGCTGCTAAGGCAAAAGCAGAGGCTGAGGCAAGAAATCAGGCTGAGCTTGCAGCAAGAGCCAGAGCGGAAGCTGAGGCAAGAGAACAAGCTAAACTTGCTGAAAAGGCAAGAGCAGAGGCCGAAGCAAAAGAGCAAGCAGAACTTGCAGAGAAGGCCAAAAGAGAGGTAGAAGCAAGAAAACAAGCAGAGCTTGCGGAGAAGGCTAGAAAAGAAGCAGAAGAAAGGGAACAAGCAGAACTTGCTGAAAAAGCTAAGAAAGAAGCTGAGGTTAAGCATAAAGCAGAACTTGATGCTATTGCGGCTGCAAGAAGAGAAGCTGATAAAAAAGAACAGGAAAAGCTTGCAGAACTTGCTAAAATAGAAGAAAAAGAAAAAATAGAAGACATAGAAAAAGCTAAAAGAGATGCAGAACTTGCTGCTAAGGCACGCATAGCCCAAATGGAAAAAGAGGAAAATGTTATAATTGAGGTAAAACCAAATCTGAATGCTCCTGAAAGACCTCAAACACCTCAAAAAACTGAAAATATTACTAGTGCAATTCAAAAAAATCTAGAAACGAAAAATGAATCACAAGTTGAAACAAAGCAAGTGGTAGAAGAAAAGAAAGCAATAGAAAATAAGCCAGCAAATGTTGAAAACAAAATAGAAGTTGAACCATTAAAAAATATAAAAGTAGACAAGCCAGAGGGCTTAAAGTCAAATAATGTTCAAACTCCAAACGCAAAGCCTAATGTAGCTACTATTTCAGAGGAAGAGAAGAAGATGAAAGAAGAACAAGAAAAGCTTGCTATGGAGCAAAAAAGAATTAAAGAAGAACAAGCCAAATTGGAAGAAGAAAAAAGAAGATTAAAAGAAGAGCAAGAAAAGCTTATAAATGCACAAAATCAATTAAAGGCGAGTGCTGCTGAGGTTAATAATTCTGTTCCACAATATACAAACACTCCAAGTGTGCCAACAGTTACACCGGCGGATTATAAAAAGATGGTCGTTTTAGTTGGGGCCAATAAAGTTGGTACGACATTTATGGTAAATGCAATTGCACATTCAATGGCAAATGCTAAAATAAATACTTCAATATTGGATATGACAAGAGATAGAAGTATGTTCTATTTATACAATCAAAATGATAGAACTTTAAGAAGAAGAGCAGAAGAGTGTATGCAAAAGGTAATGGATGGTGAAGATTGTTATCTTGAAACGAATAGTAGATATTTAAAAGTTTATACAACAATTCCTGGTTCACTTACAGATCCAAGAAGAGGATATAAGCATAAAGCTATAATAGAAAACGTAAGAGCAAATTGTACTTTAACAATTGTTGATGCAGATTTCACAACACCAATTGATTATTTTGATCAAGCAAATGAGGTCTATCTTGTACAAGATTTGGATTTATTAAAAATGCCAGATGCAACTTTGTTTTTAAGAGAATTAAAGAACAGAGGACTTGATATGAAAAAGATTAAAGTAATAATAAATAAGTTTGTGAAAACATCGTTGACACAAAAACAAGTTATTCAAACATTATCAAGTTACAGTGACCCTAGTATGTCGTTCTATGATACAGTTTTACCAAGCAGAGTTATGTCATACATTGTTCCATACAATTTGAACAACTATGCTAAATATATTGACTCTGTATGCAGTGGAGTTTTAAATTATAAAGGATATTCAGCAGACTTTATGCAAGCAATTGATGAGATAGGTTCTGCAATATTTCCAAAGAGTGGTGCACAAACTAATGCCAAAGCACCAAGGAGACTGTTTGGATAAAGGAGGAGAAAAATGGATTCAGAAAATACAATTTTTTTCAAGGTTGAAAAAGAAAAGAAAACTAATTCAAAACAGATATTAAGACAAGTTTATGAGGCTCTTGTTGAGAAAGGATATAATCCAATAAATCAAATAGTTGGATATATCTTGTCAGGAGATCCAACATATATTACTAGTTATAAAGATTCAAGAAGTTTAATTCGTCAATTAGAAAGAGATGAGTTATTAGAAGAATTGGTAAAAGAATATATTGGAGTAAATGAAGAAAAATGAGAGTAATGGGTTTAGACTATGGTGAAGCAAGAACTGGAGTAGCACTTTCAGATATGCTTGGGATAACAGCCCAAGGGCTAGAATCGATAGAACACGGCACAAATGAAAAGAAACTTTTGAATCGATTAGAAGAAATAATTAAAGAATATAATGTTGAAAAAATAGTAATAGGGTATCCTTTAAATATGAATTTTAGCAAAGGCCCCAGGGTGGAAAAAACAGAGAAATTTATAGAAAAATTAAAAAATAGATTTCATTTGGAAGTTATAAAGATAGATGAAAGGCTTACAACAGTTTCTGCACATAGAACGATGCAAGAACTATCAATAGGGAAAGACAGAAAGAAAAAAATAGTAGATACTATATCTGCTCAATACATATTGCAGATGTATCTAGATAGAAATTAAAGAGTGTGAAAGGAGAAAAATATGGACGAGAACATGAATAATGATGGATTCGAAGAATTCGATGAGTTAGACAATAAAATCATTTTAAATGATGAAGATGGAAACGAGGTTGAATTCGAATTCCTAGATGTTGTTGAACTTGATGGAACAGAGTATGTTGTATTATTACCAGTTGAAGAAGCTGAAAAAGGCGAAGTGGTAATATTTAGAATTGAGGGCGAAGGAGAAGATGAAAGCTACGTTAGTCTTGAAGATGAAGACGAAGCTGAAAGAGTATTCCAAGCATTCAAAGAAAAGACAAAAGACGAATTTGATTTTGCTGACTAATTTTAAGTAAGCAAAAGTGGTTAATTTGAGGTGAAATTTTTGTTTTGCTTCAAATTGCCACTTTTTTTGTGCAACTTTAACAAAATATGTAGACATAATACTTGAAAATTATGGAAAAATATAATATAATGTGTCGAGAGGAAAGGAAGAAACAAGTGGAAAATTTAGAAGAGATTATAAAGCAAGTAGATATAGATATTGAAAATCAATTTAAAATAAATAACGAAATAGAGTACAAAAATTCCAAAAAAGTGCTAGAAGCTTTTAAACATAATCAAGTTAGTGAAGCACATTTAAATGGAACAACAGGTTATGGATATAACGACATTGGAAGAGAAACAATAGAAAATATATTTGCCGAAATATATAAGGCAGAAGATGCTTTGGTTAGAATGCAATTTATTTCAGGTACACACACAATATCAACAACAATGTTTGGAATATTAAGACCAGGAGACATCGTGCTTAGCATAAATGGAAAACCATATGATACCTTGGATGAAACACTGGGAATTATAGAAAATCCAAGTTCATTAAGAGCATTTGGAGTTAAGTATGAACAAATAGATTTATTAGAAAATAATAAGTTTGACCTAGAAAAAATTAAAGAAAGAGTATCAAAAAAAGATATTAAATTAGTTATAATTCAACGTTCAAGAGGCTATGCATATAGAAATGCGTTTTTAATTTCTGAACTAGAAGAAGCTATAAAAACAGTGAAAGAAGCTTGCGATAAAACGTATGTTATGGTGGATAACTGCTATGGTGAATTTACAGAAGAAAGAGAGCCAATTGAAATTGGTGCAGATGTGACCGTTGGTTCTTTAATAAAAAATATGGGTGGTGGAATTGCACCAACAGGTGGATACATTGTAGGAAAAAAAGAGTTAATAGATTTAATAAGTGATAGATATAGTGCTCCTGGATTAGGCAAAGAGGGTGGTGCAACATTTGACTTTAATAGAAAAGCTTTGCAAGGATTATTTATGGCACCACATATAGTTTGCGAAAGTAAGAAAATAGATATTTTTGCAGCTAGACTGTTAGAAAAGTTAGGATACGAAGTATCACCTAAATATGATGAAAAAAGATCAGACATAGTTCAAATGATAAAGTTTGGTAGTCCAGAAAAACTAATAAAATTCTGCCAAGGAATACAAGCAAACTCGCCAGTAGACTCATTTGCAACGCCAGAGCCTTGTGATATGGCTGGATATGATAGCAAAATAATTATGGCGGCAGGAGCTTTTACATCAGGTTCGTCAATAGAATTAAGTTGTGATGGACCACTAAGAGAACCATATGTTGGCTACCTACAAGGTGGACTTACATATGCTTATGGTAGAATGGCAATTATTGAAACAGTAAAAAGAATGAATATATAGGAGAAAAAAATGAATGTTATTGTAATCGGTGGCGGTGCTGCTGGAATGATGGCAGCAATAATGTCAGCACGAAATGGAAATAAAGTTACTATATTAGAAAAAATGCGTAGTTTAGGTAGAAAACTTTCAATAACAGGTAAAGGCAGATGTAACATCACAAATGCAACAGATATGGACAACTTTATAAAAAACGTACCTGGAAATGGAAGATTTTTATACAGTGCATTTAGCCAGTTTACCAATCAAGATACAATAGACTTTTTCAATGAAATTGGCGTAAAAACAAAAGTTGAAAGAGGAGACAGAGTATTTCCAGTATCAGATAGTGCTATGGAAGTTATAGATAGACTAAAAAAAGAACTAGATAAAAGAAAAGTTAAAGTAATAGTAAATTCAAGAGTAGAAAAGATACTTGTGGAAGATGGAAAAGTTGTTGGAGTAAAAACAGCAGACAACACCTATTTGTGCGATAAAGTTATATTAGCTACTGGTGGAAAAAGTTATCCAACAACAGGTTCAACTGGTGATGGATATAAAATGGCAGAGATGTTAGGTCACACAGTTGTTAAGCCAAAGGCTTCATTGGTGCCAATAGAACTATATGAAAAGGATATAGTGGATTTGCAAGGACTTTCATTAAAAAATGTATCAATAAAGATAAAAGATGGACAAAAATTAGTGTATGAAGACTTTGGAGAAATGTTGTTCACACATTTTGGAGTTTCAGGACCGATAATATTAAGTTCAAGCGCACATTTGCTAAGGGTAAAAAATGTAGACGAAAAATTAAAGAACAAAGAAATAACCTTGGAAATAGATCTAAAACCAGCACTAACGGCTGAAAAACTAGAAACAAGAATACAACGTGACTTTGAAAAATATACAAGAAAACAATACAAAAATTCTTTAAATGACCTATTACCATGCAAAATGATAAATTACATCATAAAAAAATCAAATATACCAGAAGAAAAGCAGACAGACCAAATAACAAAAGAAGAGCGAAGAAAACTAGCTGAAACACTAAAAAAATTAGAGTTCAAGATAAAAGGTTTTAGGACAATAGATGAAGCAATAATAACAGCAGGAGGAATAAATATCAAAGAAATAAACTCTTCAACAATGGAATCAAAGCTAGTTAATGGACTATTCTTTGCTGGTGAAATAATAGATGTAGATGCATATACAGGCGGATTTAATTTACAAATTGCTTTTAGCACAGCATATTTAGCAGCAAAGAATGTCGAAAAATGACGAACGAAAAAGCTTGAAAAAACACGAATTATGGATATAAAATAAGAAATTGCGGGGGAGAAATACATATGTTAAATGCTTTTTACACAATAGATGAGCAAGAATACACATCGGAAATAATAGAAAAAAAATCAAGATTTATAGCACTACTTGTAAATGTCGAAAATGAAGCAGAAGCAATAAGAATAATTGAAAAAACAAGAAAAATGCACAGAGAAGCAAGACATAATGTATTTGCCTACAGAATAGCAAATGTACTAGAAAGATGCAGTGATGATGGTGAACCTAGCGGAACGGCGGGAATACCAATATTAGATATATTAAGAGGCGAAAACCTACAAAACGTATTAGTTATTGTTACTCGTTATTTTGGAGGTATCTTATTAGGTACGGGAGGCCTAGTTCGTGCGTATAGCACGGCGGCAAAACAAGCCATATCTTTAGCGAAAAAAATAGAAATGAAATTGAGCAACGAATACGAAATTACAGTTGATTACAACTTTAATAACATTTTACAACACTACTTTAAAACTGAAAGAATACACATAAGCCAAATTAGTTTCTCAGAAAAAGTATCTATAAGTATAATAGTAGATACAGAAAAATCACAAAACATAACAGACAAAATAATTGAAAAAACTGAAGGAACTGCTAAAGTAAAATTGAAAGGAACATATTATCACAAATAAATGGTAAAAAATTACAAATAAATATTGCTTTTTCCAAATATTGGTAGTATACTTTGAGTGTAGTGAAAAAACAGCTTATTTAGCGAGCGAAAAAAGCTAAAATAAGCCGTAAAATGTTAGGAGGATTTGAACAATGCAAGAAAAAATCAAAGTAGTAATTGCCGATGACAACATTGAATTCGCTCAAATAGTAAAGAATTTTTTAAACAAAAAGGAAGATATTGAAGTAATAGATATAGCCAAAGATGGAGAAGAAGCCGTTAAGATGTTAGTTGAAAAAGAGCCAGATGTAGCACTTTTAGACGTAATAATGCCTCAACTAGATGGTATAGGAGTACTAGAAAAATTAAATGCAATGCCCAAAAAATTAAAAACACAATTCATAATGCTTTCAGCAATAGGTCAAGACGTCATAACGCAAAGAACAGTTATGCTAGGTGCACAATACTATATGTTAAAGCCATTTGATTTGGAACTACTAGCAAAAAGGCTAAGAGAAATAAAGAACGGAATGGTGGAAGCTCCAAAAGCGTTCGGAATACCACTAAGAAAAATGAGTTATATGCCACAAGGAAGAGAAGATTTAGAATCATCGATAACAAATATAATTCACGAAGTTGGAGTACCAGCACACATAAAAGGATATCAATACATAAGAGAAGCAATAACGTTAGCTGTAAATGATATAGATGTAATAAACTCAGTTACAAAACAATTATATCCAACACTTGCAAAGAAATTCAAAACAACTCCATCACGTGTAGAAAGAGCAATACGTCATGCAATAGAAGTAGCGTGGACACGTGGAAGTATGGATACCAATAACGAAATGTTCGGAAACACAATATCAGCAACCAAAGGCAAGCCAACAAATTCAGAGTTCATAGCAATGATAGCAGATAAGCTAAGACTTGAAATGAAATCAGCATAATGCTTGTGTGAGAAGAATTACAAGATTTAATAAACCTATAAAGTTTATAAAAATACATATAAAAATTCGCAATGAAACCAATAAATATAAAATGTCAAAACCTATAAACTTTTATAATTTATTGGGTAGGAAAACAAAAAACTTTTCCAATTTATTTAAGAATTTTGTTTTACAAGTCAAAAACAAATTTTAAGTAAAGGGGAGAAGTTTTTTTATGTTACAAATTGATTATGATATAGACGATTTCATAGAATATTGTGAGGTTAAAATTTTGAAAATATAATGTTAGCAATATTGACAATGAAACACATATGCTGTGGACTACTAATGATGAGGTTGTTCGGATATGATGTGATTTGCCCTTTTTATTTTCAAAATGAAAAGGGAGGTGATGCCGATGATAGAAAACGATTACATATTATTTGCAATTAAAGTTCTACTCATAGCATCCTTCTTAAAGATACTAATCAATAAGAAGAAATAGCATAAAAAAATCACTCTATCCAATTTGCCAAGGTTGAGTGATTTTTTACACAATCGGGGCAAGTCACATTGTGACCAAAACCTCATCTTTAATTTAATTATACTATAGTAACATAAAATGTCAATACTTCGGTATTGATATTTTTGTAAAATCTTACTTGTTATTTGTCTTTGATATTTGGTGTAATTTAGTTTACAGTGATAAAAATCTATGATATACTACAGCAAATGTGTAACTATTGAACATTCCTTTACAATTAAAAAGGAGGAAAATTTACCATGAACGGAAAGAAAGAGATTGTTACTATTGTTTCAAAAGACACTTTCACTAAAAAAGGTTTATTGGAAAGTATTAAAAATGGATTGGTTCCGGATAATGCAATTTCATGGGCAGCAGAAAATGGACACACGGAATTGGTGGAGTTGCTTGTTTCTAAGGGAGCAGATATTATTGAAAATCGAAACTATCCATTAGAACTAGCATCAAGAAATGGTCATACCGATATTGTAAAACTATTGATTGACAATGGCGCAAGGACTTATGATAGCGAATTGGATGAAGGATATTGTCTTAGGTTGGCGGCATATGGAGGACATGTGGAGATTATAAAATTACTTCTTGGTGTTGGCGCAAATCCAGCCGCAGATAATTATCATGCACTATATTTAGCTTTAGCTAGACGAAATAATGAAATAGTTGAGCTTTTACTTGATGCGATATGTCAAAAAAGAATTGGTGTTGTACAAAATATTGAAAATAATGTTTAAAAATAAAAGTGGGCAGTAGAGTTTAATTCTACTGCTCATTTTTATATAATTGAAAAGTAATAAGTTTGTATTTTTTGTTGACAATGAAACACATATAATGTAGACTACTAATGATGAGGTTGTTCGGATATGATGTGATTTGCCCTTTTTATTTTCAAAATGAAAAGGGAGGTGATGCCGATGATAGAAAACGATTACATATTATTTGCAATTAAAGTTCTACTCATAGCATCCTTCTTAAAGATACTAATCAATAAGAAGAAATAGCATAAAAAAATCACTCTATCCAATTTGCCAAGGTTGAGTGATTTTTTACACAATCGGGGCAAGTCACATTGTGACCAAAACCTCATCTTTAATTTAATTATACTATAGTAACATAAAATGTCAATACTTCGGTATTGATATTTTTTAAAATTTTACTTAATGCGTTTAAAATAGTTATCATATAAATTTTAAAAATGACTTTTATAGCTTAATTGTTATAAAAGTCGTTTTTTATTCTTGTATATTTTCGAGACCGTATTCGATAATTTGATTTACAACACTATTGAAACTTAATCCATTTTTTTCTGCGAGTTCCGCAATCTTATCAAATGTATCGCCGCTTATGCGAATTGTTCTCGTTATTGTATCATTTGCTTTTGAATGTTTTTTTATCTCTAATTTTTTCATACGCCACCTCTTATTACATAGTGTACACAAAATAAGAAATAAAATAAGTACACAAATGTGTGTACAAAATATGAAAATTGTGGTAATATTAGTTAGAAAATAGTTGAAAATGTAAGGAGGTGAAAAATGAAAAAAGTAAAGGTTAGCAATAAGTTAAGTTGTTTTGACGTATTGATATTTCTTATGCCACTTTTAGGGCGGTGCAGAAAGTGCTACGTCTGCTATATTTTTGTCATTATTTTCATTGATATGTATTTATTTTATATGCAAGAAACGTAAAAAGATTGTTTTTCCTATTGGAATATATATAGTGTTACTGCTTTTATATAATATTAGCTTTATTGTAGTTGATTTTTGGGCCGTAGACAGAGGAATGACTATAATTGGATTTATAAAATCTTTATTTTTAGCTAATTTTATAGTATTGATGGTTCAAAATAATAATTATATTGACGCTGTTGATAAATTTAGGCTATTGCCTTATTCGGCAACTGTGTCTGTGATTCTTAGCATTATATTTGCCATTATTTCTAGTGAATTATTCTTTTTAAATGGTAGATTACAAGGTTTGTTTTTATATGCTAACAGTTACGGATTATTCCTTTTGGTTAGTTTGCTAATATTATTGCAAAAAGGAGAAATTCGTGGAAATCGACTGTGTATGAGTATAATTATTTTGGTAGGTATTTTGCTAACAAATAGCAGAGCAATAATATTATTGACTATTTTATTTATGTTTGTAGAAATATTTATAACAAGTGAGATGAAAAATAGAAAACGAATAATTGCGTTGATTTTATGTTTTTGTTTGATTTTTGTGGGAATGAATAAATTTTTGAAATTTGAAAAGAGGATAAATAGTGAAATGTTTCAAAGCAGTGAGTTCCTTACAAGGCTATTATATTATTCAGATGCTTTAAAAATGGTTGTAGAAAAGCCTTATGGTTACGGATATATGGGTTGGTATTATGCTCAGGCAACTGAAAAAACTGCTATTTATGATACAAAATATGTTCATAATTCAATATTGCAATATTTGCTAGATGTAGGAGTTGTTCCAACAATTTCGATAATACTTTTAGTATGTTTAATATTTTTTCAAAAAGGACAAAGTTCGTTTAATCGAATGTTGATAATACTTATTTTAGGTCACTCTATGATTGACATTGATTTAGAATACTTATTTTTTGTAGCAATTATACTTGGAATGGCACATTATGAAACAAAAGAATACGTTTTTGACATTGTGAAAAGAAATATGGTTAAGCTGATAATTGCAATAAACTATGTTTTTCATATTGGCACGTTGATATTTTCTTGTGGTGGATATGGTTTTGCAAGTGTTGTAATTCCATTTTACACTGATGCAATACAAGAAGAATTATACAGTTCAACAAACGCAGAAATGCAGTTGAAACTTGGTAAAAGATGTTTAAAGTACAATAAGAATATTAGTGGGGGTTACGAAGCACTAGAAAATTACTATGTGGGCGAAAAAGATTATGATAATGCAAGCGTATGTGCCTTGAAGAGAGTAAAGCTTAATAAGTATGATATTGAAATTTATGAAGAGTACATTGTACTTTTAAATGAAGCATTAAATTATTATCAAGAAAATAATGACAAAAATAAAGTTTATGAGTATGCAAATAAAATTATATATGTCGAGCAATTGATTAGTGAGCTGCTAACTAATACTAATCCACTAGCGTACAAAGTTAAGCACATACCAGAGATAAAACTTTCGAATGATATGTTGAATATTATAGAAAAAAGCAAAAATATAATTTGTGAAAATTAAGAAATATTATCAGAATTTAAGGAGGAATCTATGTGAAAAAGGTTAAGATAATGTTAACGTTAGCAATTATTTTGTTAATTGCTGGTAGTGGAAAATGTTTTGCGAGTGAAAAAGAAGAATTACAAGTCCCAAGAGTGAGAAATACTTCATTAGAGTATATTGAAGGACTTCAATCGCCAACGTTAATTGGGTTTGATAGCGAATTGATGGAAGTGTCAGGAAACATAGCAAAGGAAATCGGAAAATATACTATAACATTTGAGTTAAAAGATAAAGAAAATTTTGAATGGGAAATATATGATGAGACTAATAGCATTTATACTTATACAACAGAAAATCAAGAAGTTGAATGGGAAATAACAACGAGAAAACTTAGAATTCCTAATTTGGAATTTGAATATACGGGTAAAGAAATAACACCTAGATTGGATTTCTATGCGTATGCGGATGAAGTTAATATTACAAGTGAAAAAGAAAAAGATATAGGTACATATAATGCTATATTGTCTTTGAAGGATAAAGAACATTATGAATGGAAAGTTTATAATGGGGATAATAAGACTTACACTTATACGACAGAAGACCAAGATATTGAATGGAGTATAATAAGGCAAAAAGTGAGAATACCTAAAATTAGTATTGAATATACAGGTAAAGAAATGAAACTTGTTTTGGATCAAAAACTTGAAGATAAAATTGAAGTGGTTGATAGTGAAGTAGGTTTAGATTCTGGTAAATATTCAGCTACACTTTCACTTAAAGATAAAGAAAACTATGCTTGGTATATACCAGTATATAATGAAAGTGGAATTTCATTTAATGGAATTGAAACTGTTGAAGATCAAGATGTGGAATGGGAGATAGTAAAAAGAAAAATAGAGATTTTAAATAGACTATATTCTTCTAGTCAGAGAAAATTGCAACTTGGTGAATATACAGGTGAGGAGAAGAAATTAAAATTAGAAGATATATTTAAAGAATCTAGTTTAGAAGACGCTAAAAAAGCTTGTATAATGATTGGGAATACTGCAATAGATGCTGGAACATATACGGCAATAATTTCTATTAGAGATGAAAATAATTATATTTTTAATACAGAGGAAGATAGTTTGGCAATAGAATATGAAATCGAAAAAAGTAAGATTTGTATATCAGATAAGAGAAATTTTTCGAGTGAATATGATAAAGATGGAAAAGAGCAAGAACTGTTGCTGAGTGAAATAGTAAGTGAAAATGATATGGATAAAATTTCTGTATCTCAAAAAACAGCTAAGTATATTGGTTTGTATACAATCGTTTTTTCTATAAAAGACAAGAAAAATTATATGTGGAAAGTATATGATACTGCTAAAAATGAGTATATTTATACCACAGATGACCAAGAAGTTGTGTGGGAGATAACCAAGATACGAAAAGAGCTTCCAATTCTTGAATACTACTTTAATGGAAATGAAATTGAGGCTAAAAGTGATAATGAAAATGAGTTCAAAGTTATCGATAGTGATAAAGGGATAGAAGCTGGTAAATATGAGGCAACTGTTGAATTAAAAGATAAGATACACACAGAGTGGAAAGTAAAGAATAAAGGTGAAACTATTTATACAAATCAAAATCAAAAAATTGAATGGGAAATAATGAAGTATATTCCAACAATTTATAAAAGCAGCCAGCGAAAATTGTATAGGGTATATGATGGAAAAGATCAAACCATAGAATTAGAAGAAATTATGGGGATTTTGCCAACCAAAAACCTTATTGCCATTACTGGAAACACTGCTAAAAATATTGGAAAATATGAAATGACAATCTACGTGAATGATGATAAAAATAGTGACAAAATAATGGTGTATGATGAAAAAAATAATGTTACATCATCATATGTTGTAAGGCTAGAATGGGAAATATTAAAAAATGAATTAGTGGAATTGCCAGAACTATTAAGAACAGAATATAGGTATAATTATGGTGAAACTATAATTCCTAAATATAAAGCTGACACGGATTATTGCAGTGTTAAGTATTCAAATGCAAATGAAGTAGGAACGTATGAAATAACTTTTTCATTAAAAGATAAACTAAATAATCAATGGGCGGATGGCACTAACGAAGATAAAATATATACTTGGAAGATTGTTCCTTTATCTTTGGAGTGTCCACAACAATTACTTCCTGCTATATATGATGGAAACGAAAAAGAGGCAAATTTGATTGGATTTGATGAAAAAATAATGAACATAACTGGAAATAAATCAATAGAAATAGGTGACTACACAGCCAAAGTATCATTAAAGGATACAAAAAATTATATTTGGGATACAGGTACTAGTGATATACAAGATGTGAAGTGGAGTATTGAAAAAGATTTACAGTTAAAAGAAAAGATACAAATAGATATATCGCACGTAAGTGGAAGAGGATATGTTTATGATAATCAAGAACATACATTTGAATTCTTTAGGAATAATAAAGGTTTTATAAACATCGGTAAAACTACATATCCTATTGAAGATATATCAAAATATTATACAATTTCTTATGGAGAGAAACAAAGAGAAGTTGGAACGTATTATGTAGAATTATCATTAAATGATCCGAATAATTTTGAATGGAAAGTAAGAATTGATACAGGAGTTTATAATAATACAACTAAGAATCAAAAAATAAGTTGGAAAATAATGAAAAATTCTCCTAGTATATATAATCCAAGTCAAAAAAAGTTAAATAAGATATATAATGGTAAGGAACAAAAAATTGATATGTCAGAAATCTTTGAAAATTATGTATATGAAGACTTACTTAATATTTCAGGTAATACCGCTACTAAACCAGGAACTTATATATTAAAAATTTCAGTAAAAGATCTTGAAAGGTGCCAAAAAATATGCATTTGGAAAAGTGAAGACAATAGTGTTGAGTATGTAGATGAATTTTCTATTGAGTGGCAGATTATTGATAGTACGCCAACTAAACCATCAGGTGGTGGCTTTGGCGGTGGTGGTTCATCTGTATCTGGTTCAAAATATACATTGAAAGTAAATAAAACAGCAGGTGGAAACATAAGCGTTAAAAATGAAAAAGGCGGAAGTAAAATATGCAAAATAACCCCAGATGATGGTTATTTAATAGTCGATGTAAAAGTAAATGGAAAAAGCATCGGTGCTGTTTCAACATATACATTAGAAAGCTTAGGAGAGGATGTTACAATAGAAGCAGAATTTGCAAAAATTGGAACGGTGGAAGAAAAGTGGAATAACCCATATGAAGATTTAAGTGAAAAAGATTGGTACTATCAAGCTGTTGAATTTGTTAGCAAAATAGGCGCTTTTAAAGGCGTTACTGAAAAAGATTTTGGCCCAAATGTTAATATGAATAGAGCAATGATTGTAACAGTATTAAATAGGCTTGCAGGAGAAGTGAAGGCTTTGAATAGTGAATTAAAATTTAGTGACATTTCAAGTGAACAATACTATTCAAATGCTGTTATGTGGGCAACAGAAAATGGAATTATCAATGGAGTGACAGAAAGTAAATTTGCACCTCAAAATAATATTACAAGAGAACAATTAGTAGTAATGCTATATAGGTATGAAAAAGAAAATGGAATCGTAGAAGAAGAAAACGTAAGTTTATCGGATTATGATGATAACGAAATGATAAGTGATTATGCAAGAGATGCATTCGGATGGGCTATAAAAAGAGGTATTATAACAGGAAGAACAAATTCAATACTTGCTCCACAGGGAGTTGCAACAAGAGCGGAAGTTGCTATGATGATAATGAGATTTTGTAATATAGTGCCCAATTTGACATAGCATCTGCAAAATGCTAGAATTATTCTAGATAATTTAATTGTGAAGGGGTATTTATGAATATTGATAGTATAGAAGTTGGTGGACATACAATATCATTTGAAATTCGTAGTAATGAAAAAGGTAATAAAGAAATATGGGCAATTTGCGATAGAACTGCAAGAATTCTTTCGGTTGAACTTAACAAGCGCGGTAAATTGGTTCATTCTATCGAAAAAGGTGCTAAGGGAACTCTTTTTGAAACTAAAGCTATATTGGGTGGTGTGGCTACCAGGGAAGAAGGTCCTATGAATTTCGAAGGAAAAAAGGTTGGAACATTTGAACACCATGAAATAAAAGATGGATTTGGTAGGATTTCAACAAAAAATATTTCAAAGTTTAATAATGATTTGGAAGTGGAAGAGGAAATAAATCCAATTGGCGTGAATGAAGTAAGCTATATTAAAAAGGTTAATGGTATTCCTTGTTTCTCTATGAAACAAACTAATGAAGGGGTTGTACTTACTAGATATGATAGGGATGGAAATATGTTGGCAGATTACTCGTATGATAAAAATGGAAAAACTATTGGTCGAGTTTTTCCCGGAGTTCCTGGTTATGAAACATTAGATAATATAGATATGAGTAATCCATATATGTTTCCTGACTTAATACAAAATGATTTCATACAAGATATAGGTATTCCTTATGATATGAGAAATATGGTACAAGATGTAGAAAAAACTAGATATAAAGAAACTCCGATGGTTAGTAAAGCCAAGAGCATTATAAATGAGAAAAGCAAAACTATTGCTGGTGATAAGCAACAAGCTATTGATGAAAGATAGAAAATCTTCTTAATTTTGCACTAAAATAAAATCCCGTTAGGCACGGTCACTGCTGTACCTAGCGGGATTTGTTTAGCTTCTATTAGTCTCTTCTCTTACCAAAAAATCTTAATAATTTAAGGAATAGATTTATAAAGTCTAGATATAATGTAAGTGCTCCCATTATTGATACTTTGGCTATTTTTTCGTCGTCGCTGTATCCTAAGCCTGTTCTTTCAATGTCACGTGAAAATTGATGTATTGTTTTTACATCAACTGCGATTAGCATAATGAATAGAACAACTCCAACTACTGATATCGCAAATTCTAGCAGATTGCTTCTTATTAGTATATTTACAATTCCAGCTATTATTATTCCCCAAAGTCCCATAACAAGATAATTTCCGAGTGATGTTATGTCTTTTTTAGTTGTTTTTCCATACATTGCCGATGCTACAAACATACTTGCTGTTATTAGGAATGTTGTTGCTATTGAGGATTCTGTGTATAACAAGAATATTGGTGCCAATGTAATTCCATTTATTATTGCGTATGCAAAGAATGCAATTGAACAAGCTGCTTTTCCCATTTTTTCAACTCTTGTGCTTAAAAGTAAAACTAAAACGATTTCTGCTATTGCTAAAAACCCAATATGCTGGAATGAGAATAACAATAAATTTAGATTGTTTGTGGTTATTAGTGCTGTGATTCCAGTTACCGCTAATCCTGCTGCCATTAAAAAATATACTTTTTGCATTATTGTTGAAAAGTCTAATACTTTCTTTTCTTCGTTTATTGGTGAATAAACTTCTTGCATAATAATTCCTCCTTTGTTTTATAATTTTTACACTAATATAATTATACTTTATTTTAAATATTATGTCAAACTAAGCTGCTTTAAATTTTGCTTAATCATTACTACCATAATTTAATACAAAGTGATAAAATATTTGTGATGAAACGGAGGAGATTTTATGAAAAAAACCATTATGTTGACAATTTTAGTTGTTTATGTTATACTCATTTTCGTTGGTTGCAAGAGCGGAAGGTTATTTATAGATGTGAGTAATAATTCTTTGAAAGATAGACAGACTATGAATAATCAAGAAAATAGTTTCGATAAATCGGGCGAATATGAAGAACCAAGTGGGGAGGTTGCTTCATCTGGTGATGTTGAAACTAATAATAATGAAGAAGTTATTGAAAACTTTGTGTACAATGAATCTGGCAAGATAATTATAGCTATGTTCCATAGGTTTGCTGATAGTGATTTGGATGAGTGGACTCGTTCTTATGATAATTTTTATAATGATTTGAAATATTTATATGATCATAATTATCGCACTGTTTCATTGAATGACTATTTAAATAATAGTATGAAGGTTCCAGTTGGTTGTACACCTATTGTACTTACTTTTGATGACGGGTCAAAAGGTCAATTTAATCTTATTAGAAATGATGATGGCGAATTAGTTGCAAATCCTAAGTCTGCTGTTGGAATTATGGAGAGGTTTTATAGCGAGTATCCTGAGTTTGGTTTGAATGGTACTTTCTTTATAAATTCAACATTTTTTGCAGGCGAAGGTACAAACGAAGAGAGATTGAAATATTTAGTAGATAGAGGCTTTGAAATAGGGAATCACACGAGTTCTCACGTTAATTTTAGCAAAGCTTCGGTTGACACTATACAAAAAGAAGTTGGTACAATTGCCAATATGGTTAGAAAATTAGTTGATGGGTATGAGATAACAGCCCTTGCATTACCTTATGGAATTTCATCGAAAGATTATAAATCATACATAGCCAAAGGTGAATATGACGGTCAAGCATATGATAATAAAGTTTTGCTTCTTGTTGGAGCAAATCCCGCTTTGCCTGTGACAAATGAAAAGGTTAATTTGTTAGCTCTTCCAAGGGTTAGAGCAACTGGCGGTGGAAAGATTGTTGAATGTGATTTGTACTATTGGCTTGATGTTATGGAGAAAAATCCTAAAATGAAGTATGAGAGAATATCATAAATATTAAAAATGAAAGGAGAAATTTTTTTGACAGAAGAATTAAAAACTAATGAAATTAAGAAAGAAAATAATGTTGAAGTGAAAACAAATGATAATGTGGTTAGAAAAGCTAGACCATACAGAAAAAATCTTAGAAATAGAAGTCCTAAGAAGAATAATGTTGCTACGCAAGAAAATAGTGGAGTTGTAGTAGAAACAGAGGCTACTCCTGATAAAGAGGTTAAGAAGCCTTTTAGAAAGCCAAGAAGAATTGGTAAAAAAGAAAGTGGCGAAAATAGTGAGAAAGCTGCTAATGTTAACGAACTTAAAACTTCGAAAGGAATAAAAATAGCACGTGAAAGATTAAAAATTATTCCTTTAGGTGGTCTTGAAGAAATTGGCAAAAATATGACTGTTTTTGAATATGGCAACGAGATGATTCTTGTTGACTGTGGTGTTGCATTTCCAGAAGATGAAATGCTTGGTGTAGACCTTGTTATACCAGACTTTACTTACTTAACTAAAAATAAGGAAAAGCTTAAAGCTATGGTAATTACTCACGGTCACGAAGATCATATTGGTTCAATTCCATATGTTTTGAAAGAATTGAATGTTCCTATATATGCAACTAGATTAACATTAGGGTTGATTAAGAATAAATTAGAGGAACATAAGCTTGTTAGAAGCACTACTATGAAGTGTGTAAAAGCAGGAGATATAATTACTCTTGGCAATTTTAAAATTGAATTCATAAGAGTAAATCATAGTATTGCTGATTCAGTTGCACTTGCAATAACAACACCAGTTGGCACAGTTGTTCATACTGGTGACTTTAAAGTTGATTACACTCCAATTGATGGTAATTTGATTGACCTTGCTAGATTTGCAGAGCTTGGTAAAAAAGGAGTTTTAGCACTTATGTCAGATAGTACAAACTCTGAAAGACCAGGATACACAATGTCTGAGAGTAGTGTTGGTAAAGTATTTGATGGGATTTTTGCAGGTTGCCAAAAGAGAATAATTGTTGCAACATTTGCTTCAAATATTCACAGAGTTCAACAAATTGTTAATTCAGCTATGAAAAATAATAGAAAAGTTGCAATTTGTGGTAGAAGTATGGAAAACGTTATGAATGTTGCGATTGAGCTTGGTTATTTGGATATTCCAGAAGGTGTACTTATTGATATTGATGATATTGATAGTTATGCACCAGAAAGATTAACTTTGATTACAACTGGTAGCCAAGGTGAGGAAATGTCTGGACTTTCAAGAATGGCATCTGGTACTCACAGAAAAGTTACTATAAATAATCAAGACTTAGTAATAATTTCTGCAACTCCAATTCCAGGTAATGAAAAGTTAGTTTCAAATGTTATTGACGATTTATTTAAAATTGGTGCAGAGGTTATTTATCACACATTAAAGGATATTCACGTTTCTGGACACGCTTGTCAGGAAGAACAAAAACTTATGATTTCGCTTGTAAAGCCTAAGTATTTTATTCCTGTACACGGCGAGTTTAGACATCTACAAGCTCACGCAGCAACAGCTGTTAAAGTTGGTGTTGATCCTGAAAATGTAGTTATGCTAGCAAACGGAAAAGTTTTGGAATTAGACAAGAATTTCTGTAAAGTAACTGGTACTGTTCCAGCTGGTCAAATTTTAGTTGATGGACTTGGCGTTGGTGATGTTGGAAATATTGTTTTAAGAGATAGACAACATTTATCACAAGATGGTTTAATAATTGTTGTTATTGCAATGGACGATAAAACAGGAAAAGTTATGGCTGGACCAGACGTTATATCAAGAGGTTTCGTTTACGTTAGAGAATCTGAAGATTTGATGGTTGGAATGCGTAGAGAAATTTTGAAGGATATTGAAAAGATCCAAGCTAGTGGAATTAAAGATTGGAGTACAATCAAGAATACTATAAGAGATACTGTTCACGACTTTGTGTTCTCGAAAACAAGAAGAAATCCTATGATTATACCAATCATATCTGAAATAAACGAGTAATAAAAATATACGGCTTATATTTGTAATAAATGAAAGACAGAAAATAATAAATTCTGTCTTTCATAAAAACATATGAGTAAATAATTTTTGCTTTATAAATAAATTTAAGGTATGGAGGGTAATTTATGAGCTATTTGAAAGATATTTTAAGAGGAATTTTAATAGGCGTTGCAAACGTTATTCCAGGTGTGAGTGGTGGAACTATTGCACTATCACTTGGTATTTATGAAAAAATACTTTATGCTATAAATAATTTTAGAAAAGAGTTTAAGCAAAGTTTGAAAACATTGTTTCCTTATATTTTAGGTGCGGTTATAGGAATTGCAGGGCTTGCATTTGCCATTGAATGGCTACTTGCCAAGTTTTCTATTCCAACAATTACAGCTTTTATTGGGCTTGTTATAGGAGGACTACCTGCAATATATGGCAGAGTTAAAAATGAAAAGTTTAAATGGACACATCTTGTTTCTTTTATACTTTTTGCTTTGGTTATAATTGTACCAACAATTATGAGTTCTCAAATTGTAGATGTTGGTCATACGGTTGGATTTAGTCTTATGTCAGTATTATTGATGTTTGGACTTGGAATTATTTCGGCTGTTAGTATGGTTGTGCCAGGTGTTAGTGGTTCTATGGTGCTTATGATGCTTGGATATTATGAGACAATTTTACATTCTGTGAATGTATGTGTTAAGTCTGTTATGAAGTTCGATTTTATGGCTATATTCCATGAGTTTGAAATATTAGTGCCATTTGGTATTGGAGTTTTAATTGGAATTTTAGTTGCGTCAAAGATTATAGAAAAATTGCTACAAAAGTATCCAAACACAACAATTTGGGGTATAATAGCTCTTGTGATTACTTCACCTTTTGCAATGTTGTATGGTGTTGATTATTCAACGACTACAATTGTAACTGTAATTGTTGCAATATTAACATTTATTGCTGGCTTTTATGTAGCATATAAATTATCTAAAAAAGAATAATGTTTTAAGAGTTTGAAATTCTTAAAAAGAAGTGTATGTTTATATGATTTATTTTGAGCTTATAAACATATTATACGAGGAGGAATATGTAATGAGTAAAGAATTAGCAGATTTAGTTTTTCCTAATATAGATAAAACACCAGAATATTATGAGAAATTATATCCAAAAAGAAATTTAAAGGATGGAGCTGTTGTAACAAGATTTGCACCTAGCCCAACAGGATTTATACATATTGGTTCTTTGTTTACGGCAAATTTCGCTAGCCGTTTTGCAAAGCAAACAGGTGGTGTGTACTATTTAAGAATTGAAGATACAGATGGAAAAAGAGAAGTTGAAAATGGTATACAACTTATTATAAATGGCTTGAAAGTTTTTGATGTTAAGTTTGATGAAGGACCAACTGACGAAACTAATGAAACAGGAGATTATGGACCATATATTCAAAGCAAAAGAAAAGAGATATATCAAGCTTTTGCTAAGTCTCTAATTGAAAAAGGATTAGCATATCCTTGTTTTTGCACAGAAGATGAGTTGAATGAAATAAGAGAAAAGCAAGAAAAGTTAAAAATAAGACCTGGGTATTATGGACAATTTGCAAAGTGCAGAACAATGAGTGAAGCTCAAATGATAGAGAGAATTAAAAATGGTGAGAAGTTTATTGTTAGGCTAAAATCACCAGGTAATCCAAATAAAAAGGTAAGATACACAGATTTAATAAGAGGAACTATTGAATTTCCTGAAAATGACCAGGACATAGTAATTATTAAGTCAGATGGATTGCCAACATATCACTTTGCACATGCAATTGATGATCATCTAATGAGAACTACACACGTTATAAGAGGAGAAGAATGGCTTTCATCAGTTCCTTTACATTTACAATTATTTGAAATGTTGGGCTTTGAAATACCTACATATGTTCATATGCCAACAATTATGAAAGATGATAATGGTAGTAAAAGAAAGATTAGTAAGAGAAAAGATCCTGAGGCTGCTGCAAGTTATTATAAAGAAAATGGAATACCAAAAGAGGCAGTTTTAGATTACTTGTTAAATATATTAAATTCAAATTACGAAACTTGGAGAAGAGAAAATCCAAAAGCATCCAGCTATGATTTTGTTATATCTCCTGAAAAGATAAGTGTAAGTGGTGCAATGTTTGATCTGGTAAAACTTGCAGACGTTTCTAAAAATACAATTGCTAACTTCACAGCGGAAGAAGTTTATAATGATGGCCTAGAATGGGCAGAAGAGTTTGACAAAGATTTAGCAGAACTTATGAAAGCTCATAAAGACTTTACAATCGGCATTTTGAATATTGAAAGAACAGGAACAAAAATAAGAAAAGATATTTCAAAATGGTCTGATTTGAGAGAAAACTTAGAGTATTTATATGATGAAGTATTCTTTACAAAACCTCATCAAGATGAGTGGCAAAACATAACTGATAAAGAAGAAATAAAAACTTTACTTGCAGAGTATTTGAATATGTATGATGAAAATGATGATAAAGACACTTGGTTCAACAAAATTAAAGATTTATCTGAAAAATATGGCTATGCAAGAGAAGTAAAAGAATACAAGAAAAATCCTGAAAACTTTAGAGGTCATGTTGGCGATGTAAGTACAGTTATAAGAGTTGCATTAACAGGAAGGAAAAATACACCAGACTTGTATGAAATACTAAAACTTATGGGCAAAGAAAGAATTGCAAAGAGATTTGCAAGAATATAAAGATTAGAATAATTTTAAAGTCTCACTTTTAAAATGAATTATATTATTATAGAATAAAATCTAATAATTGATTTAATTTTGAAAGTGGGGCTTTATTTGTTTTTCATATTTGAACGTATATAAAAATAAAACTTGGAAAAAATTATCATATAAAAGCTGTGAGCGAAAGGGGAAAAGTGAGTATATGATAACAAACACAAACAAGAAAGTTATTTGTATAAAGGATATACCATCAAATCTTATTGAAGAGGCTATTTTTATACTAAAAACGGATATTGATGCAAGTAATGAAAAGCTAAAAAAGAAGAGAAAGGAAATAATAGAAAATGAGGCTGAAAGTTTGCTAAATGACTATATGGACGATGTATCTGATTATGACTATGAATATGAAAATGAAACTGAAAAATTAAATTTTAGAAATAAAAAGATTAAGGCTATATTGATAACGGTTTCAGCTGTTATAGTTTGTTATTTGCTTTCACTTTTATTTATCCGAACATAAAAATTGAGGTCAAGCATATAATTGTAACTAGGAGGCGATAGATATGGAAACGATTATAGATAGAGCTAGTTACAGACGAAGTAATATAAAGTCAGAAGTGCAAACAAAAACAAGAAATGGGTTTTCAAAAATATTTTATAATGAAATAATCGCATCAATGTCAATTTTAATTGCGGTACTAATTATAAAATTTTTTGATTTGGATATGGCATCTAATTGGATAAAATATCAAATTGAAAATGGAACTTCATTTGATGTTTTAGTTTCTACTACAATGCAAAAAATAGATGAGATTAAAAAGGATTTTGCTATTGGCGAAATATCCGGAGATAATGATATAAATCAAAGTAATTCAAATTTAGAAGTGCAGATTGGAGAAAATGTTTTAACCAATTATAGTGGAGATAATGTAGGCAGTGGAGAAAAGCAAATTTATGAAACAGCTGTCGAAGGAATAAATCAACTTTCGGAAGACGCTAAGTATATAAAAGAAAATTATAATGTGAAGGCACCTGTAAAAGGAACTATCACATCAAAATTCGGTTGTAGAGTTGATGATAACCCAATTGTAAGTGCATATCACACTGGCTTAGATATAGCTGCAAACACAGGTACAGCAATATATGCAGCACTAGATGGAAATGTCATTGAAGCAAGTACTATAAGTGGATATGGTAAGTGTATTATGATACAAAAAGATAATATCATAATGGTGTATGCTCATTGTTCTAAATTAAATGTTAAGAAGGGGCAAAATGTAAAGCAAGGAGAAAAAATAGGAGAAGTAGGGATGACCGGAAATGCGACAGGACCACACGTACATTTTGAGATAAGATATGACGGAAGATATGTAAATCCTGAAGACATTTTATAATGAGTATAAAAATTCATATATATTTAATCTTAATGAGTGCATATATGTTTTCAATTGGAAAGATAGAGACTTTTGCATATTTTTATTTATTTGTCATTATGCACGAGTTGTCACATATTTTAGTTGCGCTTATTTTAAAAGTTGATGTAAAAGAAATTGAATTATTGCCAATTGGTATAACAGCAAAATATGAAAGAAATAGTTCCTTAGTTAGGGAACTAATCATAAGCCTAGCAGGACCTCTTGCTAGCTTTTTATTTACATATCTTTTTAATAGTGAAACATATAAGTTAATGAATTTAGTTATTGCACTCTTTAATTTAGTGCCAATATATCCACTAGATGGTGGTAGAATAATTAGATGTGTGTGTGGAATATTATTCGGAAAATTCAGAGGCAAAAAAATTAGTTTAGTAATAACAAAAATATTTTTAATTATATTAGTGCTGTTATCCTTAGTAGTGGCCACATTTTCAAAAAACTATTATCTTATAATACTTGTGTTTTATGTATTTTGTATTGTAAAAGAAGAAATAAAAAAAGAACAATTTTATGGAATAATTAACTATTTACAAATCGATGAATAAAGATTAAACTAAATATGAGGTGGATTCGATGAAAACAAATGAAAAAGGATATTCGCTAAATGTTTTAGTTATAACGATAGCAGTAATGTTGATACTTACAACAACGGCTATTTTGACAGTTAAAAGTTTAACTGGTGATAGAGAAATTTCTAATTTTATGAGTGATTTGCAAGAGGTTGAAACATTTGTAAAAGATTATTATTCAAGAAAGAAAGTCTTACCAATAAGCTACGATGGAAGTGTTCCATTAACATTTAATTTGACTGATGAAATGCAGGCACAGGTCAGCTCGGGAGATATGGGTGAATATTACGAAGTTGATGTTCCTAAGCTTGAAAAAATTAAGCTATATGACGCAAATCGTGGATATGTTATAAATGAGAGCACATTAAAAACATATGTAAAGAATCCTGTAAAATATAATGGCGTGAACTATTACACATTAACAGATGAGCTACTTGGTAAAGATAGAGTGTATGGTAAAAGCGATTCTTTTGAAATAAGGGTTACTGGAAATTCTTTGCTATGGACATCATCTTGCAAAATTATGGTGTCAATTCCAGATTATAAAAATATTTCAGGAAAATGGGTATTTAAATATTATGATAAGGGCCCTATAACAGCGAAAGACTTCATAAATGTTGGTTCGTTCTTTGAATATGGAAAGCCAATAGAAATTACAAAAAATGGAGTTTATAGCATATATGTTCAAAATGATGAAGGCTTTACCAAAGTTGTAAATATAGTTGTTACTAAAATTGATGATATAGACCCATACATATATTTAGACGGAAACAAGATAATAGCTGGCGATGATGAAACAGGCGTAAAAGGAATAACATACAAAATTATGGATTACAGCATTGCTACGACTGAAAGACAAAACAATATCAATACATACGTTCAAGGAACAAAGGCAGATTTGCCAAATTCGGCTAATGGTTCGTGGACATACAAAGAGGCTTATACAGGTGAAAAAGTTGGTGGCGACGGCACTGACATAGGCAAGAGTATTTCAACATATAAAAAGGAATATGAAGATTATTTAGATGAATATGCACAGCTATCAGCAGCAGAACTTGATACGTCAACATTAGACTTTAAGTATCCTCAATTCCAGCACAATAATGTACCATATGGTGATGATGAAAAAAATATCGTACTATATGTTGAAGACTATGCTGGTAACGGAAGTGTTACAAATAAAGATAAAACAGAAATGATAGTTGTTTCAAGAAATATGCTTTTTGAAAACAACTTAATAGATACAGTTATAAAGCCACTTAATGGTGCAAAAGTTATAATAAACAATGATGATGAATATACAGGAAATAGAAACGTAAACCTAGTTATAAGAGCACAAGGCGCAGAGATGATGTATATAACAACTGATGAAAATAAAACACCATCAACATCTGACTGGATTGCTTTTAAATCATCAGTGAATAATTTTGATATAGGCAAAGATAATGGAAGAGCGACTGTTTACGTATTTGTTACAGCTAACCAAAAAGAAAACGGAAGCTTGAAGTATGTTAAAGTTTCAGATGATATTTTTGTTGATACAACTAAACCAACGGCTGATGCACCAACAGTAACAGTGCTTGGCACAAACAGAATAAAAGTAACGTGTAATCAAAAAGATACTGGAAGTGGTATTGAAAAAATAGAATTTGGGTATAAGAAAGAAAGCGATAAAAATTACGTTTGGAAAAATAGTTTAGATAGTATAGTGCTTGAAGCAGGTGTAAAATATGACATAAAAACAAGAGCAACAGACTACGTTGGAAATATGCAAGAGTCAAATGTGTCAACAGTCCAATCTGAGCTTCAAGTAACAAGAGTAGTTCCAAATGAGCCAGCGATGGCGACAGGAATGCAAGCAATAGCTTGGAATTCAAATTCAAAAGAAGTAGTAATCGACCAAAGCACTTGGAAAACAAGCGATGGAACAACTTTAACGTGGTATGATTATTCAGGCACAGATGACGGAAAAGACACAAGAAAGAACATTTGGGCAAATGCTAAAACAGCTGATGGTAGTTATTGGGTATGGATTCCAAGATTCGCATATAGAATAATTTACTATGTAGATGCAGCAAAAACTACAATAAAAGGATATTATCAAAATGATGCAGCACAAGGAATTAACTACTATTTAAGCGATGGAAAAACTATTGCAACTGACCCAGAAACAATAAAAACAAAATATGCAAAAATAGATGTAATTTTCTTAAACGGAACATCAAACACACAATACAAAGAAGAAAACGAAACAACAAAAATGACAGTTATAAAAGAGATGTCATCAAACTATATTGTACATCCAGCTTTTCAAAGAACTTCAACAACAGGTGAGAATATACTTGGAAAATGGAGCAGTGAATTAACAGGAATTTGGGTTGCAAAATTTGAAGCAAGCAGAAGCGATGCAACATTTGCATCAGCAGGAACAGCAACTAAGGTAAAAGTAGTTCCTAGTGTAAAAAGCTGGACAAGCACATCAATAAGTGATGCTTACAAATATTCATTAGAAATGCAACCAACTATGTATTCACATCTTATGAAAAATAGTGAATGGGGTGCAGTTGCATATCTTGCACATAGTGTGTATGGAAGAAATGGTGCAGAATTATGCGGAAATAGAATGACGGACACAATAACTGGTGCGGGTGGCTCGACAAATAGTGAATATTCTTGCACAGAAGCAACTTTCACAAGTACATATGCTTATAATGCATATGATAATAATGACAAAAAGAGTGGAATATATGCAAGCACAACGGGTAACACATCAGGTGTTTATGACTTATCAGGAGGCTCAGCAGAATTTGTTGCAGCGTACTTAAATAATGGAAATAGCGTATTAACAACAAATGGAAAAGAGTTAGTAACAACAACGACTGTGACAAATAGGGAAATGTATAGTCCTGCTTCAACTGACCAACCTATAAATAATTATAAGAAAAATGGAATAACTGATGGTGCATATGGTGCTGCTATGTATGAGACATCAACTGGATATTTAGGAAACTATGGAATAAACAATGATACAACTAACTTTGTTACTGGTGCAACGCCTTTTATAACAAGGGGTGGAAGTTATTCTGATGGAACTGGAACTGGACTTTTCAACTTCAACACATCTGCCGGAGCAGCAGATGCAAAAATAGGATTTAGACCGGTACTTGCGTTTAGGTAAAAATGGTTAATTTGTATAACTTAAAATAGTTGTTGACAATAATCGTACAAGATAGTATAATATGTTTCGTGTAATCCGCCTAATTAAGGTTTTAAAGGCCGATTAAGGCTACCTAAATGAAGAGATTAGCGAGTTTTATATGAAGGAGGTGCTTTAGATGTACGCTATTATCGAAGCATGTGGAAAACAATACAAAGTTGCAGAAGGTGAAGAAATCTTCTTAGAAAAATTGGAAGCAAACGAAGGTGAAAAAGTTACTTTTGATCAAGTTCTATTATTATCTGATGGAACAAAGGTTAAAGTTGGAACACCAACAGTTAAGAGTGCAAAGGTTGAAGCAACTGTTGTTAGACACGGTAAAGGTGAAAAGATCGTTGTTTTCAAATACAAAGCTAAAAAGAACGAGAGAAAGAAACAAGGTCACAGACAACCATATACAGTTGTTAAGATTGATAAAATCAGTCAAAGAGCAAGTACTAAAAAATCTGCCGCAGCAGAAGAAGTTGCTGAATAATTAGATTATTTAGTAGTTTAGATAATTAGGATTTTGATGAAATGCTAATAGATTAAATTTCGAAAGGAGTGAATAAAATGGCACATAAAAAAGGTATGGGTAGTACCAAAAACGGACGTGATAGTGAGTCAAAAAGACTTGGTGCCAAAAGAGCCGATGGACAATTTGTTTTAGCTGGTAATATTCTAGTTAGACAAAGAGGAACAAAGATTCATCCAGGTACAAACGTAGGAATCGGCAGTGATGATACTCTATACGCTAAAGCAGATGGTATAGTAAAATTTGAAAGAAAAGGTAAAGATAAGAAACAAGTTAGTATCATTACTGAAGAAAGTAAATAGTTTATTAAAAAGACGGTCTTTGATCGTCTTTTTTTGTTAGTGCGCCCGGCATGGGTAATAACTAGGAGGTGAAAGACCTCTATGGTGCCTGATAGTGGCAAACCGTTAGCTGAACAGCAAGGGTGTCCATCGTGAGGTGGAATCTAAAGGAAGCTGTAAGCAAAGTCTCGGTCTGACGGACAGAAATCACATACTAAGGCTGTAATAACCTGGGTGAGTTTACTAAACAAAACAAAACCCAATAACTATCCGGAGGCTATTGCAGTAAATGTGGCAGATATATGAGATGAAAGTTATTATTCTTACCCGGGGAG
>CAKPAA010000002.1 GCA_934132775.1 uncultured Clostridia bacterium | reverse complement strand
GATTTTAGTCAATCATAATTTTGATTCTTTACATGGAAAGGATTGTGCTAGTTTACACAAACTTTTCTACGTACTCATTTTTTATCTCAATGCCTATCTTTTTAGCATTTTCGATAAATGAATTAAAGTCATCACTAGAAAAGAATTCTTGCTTTCCTATATGGGTGGCATCATTCATTAAATTATTTTCTTTTAAAAAGTTTAGCGTGTCTATTGCCGAAACTTCTCCAACATCAATTAAATTAACATCACTGCCTAAAACATTTCCAATCTTTTCTTTTAAAAGTGGATAATGAGTGCAACCTAAGATAAGTGAAGTAATATCTTTATTTTCAAAGTTTTTTAAATATTCTTTAACAATATAGTCTGTTGCAATATTATCTGTAAAGCCTTCTTCAATAAGCGGAACAAATAAAGGACACGCCACAGAGGTTATCTGTGCCAATGGGTTATATTTTAAAATTGCATTTTCCCAAGCTTTGCTCTTTATTGTAGCTCGTGTTGCAATAACTCCAATGTTTTTATCAGTTAAAGTTTTTGCAGTTGGCTCTATTATGTTTTTGATTTCAAGATTAAATTCTTCTTTTAAAGTATTGTATGAAATTGCACTAGCTGTTCCACAAGCTATTACAATCATTTTAACATCTTTGCTAATTAAAAATTTTACAATATTTTCGGAATAGTTTATTATAGTTTGTGGCGATTTATCTCCATATGGAAGATGTGCAGTGTCACCATAATAAATAAAATCTTCGTTTGGTAAGTATTTCATATATTGTTTTAAAACTGTGAGTCCACCACAGCCAGAATCAAACATTCCAATTGGTCTAGTATCCATAAAAATCTCCTTTATTAAAATCTAAAAATAAGTTATATCAATAAATTGCCTAAAAATTAACATAGCATTAAAACTGGTCAAAATTGTAGAAACAATAATACTATATCGAATTCTAAAATGAATTATAACACAAGTAGGTAAAATTTTATATTGTAAACTTAATTAAAATGATTTAATATAAAATATATTCGTAAAAAGAAAAATTATGAAAGAAGTATATTAAAATCAATATAGTAAAGATTAAATATAACTAAATATTTATTATTAGGAGGAATAAAAATGATACATCATATAGAAAATGAGAGAATATTATCAGAAGTTTTAAAAAATGAAAAATTAGTAATTGTTGACTTTTTTGCTGAATGGTGCGGACCTTGTCAGATGCTTAGCCCAATTTTGGTTGAGATTGAAAAAGAATATTCTGAAAAGTTAGAAATTTATAAAGTAAATGTTGATGAAAGTCAAGAATGTGCAATGAGGTATGGAGTTACTGCAATGCCAACTTTATTATTTTTTAAGAATGGAGAAGAGGTTGAAAGGCAAGTTGGATATTTAGAAAAAGATGAGTTAGAAAAGATTGTGCAAGAGTTAATGTAATAACAGTTTTTTTATTTATTATTTGATAAAATTTTATATTTCGATATGAAAATATAAAGTTATTCTAATGAAATATAGTTTAAACAAAATTTAAATGGACTCAAATGTTAGTTTGTTAGCTTTCTTCACTAACTCAGATAAAATATTTTAATTAAATTTTATCTAAGTTAGTGTTATAAAGTGAAGCTATTTCTTAACATTTGAGTCCATTTTTTAATTGGTATAAAATTAAGAATTATATGAATTTTAATTGCTTCTCAAAGCTACTATTGGATCAAGCTTTGCTGCTTTGTATGCTGGAAAAATTCCAAACACAATTCCTGTAAGCAGTGAAACAAAGAATGCAATTAAAATCCATTTAGTAGAGTACACAGCAGGAACTAATCCAATATTTCCTATTATTGTAATTGCTATGCAACCAAGAATTATTCCTAAAATTCCACCTAAACCAGTTAAAATTAGCCCCTCAATTAAAAATTGAATTAGTATATTCTTTTTCTTTGCACCAATTGCTTTTCTAATTCCTATTTCACGTGTTCTTTCTGTTACTGAAACAATCATTATGTTCATAATTCCAATTCCGCCAACCAACAATGAAATTGCTGCAATTCCGCCTAAAACAATTGAAAGCGTTCCAGTTACAGATGACAATGTTTCAAGCATTGCTTCTTGACTTGTTACATTGTAATAATCTTCGTTGCCATATAAATCAAATAGTTCATTCTCAATTCTAGTTTGAATTAAATCAACTTCATTTGAATTTGTTACACGTACATAAATTGTGCTGATATTTCCAGCTCTTCCTAGACGTTTAGCAACCGTATAAGGAATTATTATAACGTCATCGTTTGAACCTTCCTCGCCGCCGTCAGTTTGAGTAAGAATACCAACAACTTTAAATTTTTGACCAGACATTGAAATGTAAGAGCCAACAGCATCTCCATTAGGAAATAGTTCATTTTCAACATATGTGCCTATAACTGCTACATTTAATGAGCCATCAATGTCAAAAGACGTGAGAAATCTACCCTCGCTAATTGTTTTATCTTGAACAGTTGCATAGTTGTTATCTGTGCCAATGTAGCTAGTTGATAAACTTGTGTTGTCAGAATTTTTTATGTATGTGTTTCCGTTAACGGTGGGAGAATAAGCATCAATTCCATCAAGTGTATCAAGCTTTTCTGCAACATCATCATATGTTATGTCGGAAGTTATACGTCCCATCATTCTAACAGTTAAAAGATTTGTTTGTGTATTACTCTCTAAATCGCTTGTTATACTTTTTGTGCTACCCTCAGCAAAGCCTACTGCTGTAATAACTGCAGCTACACCAATTATAATTCCAAGCATTGTTAAAAAAGTTCGTAATTTATTTGACAATATACTTTTAATAGCCATTTTAAAGCTAACCCAAATACTCAATTGGCAACACCTCCGAGTTCAAATAGTTTGCCGTCTTGAATTCTAACAACTCTTTCAGCTTGATTTGCAACACCATTATCGTGTGTTATTAAAACTATTGTGTTACCGTTTTTATGAAGATTTTTGAAAATCTCCATAACTTCTTTACCTGATTTTGAATCTAGGTTACCAGTTGGTTCGTCGGCTAAAATAAGTGGTGGGTTAGTGATTAAAGCACGTGCAATAGCAACTCTTTGTTGTTGTCCACCTGAAAGTTCTGATGGTTTGTGATAAATTCTTTTTTCTAGTCCAACGGCTTCTAAGGATTTTATTGATCTACTGTGCCTTTCGTGTGCAGGTACTCCTTGATAAATTAAAGGTAGTTCAACGTTTTCAATTGCATTAAGTTTTGGTAGTAAATTAAATCCTTGAAAAACAAAGCCTATCGTATAATTTCTAACCTCTGCAAGTTCGTCATCTTTCATTTTTGATACTTCTTTTCCGTTTAACTTATATGTGCCAGAGGTTGGTACATCAAGGCAACCAAGCATATTCATAAGCGTAGACTTTCCAGAACCAGATGGCCCAATAATGGAAACAAATTCGTGTTCTTTTATGTGTAAATTTACGTGGTTTAGTGCATACACACGATTATCTTCTGAACTATCCATATTATACACTTTTGATAAATCATTTATATCGATCATATTTTAATCCTTTCTATATATTAAGATTTCGCCATGCATTGGCATATTGCCGCCTCGATTTCCGCCACCGTTACTTTGTGAGCCACCTATATTCATAGGCATTCCGCCACTCATATTTGAGAAGTTAAAAGAACCTTTTTGGTTTTCTTTTTCATTTGAATTTGAAGATGAAACTTTCTTCTCAGGAAGTAAAATTACATCTCCTTCATCAAGTCCACTTGTTATTTCAATATAGTCTTCGTTATAAGTTCCGACTGTAACTTCTTTTCTTGTATAATCTTCAAGAGTAACGTAATATTTACCTTTTACACTTTCGATTGCATCAACTGGCGCAACTAGAACATCTTCTACATTCGATGTAACAATTTCAGCACTACAATTAAATCCGATTTTTATATTTGAATCACCTGATAATGAAATCGTTACAGGGTAGGTAGTTACACTATTTGAAGTTGTTCCTTCAAGCGCTATCTCTGAAACGTATCCAATAATAGGGTTCATCTTAGTATCACTTAGGGCATCAATTTCAATTTTAACTTCTTGACCAAGTTTAACGTCTAATATATCAAGTTCGTCAACATTTATATCAAATTCTAAATTGTCCTTGTTAACGATAGTACAAAGATTTGTTTCAGCACGAACATAGTCTCCTTCTAAAATATCAAGTGAAGTTATTACGCCATCAATAGGAGCTGTTATAGTGTAAAAGTCTAAATTATCTTTAACATTATTCAAATCTTCATATGCATCACTTAAATTTGACTGTGCGTTAGATAGTTCTTCATATAAATCATCATTGCTTAGTGAAATAACTAAGTCGCCAGCATTAACAAAATCTCCGTTTTTTGCGTTAAGTGAAGCAATAGTTCCACTTGATAGAGCTTTTATTTGAACAGGATCTGCTTCTTGTATCTTAGCAAAATCAGCACTCTTTATATCAATTGTTGATGTGTGAACTGTTGCATTAGCTGAAAGTCCTGCAATTGTATAACCCGGATTAGGTATTTTAATTTCAACACTTTGAAGTGGTAATCCTTCACTAGAAATTGTCTTATAAGTGCTTACAAATGAAACTTCACCAGTGAAGCTAATAAGTGAACTACTAACAAACACAGTGGCAGTGTCTCCAACTTTGATGTCTACGTTAGAATTGTAATAAAAAGAGCAATTCAAATAGTAGTAATCATCATTTGTAATTTTAAACACTACTGAATTTTTGTTTATACTATCTCCAATACTATAATTTAAATCAGAAATATAGCCCGAAGCAGAAGAATAAATCTTTAAATTTGCTATATCTTCTTTATATGAATTAACACTTTTTGAAGAGTTAGATATATTCTTTTGCTCCGACCTAATTTGGGTATTCAAATTAGTTGTATCGAGTTCAAATAAAACATCACCTTTTGAAACAGTGTCACCAACAGCAACATTAACTTTCAAAACATCTGCTGAAACTTCTGATGCAACTTTCTTAGTAATAGATGACTGAATTACGCCAGAGCCAGTAATACTACTAGAAATATTGCCCTTTGAAACTGTGTAAGGCTCTCTAGTAGAAGCAAACGTAGTGTTGTGAGTGTGAATATTAGAAAAACCAAAAACACCTGCAACAACTAAAACAAGCACAACAGCAGAAATAATAATCAATTTCTTGTGCCTTAGAAAAAAAGAATTTTTAATTAACATTTAAAACCTCCAAAAAAATCAAAATTTATGGCAAACTTCTAAAAGGGGGAACCATAAAGAAGTTTGCCATCTTAAGTAAGGGAAGTGAGTTATCTTAATCTATATGAAAATTAGGTTTCCTAATACGATTACGGAATCGTAGGAGAAGAAAAAAAGATATAACCATAATCACAATAATAACTCACAAGTAAAAAGTAACAAGAACGCACTAAAAAACCTATCACTTTTTACTACGTATATAAAATACCAAGTTTATGTGGAAGAAGTGTGAATAAAAAGAAAAATGAATATGAAAAAGAAACATATTTTTAGTTACAAAAAAGGATTTGCACCGATAAAAGATGCAAATCCTTTTTTAAAGTTTAATGCTTTTCAAAGCCGTAAAAACATCTATTTACTCAAATTTAATTCAAACCAAAATTCTACACCATTAGAAACATTTTCAACACCAAAAGCATTGTTGTGTTGTTTCATTATAGCTTGTACAAGCGAAAGACCTATTCCTGAACCACTTAAATCACGATTTCTTGAAGAATCAACTTTATAAAATTTTGTCCAAATTCTGCTTAAATTTTCTTGATCAATCTGTTTACCAGAATTAAACACGATTATACGTGCTTTATCATCTTGTTTTTTAATTATTATAGAAAGTTTCTTGTTTTCATCAACATTTTTAACAGCATTATTGATATAATTTGTAAGCACTTGTTCTATTCTAAAAACATCGCCCATAACTTCAACTACATCATCACTGTGTTCAAAATTGCAAGTGATTTCTTTTTCATTAAAAATAATTTCATTTTTCTTAATAACACCAGAAATAAGTTCAACTATATCAAAGCTTTCAATATTTAAATTGTTTTTACCGTATTCCAAATTAGATAGGTCAAGCAAATCATATGTTAGAGAACTCATCTTATTAGCCTCATCTAAAATCACACCTAAGTAGTAATTTTTATCCTCATCAGTTGTTGCAATGCCATCAATCAATCCCTCAGCATAGCCTTGAATTAACGCAATTGGCGTCTTTAATTCGTGCGAAACATCAGAAACAAATTGACTACGCATTTCAGCAAGTTTAGATTTTTGTTCAACATCTTTTTCTAGTTCAATATTTGCATTATGTAATTCTTGAATTTTTGTTTCAAGTTTTTGAGAAAGAATATTTATACTATTGCCAAGCATCTCAATTTCGTCATTTGTGTCAATATCACAATACTTTGAAAAGTCTAACTCACTGATGCTCTTGGCGACGGCAGTAACTTCTTTTATAGGTTTCGTAAAAGACCTAGAAATAAAGAAAGACAAAATCGTTGCAACTATTATTGAAAACATTCCGACAATAAGCAAGAAACTATTTGTAACACTAACACTTTCTTTTATTGATTCAATAGGCGTTCGAATGAAAACGGTGTATCCATTATTAAGCTTTCCGAACAAGGCAACAAACTCAGAATGAATTCTGTTATCACTAATAAGCGCTGTGAAATAGGAGCTTGTATCAGATAGCTTATCGTTGATATAATCAAAATTTAGTGAAACATAGTCGCGAGAAATCCAAAGATTATTTGAAAAATCCTTAGAAGTGCTATAAACAGTAATTCTTCCACCATCTTTTATAACAATATCCATATTTTGATTAGTTTCAATTTTTTCAAGTTCAACTTCACCATTTTCGCCGGAATAATTCTTATAAATATTATTTATTGAATTATAGACTTTTACTAAATCTTTTTCTTTAAATCTTTGGTAGAACCCCTCTAAAACAGTTGAATTTAATATCAATATCGAAAAAGTTACAAGCAACACAAGAAAAGAAAAACACAAATATAATTTTAAATTTATCGAAGTCTTTTTCATTATAGCCTCCTAATTATTCAAATTTATAGCCTAAACCGCGAATAGTTTGTATATGTTCTCCTTTTTTACCTAGCTTTTTACGAATCTTTTTAATGTGACTATCAATTGTTCTAGAATCACCATAATAATCGTAATTCCAAACGTGATTTAAAATTTTTTCACGAGATAGAGCCGAACCTTTATTATCAATTAAGAATTTAAGAAGCTCGAATTCTTTCATACTTAAATCAGCATTTTGACCATCAATAGTAACAATATGTGCATCAGAATCAATCACAATTCCATCATAACTTGTAACCATATCAGAAGATGGATAACATCTTTTTAATAGTGCATCAACCCTTGCAACTAAAATCTTTGGACTAAAAGGCTTAGAAATGTATTCATCAACACCAAGTTCAAATCCAAACAATTCATCACGTTCTTCACTTCGTGCAGTTAGCATAATTACAGGAATTTTAGAAGTTTTTCTAATCTCACGTAAAGTAGACCAACCATCAAGTACAGGCATCATAATATCCAAAATAATCAAATTTATATCAGGATTTAAATTAAAAACTTCAAGAGCCTTTTGACCATTTTCTGCCTCTAAAACTTCATAATTATTTGTAGTTAAAAAATCTTTCAAAAGCTTACGCATACGAGCTTCATCATCAACAACTAAAATTTTAAAATCATTCAATTAACTCACCCTTTTTAAAATAATTTTTATAATTTAAACTAAAATTTTTACACGATAAGAAAGTAACAAACTCTATAATCGTTATGTATTAACTTTCTTCTCTATTGCATAAAAATTAGTATAATAAATAAATATGTTCAAAATGTGAACAAAACATAAACATAATGAGAAAAATGTCTATTTTGCTCATTACAAAAAAATTTATATCAAAAATTTAATCAAACTAAGTATAAGCATATGTAAAGGATAAAAAACGTAAAATAAATATTTTAAATTAAATCCTTTTTTGCCATTAGCAAAAGCCAAAATTATTAAAGACAACATCGCATAATATTGCAAGCTAGATGAACTACTCAAAGTTACATATGCAAAACTTAGGGCAGTAACAGCAAAAAGTAGTAAAGGGAATTCTTTTATATTTTTAATATCAAATAAGTAAAATAATACAATTAACAAAACCCCATACCATTTATAATCAACATTTAAAACGGTTGCAAGTGGCAATAATGGTGCGATTAAAAAAATATATAAAAAATTTTTCTTCTTCGCAAGCTCAGCAAACAAAAGAGCAACAAACGCAATTACAAAAGTAAAGCCAATGTTAAGTGAAAAACTGGAATAGCCAGAAACATCTCTAAAAATAGCATAAGGAATCTGCGAAATCAAGGCAAACAAGGCTATTCTAAAAAAGTATTTTTTTCTATTAGAAGTTAGCTTAAACCCAGTAGCTATCTGGTAAGCAAATATTGGGAAAGCAAGCCTGCCAATAATCCTTAAAATCGAAAGCCTAGGAAAAAAACAAAAGCCAATATGGTCTATAAGCATAAAAAAACAAGCTAAAATTTTTAAAAAAGATGCTGACATTTCAAATCTCCTTTCATAATTTCATATTCTAACATAAAAAAATATATTGCACAATTTAAAAAGTTTGTATATAGTAATTGTTGTGAAAAATATTTTAATAATTCTTTTATGGAGGTATCACAATGTCTGAAATTGTTGTGTACACTGGACCAATGTTTTCGCGGAAAACAGCCTTTTTGCTTGCTGAATATGAACGTTCGTTGATTGCAGGCCGAAAGACAGTCGCATTCAAACCAGCAATGGACGACCGATTTGGAAAAGACACTATCAAAAGCAGAAATGCAGGAAGTATTGAAGCATACTGCATCAACGATTTGAGCGAGATTCTGTCTTTCGATGCACAAGACTACTTCATCGATGAAATTCAGTTCTTGAAGGGCGATGTTCGAGTAATTCAGGACTTGGCAAACGAAGGCAAAAACTTCTATATCGCTGGATTGGATATGACAGCTGAAGGTAAGCCGTTTGCCATAATGCAAGATGTGCTGTGCATTGCAACTTCGGTTGACAAGAGAAAAGCGATTTGTGTGGACTGCAAGTGCGGTTATGCAAATCACTCTTATCATCTTGGTGCAAAAAAAGAAGATGTATTGATTGGCGACAAAGAGTACATCCCGCTTTGTGGACCTTGCTGGGCAAAGAGAATGAAAATGCGTAAAAATGAATAGACGGAGGAAAAATGGAAGAAATAGAACTTAATAATTTGAGCGATTTTGAACTTGTCCACATTTTCGAATGTGGACAATGTTTTAGATGGCAAAAAGAAAAAGACGAAAGCTACACAGGTGTTATAAAATGTGGCGTTGTAAATGTAAAAAAAGAAGAAGAAAAAACAATAATAACAGGCTCATTCAAAAAAGAAGATGAGGAATACATAAGAGAATATCTAGATTTAAATAATGATTATTCTGCAATAAAAAAGATAATAGAAGTAAATGATGAAAATATGCAAAAAGCAATAAAATATGGTTATGGAATAAGAATACTAAATCAAGACCCTTGGGAAATGCTAATAAGCTATATAATATCTGCTGCGAACAACATACCAAGAATATCTAAAACGATAGAAAATATATCAAAAGCATATGGTGAAAAAGTAGAATGGAATAACAAAGAATACTATAAATTCCCAACACCAGAAGCACTTTCAAGAGCAAGTGCTCAAGATTTGAGAAACTTAAATCTTGGTTTTAGAGATAAATATGTATATAATGCAACACAAGAAGTGTATAGTGGCAAGGTAGACTTAGAAAACATAGAAAAAATGAGTTATAAAGAGGCAAAGAAAGAACTTATGAAAATACAAGGCGTTGGCGAAAAAGTTGCAGACTGTATTTTATTGTTTTCGATGAAAAAAAGCGAAGCCTTTCCAGTCGATACTTGGATTAAAAAGGTAATGTCAGAATTATATAGTGAATCTAGAAACGTAAAGAAAATATCTGCATTTGCAGAAAATAAATTTGGCAAATATGCAGGAATTGCACAGCAATACTTGTTTTATTATATGCGTTCAAATTCGGCAGATTTGATAGTTAAATAAAGATTTTCTAAGGAATTACTACATAAAGAAGAAGTTTTTTGTAGCATATACCAAAATGAAGTGAAAAGAACCATCTTAAAGTAGGCAAAACGCCAACTTTAAAATGGTTCTTAAATAGTTAAGTATAAAATTTAAAAATTATGTCAGACTTCTATTCATTGTTATGTATTAAAGCATTTATGAAATCGATAACTAGGCTTCCAATAACAAACTGGGCAAATAAAACAATGGCAGAATAAATCATTGTAGAACCAAGTGTGTGCATAGCCATAGTTGAGCCATTAAAAGAATTATATGCAATAATTCCAGCACCAGAAAGACACAATGTCAATGAAACAATAGAAGCAATAATAATAATCTTTTTAGAATATCCATTTATAGAATTTAATTTATTTACAATATTATTTACCATAGGAATCATCTCCTGTTCACTTTGTATAACATAATTATAGCACCGTAAACCATAAAAATCAACTTAAAAGTAATAGCAAATGCTTGAAAATAAAGGAACTAATGGACAAAACGCTACGGAAATAATTAGTTTACGAAAATAATATTTTTTGAATTTTTTTATGTGGAAAAAACAAGAAATAAAGGAGAAAAATTTATTAAAATCTTAAAACACTAGGGAAGATAGCAAAAGAGAATATAAATTACACTGAAGATAGTTAAACAGACTAACTGAAATATGCAACTAAAATAACATTGTGGAAATTTATGCATTCGCTAGTACGTAATTCTTTTAGTGCTCAAAAATGTAATTAGATAGATAGTATTAAAGTAGTTTTAATGCTGTAAAGTTGCTTTGATGAAGAAACCCTAGTTTATTAGTTAATTAATTTTGTTTTATACTTTTTAATTTAATTTATTTTTAACCTAATATCGTGTTGTAAATCGGTAACTTTTAAGAGTAATTTGCACTGGCAAATTGCCTAAAATGTAAAATAATGCTTGCAATTTTATAAGGATTATGCTACACTCTCGAGTTTGACAGTTAAAAGCTGTAATTGTTGTGCCACAGCAATTACAGCTTTTGAAAATGTAGTATATTCTTTAAATTTATAATTTGTTTATTATTTTTTTCATATTTTTGTTTGAAATAAAATCTGTATTTAATTGAACATCTAACAAATCACACAAAGCATTTACAATTGTACTAGATTCAAATATTTGTTTATAACCTAATCCATCTATTTTCAATGAATTCATACTTTGTAACGTAGAAATGATTTTACTAATAGAGAATTTATAATCCAACTTATTTTCAAGTATTCTATAAATAAGTAAAGACAAGAAACAAGTGGTAAAATGAACTTTAATTCTGTCATCATTTTTAAGATAAACAGGTCTAGATTTAAATTCAGTTTTTAATATTCTAAAAGATTCTTCAATTTCCCATCTACGTTTATTTACTTTTATTATTTCTTCAATGTCATCTTCAAGAGTAGTGCAAACAGCATAAAAGCCATCAAACATAGCTTCTTCATTTATTGCCTCAATGTTAAGGGTAAGTTTTTTAGAATCAGCTATTTCACCGTCACCAGTAATGTAAGTGGAAGAGATAAATCTTTTTGGGTCGTTAATTTTTTTCTTTGTAACAGAACTAGGTTTCTCAATCATATTTTCAGCACGAATAACTTGTCCATTTCTAATATTTTTTTGATATGCTGCATATTTAGGAGAGTAAGAAACAATAAGTCTTTGCTCCATACCATTTTCTTTAATCCAACGTTCTTTGTAAAAAACAGTTTCGTTTGAAGAAGAATTGTCTATATCTTCTAGGTTAATAGTCGTATTAGAATTTATTGTGTGCCAACCATCAGTAGATAAAGCCCATTCCTTTAAGTGACCTTTGATTTTCTTTAATGATTGAGTAACAATATATGATCTATTTTGGAGATTGTTTAAAGCTCTGTTTTCTTTGGAAGCAAGCCCAGCATCGGTACAAACAATAAAATGCGATAGCTCAAAATCTTCAATTATTCTTTTCTCAAGAGGTTTCAAAGTTACTTGTTCATTAGTATTACCATGGTTAATACAAAAGGCAAGAGGATAACCATTACCATCCATAAACAATCCCATTTGTACAATAGGGGTAGGTCTATTTTCTTTAGAAACACCGTATTGTTTTAAGCCTTCAGCTTGTTCCGTTTCAAAGAAGTAATTTGTGCAATCGTAATACAAAATTTTAGTATTTCTATTTACAACACTTAAGCTATTTTTATATACTTCAGCTTCAATAAATTCTGTTTCGTTTGCAATGACTTCTAATGCTCTATAAATATGTTGTAGTTCAAAATTTGGTTGTTCCAAAAAGTTTTTTGAACTTTCAAAAGATGAAAGTTTAGAAGAAGGTTCTAAAATTCTAGTGTAGATAAGTCTAGAAAGTATTGAATCTAAGTCATATTCAAATTTATATTTTTTAGATATTTGTTTACAAATTTTATCTAGTTTTAATTCTTTGTATATTTTTTTGAGAAAGAGATAGCCAGTGTTAAAAAATATTTTCTGATTTGTTAAAGGAGAACCTTCAACAAGTTTAGTGTAATAAGTTGCTTTATTTTCTTTTTCTTCAAGTGTTTTTTGATACACATATTTTTTAGCCCATTCAATGGGATCTTCACCATTTGCTTTTACTTTAACTTCTTCTAATTTTCCAAGACATTCAATTATTCTTGAAGTGCTTTTACCATTGATTCTAATTGATTTAACCATGTAAAAAAATGTATTGTTTTTAGTGTGTTTTATAGATAACTTCATATTTTTCCTTTCCTTTTCAATAAGTATATTACTATTATACAATACGCTACAATATACTACAATAGCAAAATGAAAAAATGACAAAAAAATTAAGCATTAACAATGCTTACAAAGATTTTTTTATTAAACAAGTGTCAAACTTCCGATTTGTATAAATCCCAAAGGGTCATTTCTTTTTTATCTAGAAAGTATTTTATTCTTTCTTTAACTGCTTCAGATAGTAGCATTATATCACCTCTTTTATAACTTTCATCTCTTGAAAATTATAGCAAGAAAAATGATACGAATAGTCTATTTAACAAGACTATAAACGATTCGGTATCTCTTGTTTAAATTAAATAAATACAAAGAAATCAATTATTGATTTTTATTTTTAATATGATAAAATTATAATCAAGTAATTGCGTGTTGTAAAAAATAAAGAAAGGAGAGTATATATGAATACTAGAGAAGATTTGTTAGCATATGTAAAAGAAAATTGGAATAAGATACCATACTTATGCAGTATGCCAGAGGAAGGAATTAAAGAATTTATCGAGAAGGGAATTACATATAATACAGGTAATCCATTGGAGCATGTCACAATATCTAAAATCAATAATTCTGATGGTGAGCGTGAGGTTATTACATCATCGGTTTTAGGATATGACGAGGAAGCGCAGTCAGATGATTATTTTTTGACGTCACAAATGGGGTTTAATGAGCGCGGAGAATTTAGTGGATCTTTGTATGGTAATGAAGCTGCTAATTTTTCAATAGGCGGTGATGGAGAAGTACATTTTCATACTTTACCTAAGGAAAAAGAAGCTTTACTAGAAAAAATTAAAGAAGCTAAAACGATTGTTACTCATTTTGGAGATGACTTGGATAATAAATCTTCAATATATGCACTTGAAAAATTCTTAAAGAAAATGGGAGTATTGCAACAAGGTGAAAATTTGAATGTTGAAAGAGTTCCTGCAGGTCAAGTAAAAGAGGGTTGTATAAATATTGATACTGGAGGACATATTGGAAACAAAATTGATGAGGATAAAAATACAATTGTTATTGATGGTGACCCTAAAAACGGTGTAAAATCTGCGTGCCAATCTTTAAGTAAAATAGGTATTTATGTTCCAGAGCAAATATGTGAATTGGCAGATACTAGACCTGCACGTGTCAGTGCTTTGGATAGTAGAAGTGGTTTGGCATTAGTTAGATATTTGTCTGGTGAGCAAGCATTTAAACTAGCTGAAAATGAATTGTTGGATAAAACTTTGACGGACGAACAGTTAGAAAAATATGGTCTAATGCAAGCACATGAAAAACAGCAAAAGGTAATAGATGCTGCAGTAGAAAAGATAAACAAATATACAGCAGAGTTGCCTAACGGTGAGAAAGTTGTGTTATCGCCAGAACAGATTGTAGCAGGTTCAGGTGTTGCATACGAAATGGGAATACCATATTATGCTTCTACAAATCAACATTTAGATAAAGATGGTAATCCTGATGGTGTAACATTTGCTATTTCTTGCAAACCTGGCATGAAGTTGCCAGCAGAAATTTTGGAATATGGAAAACAATTGGTTGAACAATATAGAATAGACGAAAAAACGTCTGGAGTTTTTGTTAATCCAGATGGAGATTTGATTGTTGCTGGTGGACCTAAAAATCCTAACTTTAAGATTGAAGGACATACTCCTGAAACAATGTTAGAAGAATTAAAAACTATTATGTCTTCAGATAGAAAGAATAAGTTTGTAGAAAATATAGTTTCAGCTGCGAAAAAGAAAGTAGAGTTAGAAGATAAAAAAGCTCAGACTGTGGAATTAGCAAAAGCTTATGAAAAGCAACTTCCTGAGCAAGACAAATCTTTTGATGATTAAAAATAGGAGGTACAAATGACAAATTCAGTAGAAACAAATTTACAAGTTGTTCAAAATAAAGGCTTGTTTGCAAAGATTGCAAGCTTTTTTAGAAAGATTTTTAGTAAGGATAAGACACGTGATATTTCGCAAGGTGATATTGAATATAAAAATACAAACAAACCAGTATTTGATTTAGTTAATGACGGAAGTGGCGATACGGATATTACTAAATTACTAAAAATTCAAAATGAGCTAGAAAGAATTGGAATAAACGAGGAGAACGCGTATAGATTAACTAAAGATTTGACCGCAGAACAAAAAAGAAAACTTGAATTATTATATGAAAACCAAATAAAAAAACTTGAAACAAGTATAGATAGCTATAAGAATAAAATAATTTTAATGAGACAAAAATTAGGCAAAGAGAATTAAATTAAACTGATGAAGTTCATTGTTAAAGCGTCTACAATTATGGTTGAGAGTGTAAGGTATAGTGTGTAAGTTTAAATTTTTTAGCTTACACATTTTTTATAATCACATCAAAATGTTTGTAAAACAGTGATTACTTTATTTTTTGGATGGGATAAAAAAGAGCATAAGTTTGATTTCTTCTAACTTATGCTCTTTATTTTACCCATAATTTTTGTAAAAGTAATTCCTTTAAAAACGCTTCAGTTTTTTCTAAAGCTTCCATATTATCAAGTTTGATTACATGAATTCTTGGGCATTTAGTTGCGACTTCGTCTGCTAGCTCAAGATATGTGCGTTGTTGGTTTATACTGTTAGCTTTGTTAAAATGAGAATATTTGGTATTATCTGCCTTATCAGCTCTTTGCAGACGTTTTTCATATTCGTTTTCATCATGCAAATATAGTGTTATATAATAAATATCAAAATCCATTTGATTAAGAGTTTCTAAAAGTTCTTCGTATACATCTGTAAAAGAGTATTCTTTGAAACCTAGTCTACAGTAAACTTCTTCCGAAAAAAATGTCCTATCAAATAATAGATTGATACTTGCGTTTTCCAAAGTCTTCATATAATTTAAAAGATTTATGTACATTGTCTGAGCTTTTGCTTTACCGCAAGCAGTACTATCTGATGTGCCGTTTAGACGGTATAGGTTTGTGTGTGGAATGTTATTTTTGATAAAGTCAGTAATGGTTGTTTTCCCAGCACCTTGTGCACCTTCGACAATAATGATTTTCGAGTTAGCCATAAAAATCCCCCTTCCAAAAAAATTATATTATATAGAAAAAAGTAATTCAAGTAAGATTGACAATATTTTCTATTATATTCCTGAGTTTGACAGTTAAAAGCTGTAATCGTTGCTATACAACGGTTACAGCTTTTTGAAAATGCGTGTCATAAAGATATTTAGATATTTTTTTTAAATCTTTTTTTGATATTATTTCTAAATCTGTTCTAAATTTAAAAGTATCATGCAAAGCGTCTGTGAGTAATGTTCTGGTATATGTTGGCACATAGCCCTCACCAGCAATTTCATAAAAGTTCATTTCTTTAAGTGTAGAAATAATTTCACAACTTGTGTACTTATAATCTAGCTTATTTTCTAAAATTCTATAAATCAGTAAAGATAAGAAACAAGTAGTAAAATGAGCTTTGATTCTGTCGTCATTTTTAAGATAAACAGGTCTTGATTTAAATTCAGTTTTTAATATTCTAAACGATTCTTCGATTTCCCATCTGCGTTTGTTTACTTTTATTATTTCTTCAATGTCATCTTCAAGAGTAGTGCAAACAGCATAAAAGCCATCAAACATAGCTTCTTCATTTATTGCCTCAATGTTAAGGGTAAGTTTTTTAGAATCAGCTATTTCACCGTCACCAGTAATGTAAGTGGAAGAGATAAATCTTTTTGGGTCGTTAATTTTTTTCTTTGTAACAGAACTAGGTTTCTCAATCATATTTTCAGCACGAATAACTTGTCCATTTCTAATATTTTTTTGATATGCTGCATATTTAGGAGAGTAAGAAACAATAAGTCTTTGCTCCATACCATTTTCTTTAATCCAACGTTCTTTGTAAAAAACAGTTTCGTTTGAAGAAGAATTGTCTATATCTTCTAGGTTAATAGTCGTATTAGAATTTATTGTGTGCCAACCATCAGTAGATAAAGCCCATTCCTTTAAGTGACCTTTGATTTTCTTTAATGATTGAGTAACAATATATGATCTATTTTGGAGATTGTTTAAAGCTCTGTTTTCTTTGGAAGCAAGCCCAGCATCGGTACAAACAATAAAATGCGATAGCTCAAAATCTTCAATTATTCTTTTCTCAAGAGGTTTCAAAGTTACTTGTTCATTAGTATTACCATGGTTAATACAAAAGGCAAGAGGATAACCATTACCATCCATAAACAATCCCATTTGTACAATAGGGGTAGGTCTATTTTCTTTAGAAACACCGTATTGTTTTAAGCCTTCAGCTTGTTCCGTTTCAAAGAAGTAATTTGTGCAATCGTAATACAAAATTTTAGTATTTCTATTTACAACACTTAAGCTATTTTTATATACTTCAGCTTCAATAAATTCTGTTTCGTTTGCAATGACTTCTAATGCTCTATAAATATGTTGTAGTTCAAAATTTGGTTGTTCCAAAAAGTTTTTTGAACTTTCAAAAGATGAAAGTTTAGAAGAAGGTTCTAAAATTCTAGTGTAGATAAGTCTAGAAAGTATTGAATCTAAGTCATATTCAAATTTATATTTTTTAGATATTTGTTTACAAATTTTATCTAGTTTTAATTCTTTGTATATTTTTTTGAGAAAGAGATAGCCAGTGTTAAAAAATATTTTCTGATTTGTTAAAGGAGAACCTTCAACAAGTTTAGTGTAATAAGTTGCTTTATTTTCTTTTTCTTCAAGTGTTTTTTGATACACATATTTTTTAGCCCATTCAATGGGATCTTCACCATTTGCTTTTACTTTAACTTCTTCTAATTTTCCAAGACATTCAATTATTCTTGAAGTGCTTTTACCATTGATTCTAATTGATTTAACCATGTAAAAAAATGTATTGTTTTTAGTGTGTTTTATAAATAACTTCATATTTTTCCTTTCCTTTTCAATAAGTATATTACTATTATACAATACACTACAATATACTACAATAGCAAAATGAAAAATTGACAAAAAAATTAAGCATTAACAATGCTTACAAAGATTTTTTTATTAAACAAGTGTCAAACTTCCGTGCTGTAAAGTTGCTTTGATGAAGAAAACCTAGTTTATTAGTTAATTAATTTTGTTTTATACTTTTTAATTTAATTTATTTTTAACCTAATATTGTGTTGTAAATCGGTAACTTTTAAGAGTAATTTGCACTGGCAAATTGCCTAAAATGCAAAATAATGCTTGCAATTTTATAAGGATTATGCTACACTATCGTAAGTAAACTGACAAAATGTGCAAAAGGAGGTGCAATTGATATGCCAAATATTAAATCTGCAATCAAAAGAGTAAAAACTATAAAAACTAGATCAGCACAAAATGCTATGGTTAAAACTGCTTATAAAACAGCTGTAAAGAACTTTAAGGCTGCTGTTGAAGAAGGTAATAAAGAAAAAGCAACAGAGTTATTTAAAGTAGCAACAAAAGCTGTTGAGAAAGCTGCAAATAAAGGAGTTATCAAAGACAACACTGCTTCTAGAAAAAAATCAAGCCTTGCAAGAGCTTTAAATACACTTTAGTATTATATGGTACCAAAAGAAAAATGGTATCGGTATCTTAGTAAAGCTGCTTTGGAAGGAGGGAAAAAAGATGTCAGGTATCAGAATTAGAGATAATGAATCTATAGATAATGCACTAAAAAGATTTAAAAGAGATTGTGCAAAAAGTGGAGTTTTACAAGAGGTTAGAAAAAGAGAACATTATGAAAAGCCTAGTGTAAAGAGAAAGAAAAAATCAGAGGCTGCTAGAAAAAGAAAGTTTTAATTTTATATATATTGTAAAGCATACATAGGTAGGGCAGATTTTTAATTTGTCCTACATTTTTATGTGTAATTGTAAGTTGATTTTTAGTAAGTTTTGTGATAGTTTTTTACAAAGTTCTTATTTAAAACAAAAATCAATTTTGTAAAGGTATATTTTAATTGCTAGGAGGGACTTTGATGCTAAAAGAGCAATTGCTTGAAGATTTCAAAAATGCAATGAAGGAGAAAGATGAACTTAAAAAGAATACTATAATGATGATTAGATCCGCTATATTGCAAATTGAAAAGGATACTCAAAAAGAAGTTTCTGAGAATGAAATATTAGAAATCATTTCAAAGGAATTGAAAAAGAGAAAGGAAACTTTGGCAGATATCGAAAAGAGTGGAAGAGATGACTTAATTTCTAAGGTAAATGATGAAATTGCCATTATTAAGGCATATTTACCAAAAGAGTTGTCAAAAGAAGAGATTGAAAAAATTGTTGAGGAAGCTGTTGCCGAAGTTGGTGCAACTTCTATAAAAGATATGGGCAAAGTAATGCAAGCTGCAAAGGCTAAAACAGCTGGAAGAGCAGATAATAAAGTTTTAAGTGATTTGGTTCGTGCTAAATTGGCTTAATTTAGATGACTTTGTTTGTATAAAGTGAATTAAAAAGTAAATAAATAATATCAAGAGTGGACGAGAGAACGGCTTTATGACTCCACAGCAACCTAGTTTTACACTAAGGTGCTAATACCGGCAAGTTTTATACTTGAATGATACAAGATATTTGACGATAAGACTATATTTTGTGTCTTATCGTTTTTTTATGCAATAAAAAAGTAAGCAATTTCTTAACTCATTATATATGGATATATTTCTTATTGTATAAAAAATAAATTTGAACATTTTGCAGTTAATATGTATTTTATAGGAGGAATGGAAATGAAAAGATTTTTTACTAGTGAGAGTGTAACTGAGGGGCACCCAGATAAAGTGTGTGATTTAATTGCTGATAGTGTATTAGATGCAATGCTGGAACAAGATCCTTTTTCAAGGGTTGCTTGTGAGGTTTGTGCAAATAATAATTTTGTGCTTGTTATGGGGGAGGTCACAACTAAGGCTGTTGTTGACGTTGAGAAGATTGTTAGGGATACTATAAAGCAAATAGGCTATACGAAAGAAGAATATGGCTTTAATTATGAAACTTGCAAAATAAAGGTTATGCTTAAAAATCAGTCTCAGGATATTGCTTTGGGTGTTGATAAATCTTTTGAGGATAAAAATGGAGATAGTTTAGGCGAGGGAGCAGGAGACCAAGGAATTATTTTCGGATATGCTTGTAATGAAACTGAAAGTTATATGCCTTTCCCTATATATTATGCTCATAAGTTAGCTAAAAAGTTAGCTGATGTTAGGAAAAGTGGGGTTATATCTTATTTGAGACCGGATGGAAAAACACAAGTTACTGTTGAGTATGATGAAGATGGAAAACCAACTAGAATTGATACGATAGTTATTTCTGCTCAGCACGATAAAAATGTTGAGTATAGCAAGTTAAAAGAGGATATTCTTAATTATGTTGTGAATGCAACTATTCCAAGCGAGTTTGTTGATGAAAATACGAAGTATTATATAAATCCTACTGGAAGATTTGTAATAGGTGGACCTGCCGGAGATAGTGGACTTACTGGAAGAAAAATTATTGTAGATACTTATGGCGGATATGCTCCTCACGGTGGTGGTGCTTTTTCTGGCAAAGATCCAACTAAGGTTGATAGGTCTGCTGCTTATATGGCTAGAAAAATTGCAAAGGATATTGTTAGAGAAGGGCTTGCTAACAAATGTCAAATTGAGCTTGCTTATGCAATTGGAGTTGCAAAGCCAGTTTCTATATTGGTTGAAACTTTTGGAACTAATAAAATACCAGAAAGTGAGATTTTGAACATAATCAGCAATAAGTATAATTTGACGCCAAGAGGAATTATTGAAACTTTGGATTTGAGAAAACCTATATACAAGCAGACGACTAATTATGGTCATATGGGAAAAGCTGAACTAAGTTGGGAAAAGTAAATTCTAAAAATATCTCATTTTACTACTGATGCAAAGTAGAAGCAAAAAATATTGGGATTATTGTCGTTTTATTATTGCGAAATATTGAAATTTTTGGATGACTATGTTTTGAAATTGTGATAATATTATCTAGAATAAGGGACTTTGATTATGTGTAGGAGGTAGAAAAGTGAGAAAAGTAAATTATAATGAGGTTACAAAGTTTAATACTATTAGGGAGCTTATAAACATAGCTGAAAAAGAGGCAGGAGACAAGAATGCATTTGAGTATAAAGAAGATGGAAAGCTTGTTCAGGTGACATACAAGCAATTTAAAAAGGATATAAATAGTTTAGGAACAGCTCTTATGAAAATTCATATGGACGATAGACATATAGCGACTATTGGCGAAAATAGTTATAAATGGATTACTACTTATCTTGCTACGTTGTGCTCTGACGGCGTTTTTGTTCCTATTGATAAGGAGTTGACTAAATCTGAGATTATAAATGTTTTGAGAAGTAGCGACAGCGAAGTTCTTTTTTATTCTGCAAAGTATGAAGAATATATTCTTGATATAAAGAGTGAATTGCCAAATATCAAGTATTTTATAGCTTTCGGAAAGGCTAGCGATGATGATATTTCACTATCTTATGATAAGTTTATTGAGTCTGGAAGAGAAGAAATAGAAAACGGTGATGATACTTTTGAAAGACAAGAACATGCAAATCTTAATAAGCTGAAGATGCTAGTGTATACTTCTGGAACAACTGATAAGCCAAAGGGTGTAATGCTTACAGAGCATAACTTAGCCAGTAGTGTTTATTATGGCCTTATGGTTTCTATTGTTTATACAAAATGTTTGTCGGTTTTACCTTATCATCATACATATGAAGCTGTTTCAGGTTTGCTTGTTGCTCTTCATAAACACGTAACAATATGCATAAATGATAGTTTGAAAAATGTGTTGAAAAATTTACAGTATTACAAACCTGATTATATATACTTAGTTCCAGCTTTTTCAGAGGTGTTTTATAAAAATATTTGGAGTAATGCCAAAAAGACTGGAAAAGAGAATGGTTTGAAGTTTTTAATAAAATTTAGCAATGCTCTTAGAAAAATTGGAATAGATAAAAGAAAATCTCTTTTTAAAGCAATACATGAGGCATTTGGTGGAAATTTAAGAAAGATTGTTGTTGGTGGAGCTCCACTTAGAACAGATATTGGAAAGTTTTTTGATGATATAGGCATTGATTTGATAAATGGATATGGAATAACAGAATGTTCCCCATTAGTAAGTGCGAATATGGATGATTTTAATAATCCCGCTACTGTTGGTGTTGTGCTACCTTGTTGCCAAATAAAGTTCGAAAATGTTAATGCTGACGGGGACGGCGAGATTTGCGTAAAAGGTGATGTCGTAATGCTTGGATACTATAAGGATAGAGAAAGAACTGAAAAAGTGTTGAAAGATGGCTGGTTTAACACAGAAGATTATGGAAGATTTAATGAAGAGGGACAATTGATTATAAACGGAAGAAAGAAGAATGTTATTGTCTTAAATAATGGAAAGAACATTTATCCGGAAGAAATTGAAAGTTATATTTTAAGAATTCCATATGTTTCAGAAGTTGTGGTACGTTCAGAAAAGAATGATATTGGACAAGACTTATCTTTAAAAGCGGAAGTGTTTTTAAATAAAGAAAAAGTAAAAGAGCTTGAAACTGAAAATATAGAAGAAACGTTGAAAAAAGACATTTCACAAGTTACAAAAGAATTACCTGTTTATAAACATATAACGACTGTTGAAATAAGAGAAAAAGAGTTTGAAAAGACGACAACTAATAAGATTAAGAGATAGTTTTATTCTTGACAACAAAACTCAATAATAGTAAGCTATTTATAAGGTTGATTATAAATTCTTGGAAGGGGAATGAAGATGGGATTTTTAAAAGATGTTTTTAAAAAGGACACGGAAACATTAGTAGTAGATAGGAGAAAGGAAGCATTAAGATCTTTGATTATATTTTGTGTGGTTTTAGTTGTGGCTTTACTTTTGTTAGTTTTTATTAGAAATTTAACAAATGTAGACGAAATAAGAAGAGCAAATATAACTAAGGATATACAAAATGTAAGAAACTATGTAAGAAATAAAGCAACAGAAGCAAAAGAGGATCCAAACACGGTTCTCCCTGGTACAAGTTTGCAAGATTCACCTCAAACATTAAATATAAATGGCGTTATAGAGGAATACAGATATGGATATTATTTGTTAAATCCAGAAGATTTTGCTGATATGACAACGGCATTGAATCTTACAAATGAACAATATTTTGTAAATTATGATACTTATGATGTAGTAAATGTCGTTGGTATAAAGTATAAAAGAGGAGTTTATCATTCAATAGATGATTTACTTGCAATAGAAAATGGTGAGCTTATACCATCAAGAAACACAATTATTATAAAAACAGCGGAAGATATGGAAATGCTAAGATCATACCCAACAGCTAATTTTAAGCTTGCCGGAAATATTGATATGTCAGCATATTCAGCAGGAGAGGGATGGAGACCAGTTGAAGAGTTTAGAGGAAAGTTAGATGGAAGAGGCTACACTATCAGTAATTTTAGAGTAAATAGACCAAATGAACAATATGTTGGACTATTTGGAAAAGTTACAGCAGAGGCCAGCATAATGAATTTGACTTTTGAAAATGTTAGTGTTGTTGGTGAAAATTATACAGGTGCTCTAGCTGGAACAATGGCTGGTAATGCCACAAGAGTAATTGTAACTCCAAGAGTTTTAACAGACAGAGAAGAGAGATTGCCAGATGATGAAAAACCAGCTGTTTTTGCTAATGTTGCTGGTCAGTCATTTGTTGGTGGTTTGTTTGGGGCATTTAATCAAGGTACAGTTTCAAATTGTAAGGTTGTACTTGAAAATGTAGATGGAAGAGAAGAAATTGGTGGATTTGTTGGTAAGTATAGTTCAGGAACATTGCAAGAGTGTTATGCACAAGTTGGAAGTATGGTTGGTGTAAATTCAGTTGGTGGATTTGCTGGAATAATTTCAGCAAGTAGCACGACATATATGCACGAGTGTGTTGCTAATGCAAGTATATCAGGCGTTGATTATTTAGGTGGCTTAGTTGGAAAAATTGAAATTTTATCAAATAATAAATTAAGCTTGATGAATTCATATTCAGTTGGAACTATTGCCAAAGGTGAAGCTGATATGGGTGGCTTAGTTGGATATATAAGCACATCAGATAAGGCAACATTAGAGCTAGAAGCTTTGTATACAACAGTTGATATATTAAATAAAGTTTCAACAGCTGGTGGCTGTGTTGGTTCATCAAATGTATCAATTCAATCACCTTGTTCAGTAATAAATGTGTTCTGGGAGAAAAATCTTGCCCCAGGTGAAGTTTTATATGGAGTTGGAACAACATTGCCAAGCACAACTGGCTTGAACTTTGAAGACAAGACATCAGAGGAAATGAAGTATCGTGCAACATTTGCAAATTGGAGCTTTGATGTTTGGGGAATAAAAGAACGTGAGGCTACACCATATTTGAAATTTGAAAATAATTTTTAAATTGTAGAAGAGGGATATTATGAAACGAAATAATGGCGTTACGATGATGAGTCTTATAATCACGATATTGGTAATGATAATATTAGTTACAATTGTGCTTTCAAGTGGAATGATTAGTATAAATGAAACGGTAAATACCAAGAATGAAATGGAGATTAGGAACTTAAAAGATGCAGTTGCTGCAAGAATGATAAATAATGAAAAAAATCCAGAAAAATATCCTTTGATTGGCAACACTATTGATGATTTAGCAGGATTTTTGAATTACGTGGACAATCTATCGGAAGCTGATGTTGAAAAGATAACTAAAAATTTGACAGAAGATAATATGAAGTATTATAAGATAATAAATTATCAAGAAGCTAGTCAGCTAGGCGTTGAATCTGTGGCAAAAACACATTACTATATAATTGATTATCTAGTTGGAAATGTGTATGGACCTATTGATATAGATGAAATGTCAAGTGAGGCTAATCCTTAAAGTAATGGAGGAACTTATGAAAAAAAATAGTGGAGTTAGTTTAATATCACTAATAGTTACTATAATTGTTATGATTATATTGATTGGTATAGTTGGATTATATTCGATGGACACGATAAAAAAGGGGCACGAGGCAGTTAATAAAAGAGAACTTGAAAATGTTAGAGATTATACAATAAGACAAAAGATTCGTATGGACGATGATAAATTTGATGTAAATCTTACGAAGTATCCTAAAATTAAATTAACATCAGAGATGATTTATACTTTGACAGATGGTAAATTGACTAATCAAGAAACTAGTGATATTGTTTCAGTAAATTCTTCTGATTTAGAAGATAAATATAAATATCACTATTTGCAAGCGAGCGAAAAGTATTTTGAAGATAGTGACTTTTCAAACGATGACATATCAGTAAAAGATGTAAAAAAAGATTATATAATTAACTTTTATATTCCAACTGTTATTTGCATAAGTGATGACGCATTTGCAATAGATGGAATTATAAAGGGTGTTGATGAAATAAAATTAGAGATAAAAAAATAAAGAAATAATAAAGGGGCTGTCTATAAATTAACGAAAATCATTAAAGCATAAGCTTTCAAAAATGATTTAGTTAATATAGACAGCTTTTAATTATATAATTGCTCATTCACTATTTAGTTAAAAATCCATACTATAATAGTGAGGAGTGAAGAAAATGTATAGTTTAATCATTGATACATTCATATGGAGTTTTGCAATATATGGTTTCCTTAATTTTTTAGAAGAATACTTTTTGGAAAGTATATGTTACATAATATGCAAATTTATATATATAATTAAATTGTTTAAAAATTTCATTGCTAAAAAAGATAGGTAAATATATAATAAGAACGAGTGAAAGGATATTGCTTGTTTGAAAAATAAAAGCAGTTAAAATTAAGAAAGGACTTTATAATGGAATTAAAAGGACAGATTGAAGAAATAATTTTTTCAAATGAAAATAATAGTTATACGGTATGTAGTATGTCGGTTAATGGCGGAGATATAACAGCTGTTGGCTATTTGCCATTTTTAAATATAGGTGATTTAATAGTAGCTCATGGTGAATTTGTTAATCATAATTTGTATGGAAAGCAATTTAAAATAAATACTTTTGAAAAAGCAATTCCAAACACTACAAATGAAATTGAAAAATATTTAGGAAGTGGAATAATAAAAGGAATTGGACCAGCAACGAGTAAGAAAATAGTCAATAAATTTGGAGAAGATACTATATACACTTTGCAATATGAACCAGAAAAATTGACTTCAATAAAAGGTATAACAAAGTCAAGAGCAATGGAAATATCGGAATCTTTTAATAATGTGTGGGAATTGTGGCAAATCGTAATATTTTTACAACAATACGGGATTGGAACTGTAAATGCAAACAGAATTTATAAAGAGTACGGAATGAATGCAATAAATGCAATTAAAGAGAATCCATATGCGTTATTAAATATATTGTATGGTGTAGACTTTAAACATATAGACAAAATGGCATTATCAATGGGAATTGAAAGCACATCGAGTTTTAGAGTTTCTAGTGGAATAAAATATGCGTTAAATTTAGCTGCGAGAAATGGTCACACTTGTGTGCTTGAAGTTAATTTGGTTGAGTATGTAAGTAATGTACTAGATGTTGAAAGAGATTTAGTTAAAAACGAATTAACAGCATTAACATATTCAAAAGAAATATATAGAGAAGATGAATTTGTATTTTTGAAAGATTATTATGAGGCAGAAGAAACAGTTGCAAAGAAATTACTTATGCTTTCTAGAAATTTTACTAAGAAGATACATAGCATTGATTCAAAGATAGAAGAGACAGAGCGAGAACTTAACATAGAATTATCAAAAGAACAAAGGGATGCTGTAAAAGCTTGTTTTGAAAATCAGCTTGTAATAATAACAGGTGGACCTGGTACAGGAAAAACGACTATTATAAAAGTATTGATACACCTATTTAAAAAGCAAAGCACAGAAGTTGCGCTTTGTGCCCCAACGGGAAGAGCTGCAAAAAGAATGGAAGAGGCGACTTCCGAAGATGCTAAAACATTACATAGGCTTTTAGAACTTGGAAAAATGGAAGAAAACAAGCTGAATCTGGAATACACAGTTAATAAAATAAAACAGCAAGTTGTTATTGTTGACGAGATGTCAATGGTTGATATAGTGCTTATGAATTATCTTGTTAGAGGATTATTAGAAAACACTAAACTTATTCTAATTGGAGACTGTGACCAGCTTGCGTCAGTTGGACCAGGAAGCGTGCTTAATGATTTGATAGAGAGTGATGTTTTTGTAACTAAAAGATTAACTGAAATATATAGACAAGCAGCCGAAAGCAAGATTGTAACAAATGCACATAAGATAAATGATGGTGACAAAGAAATTGTTGTAAATGAAAAAAGTGGAGACTTTTTCTTTATCAGAGAAAATAACATAGTTGAACAAATTATTGAGTTAGTTAGTACCAGACTTCCCAAACTTCGGAAAATATGATATACTAAAAGACGTTCAGATACTAACCCCAACTAAAAAAGGTGAAACTGGTACAAAAAATTTAAATAAAAAATTGCAACAATTTTTGAATCCCAAAAGTCCAATAAAAGGAGAGCGCGAGTTTGGCGAAGTCACTTTTAGAGAAGGTGACAAAGTAATGCAAATTAGAAATAATTACGATATATACTGGGAGAGTGTTGACGGCAAGTCATACGGCAGTGGCGTTTATAATGGCGATTTAGGAATTATAAAAACGGTTACCCAAGAATATATTGAAGTTATTTTTGATGATAGAATAGTTAAGTACGAGACCAATATAATAGAAGAAATAGAGCACGCTTATGCGATAACAATTCATAAAAGCCAAGGAAGCGAGTTTCCAGTTGTTGTTATGGTAATAACTAGTGGACCACCAATGTTATACACAAGAAACTTGCTTTATACGGGAGTTACTCGTGCAAAAGAATTACTTATCATAGTTGGCAAAGAGATGGTTATAAACAGAATGATTGATAATATAGATACTAAAAAGAGAAATACAGGTTTAAAGTACAAACTAGAAAAATTTGCAGATATTTTTAATGTGTGAGTCGGAGGTATAAATGAAAAAGACAAGCATTTTTATTATATCAATATTGATGATATTAGGCTTTTCAACAGTGTCACTAGCATACACAGATATAGAAAGCCATTGGGCTAGTGATGTTATTGATGAATTGTCAAATAAAAAAATAATAAACGGATATTCAGATGGAACGTTTAAACCAGATAATAGCGTTACAAGAGCTGAGTTTATTGCAATTGTTAATAGAATGTTAGGGTTAACTACTGAATCTTCAAAATATATTCCTGATATTTCAAGGCATGACTGGTTTTATTCAGATATCAGGAAAGCAGTAGAAGCAGGCATACTTAAAGGAAACGAAGAAGGCTATGTAAGACCAAATGATACGATAACAAGAGAAGAAGCTGTTGTTATCTTAGCTAGGGCATTTAAGGTAACGCAAGCACCAAGCACAGGAATAAAGTTTGAAGATAGAAGTGAAGTGTCAGATTGGGCAAGGGAGAGTGTGTATACATTTGTTAAGTATGGATATATAAATGGATACTATGGCAATTTGATAAAGCCAAAGGAAAATGTGAAAAGAGCAGAAGTTCTTACAATAATAAAAAGAATTATACCTAATATTTTAACAGAGGATATATACGAAGGCATAATACAAGGAAATACTTTACTTGTGGATAATAACATAGTGCTACGAAATGCTACTATCAGTGGAAATTTGATAATAAAAGAAAGCATAATCAGCACTTTGAAAGTAAACAATGTCGATGTTAAAGGAAATTTAATTATAGAAAAAACAGACGATATAATCACAAAGATAAGAGTAAGTGGAAGTGTCATAGAGTTATACGAGGATAAGAGAGAACAAAGTTTGAAATATGTAGACAAAGACTATGGTATTTCATTTGCAATTCCTACTAGGGCGACTGTTATTGAATTAGGAAGAAATCAAGAAATTGATTACAAAAAGAAAGACTTAATAGCAATAAACATACTGCAAGATGACAACTATTATTTAAAGTCTGTGTCAACAATAGCAAGAGATGAAGCAAAAAAATATGCTAACTTATTTATTGAAAAAGAAGAGGGAACAATTCAAAATGCTGAATATGTGCTATATGACGATAATGATAAATCTCAAATGATAGTAATAAAAAGAGAAAATATAGTTTATGTTTTGGTATTTTCAAATATTGTAAGCGAAAATGTTGTTGATAATGTATTATCAACAATGAAATTATTGAAAACAAATAAAATTACAGACTACGGAAATGTGATTTACAAGAACACAGCACTTTCTATGAAATTTTCGTACAAAGATTTTTATGTTTCAGTAGATGATTCATACAACACAGGTGTTGTAAATGACAAAAATGCGTTCTTTAAATTGTTTATACAAGTAAACACAATAACAGATATGGATAAATACAGCATTGATGAAGTTAAGTATTTACTTAAAAATTTGGCTTCTAATGATGGGGAGATATTAGAGTCAGAAAATTTAAAGATAGTAAATAATGATGCAATAAAGTTCAAAATAAGAAGTGAAGAAAAATCAATTTGTTCATTGTACATAGTCGTTGGAAACAACTTGTATAATTTGGTGTTCACTGGTGATAGTGAAGCTATGAATGAAGTTGGTGACAAAATATTCACAAATATAATAAATACAATAGAGATATAAAATTATAAATAAAGGGTGGAACTAAAATAGAATAAGTTCTGCCCTTTTTTAGATAAAATTAAGTTTGAAAGCTTCTCTAATTCAAAAGGTTAAAAAGGGCTAATGCGTAGGGAGAAGATGAGATGATTAAGAAAATAATAGATTTTTTATTTCCAAATTATTGTGGCATTTGCGGCAACAAAATAAATACAAGTTATACTTGTGAAAAATGTTCAAATATATTAGAATGTTATAAGGAAAGGGTGCTTATGCACACTGCTTCAAATGCACATTTTGATAAATTGTTATGTTTGTTTGAATATAGTGGAATTATGAAACAAAAGATGCTAGAATTCAAATTTTCAGATAAGAAATATATTTCAAGAACCTTAGGGGAGCTTGCGTTTAAAAAGATAAAAAAGTATGCTTTACAAGCAGATTATTTAATTCCTGTTCCAATATCAAAGCAAAGAATGTTTGAAAGAGGATACAATCAGAGTGAGTACATAGCTAATTTTTTAGCAGAATTTTGTAAGATTAAAGTTTTAAATAATTGTTTGATAAAAAGTAGAAATAACTCCAAGCAGAGTTTATTATCAGCAAGTGAACGTCAGCATAATGTAAAAAATGCGTATGCGGTTAAAAATCCAGAAAAGATAAAAGGCAAAACAATAATGTTAATCGACGATATAATGACAACTGGTGCAACAATAAATGAATGTGCAAAAGAATTAAAAAAATATGGCGCAAAGGAAGTAATTGCAATAGCTTTATTATATAGTGTTAGAGGAGGTATATAATGGACGAGCTAGTAGAAAGTATATTAGATTATATTAGAAAACCATATACAGACCACGCAATAATGATAAATGGCGAATGGGGAAGTGGAAAAACATATTTTTGGAATAACAAGGTAAAAAGTAAGATAGAGAGCACAGATATAAATGGCAAGCGTTATAAAACAATTTATATGTCTTTATATGGTATATCAAATTTAGACGAGATTAGTAAAAAGATTTTTATTGAGATGAATCCAAACTTGAACAAATCAATAAAAAAGGTGCTTGAATCACGTAATATGTCTAGTATACCTGAATACGTAAAAACAGGAATTGATATGGCAAATTCATTTGGATTTATGCAAATGAATGATAAGATAGATTACTCAAAATTCTTTGATATAGACGATAAAGTGTTATGCTTTGATGACTTAGAAAGAGCAAATGTAGATGTTATCGACGTTTTAGGATATATAAATAATTTCGTAGAACACGACCACATAAAAACAATAATCATATGCAATGAAAAAGAATTATCTAAGAAATTAAAGAGTACAAATGTTGAGATGAAAACATTTATAGCAACGTATATATTAAATCACGAGGGAAAAATTAAACCAGAGGAAACAAATGAAAATGGTGAGACTGAACAAGATGACAAGCCAATGGTTGAACTGATAGAAGACAAAATAGAACACATCTTTGATAAGGCAAATGACTATGAAAGAATAAAAGAAAAGTTAATAGGTGAAACCTTTGAATATATACCAGAATTTAATTACATAATAAATGGCGTATTGATGAGATATGAAAATAATCCTGATTTGATAAAGTTTTTAAGAAAAAATTCAGGAATAATAACACAAACATTTAATAGAAGTGGCACAAGAAATTTAAGAATTTTAAAACACGCACTAAATGATTTTCAAAAGATATACGAAACAACAAAGAGGTATTATGAAAATGTTGACGATATAGTTTTAAAATCTTTGCTTATATTCACAATAGCTATTTCTTTTGAAATTAAAGCTGGTAAAATAACAAAAGATAAGTTAAAAGATATAAACTCCTTGGAAGAATATAAAATGATATTGGTTGCTTCAAAGGTGTTAAAAGATAACAGGCAATTTTATATAAAAGAGTTTGACAACAATTATTATTTTACATTAAAAACAGATTATAGATTCTTTAAATTTGTTGAAAAATATGTAAGAACAAGAATATTTGATATGAAAACATTTAAAGATGATATGGATGCAATAGTTGCTGCTGAAACAAAAGGGAAAATGCCAAGTTATAAGAGATTGCTTACAGAAGATTATTGGAAAATAGAAGATAGTGAATTTAACACTGTTATATCTGAAACTTTGGAAGATGTAAAAGCCGGAAAGTTGCAGTTAGTAGAATATTTTAAACTATATGTAATATTTAATTTCTTTATACAAAAAGGCTTGATAGATATAGATATGGAATATTTAAAAATAACTTTTGTTAATGGAATGAATTTGGCTGCTGCTACTTCAAAGTACTGTGAAAATATAGAGTCATATATGGAAGGCACAAATCTTGTTGAAATGGACGATAACATAAGCTATATGCTAGACCATTTCACTAACTTAAATTTACAAACGAAAGAGAAAGAATACATTGAGGTTGCAAGAGAACTATTTGAAATGATACCAGAAAAAGTTGAAAGAATGGGCGATGTATTTACAGAAAAGTATTTAGATATTCCAATAATGAAGTATTACAATATGAATACTTTATTTGAAAGAATATTGCTATTAGATAATGAAGACATTGTGTATGTAAAAGATTTGATGACTGAAAGATATAAAAACGTAAAGGATTTATCAGCAGAAGAAAGAAATATCAAATTGTTAAAACAAGCAATGGAAGAGTATATTAGGGGAAAAGTTCCAACAATAAAAATAATACTAATACAAGATTTTATAAAAACATTAGATCAAATTTTATTAAAAGCTAAGGAAAAGCCAAGAAGAGGCAGAAGAAAACAAACAGAGGAAAAGAAAGTAGAAACTGCATAAAGCTATGTGTACCGAAAGTAGATTATTTTCGGTACACTGTTAGCGATAAAAATAAAGGTTAATTATATAAATTTATATTACTGCTTTTTACATTAAAATTTCAAACTTAGCGTTTTATGAATAGATTTTGCATAATATTTGTCAAAAAAAACAATAATATGTATATAACATAAAATGCAAAAAGGAGGGAATTTTAGTTGAAAGCAACAGGTGTTGTTCGTAGAATAGACGACTTGGGAAGAATAGTAATTCCAAAAGAAATAAGAAAAACTTTAAGAATTAGAGAAGGAGATCCGTTAGAGATTTTTACAGATAAAGAGGGCGAAATAATATTAAAAAAATATTCTCCAATAGGAGAACTAAACGAATTTGCGTCTCAATATGCAGAAACATTGGCTAAAACCACAGGTCATATTGCTTGTATAAGTGACAAAGACACAATAATAGCAGTGTCTGGTGCACCAAAGAAAGAATATTTAGAAAAGAGCGTAAGTTCAGAACTAGAAAAATTGATGGAAGACAAAGTGATTTGGTCAAGCAAAGAAAAGAATGAAAAGCAAATACCAGTGCTATTAGCGGATAATGATAATGGAGAAAAATACACATCACAAATGATTTATCCAATAATAGCAGAAGGAGACACAATAGGAACTGTAATGCTATTGTCAACAGAACCAACGGCAAAGATGAATGACGTGGAATTAAAAGTAGTGCAGTCAGCAGCAGGTTTTTTAGGCAAGCAGATGGAAGAATAAAATATTTTGATTTTTATACAATAGGAAAAGGAAAGTAATATATAAAAGATTACTAAATTTATTGCTTTCCTGTTGTATAAAAAATTTAATTTATGCAAGAGATTTTCTTTTTTTAATTAAGAAATGAAAATATTTTGTAGTAGATAAAAGTCCTTTAATTACGGACAAATACATAATTAAGAGATAAAAGTAATAAAGATAATATAACTAAATAAAAAACACGGGAGGAAAAATGGAGAACACAACCAATAAAAAACAATCATTTATGGCAGGTGTATTAACTTTATTTTTTGCACAAATTGTAATAAAAGTTTTAGGGTTAATATATAGACTAGTAATAACAAACATTCCATACTTTGGAGATGCAGGAAATGGTTTATACTCTGCTGGGTATCAGATATACACTTTGTTACTGGCGATAGCTTCAATAGGTGTGCCAAGCGCAATATCAAAATTAGTGTCAGAAAGAATAGCTGTTGGAAAGCATCGAGAAGCACACGAAATATTTAAAACGGCATTATTGTTATTTGGAATTATAGGTTTCATAGGAAGTTCAATACTTTTCTTTGGAGCAAGATACATAGCTACATCAATGATAGGAAATCCTGATGTAGAGGGAATAATGGTAGCATTAGCACCAGCGGTATTTTTTGTGGCAATATCAGCAGTAATAAGGGGATATTTTAATGGAATGTACAATATGAAAGTTGCTTCAAACTCACAAATGTTAGAGCAATTATTTAAAAGCATTTTAACAATTGGATTAGTTGTTGCAGTGTATTTCTTAGCAGTTGTAAATCCAACAGACTTGTCAAAAACATTGGGATTATCAACAGAAACAGTTACAGTTGCTATGGCAACTGCCGCAAACGCAGCTTCAACAATAGCAACAGCAATATGTTGTGGATATTTACTTACATACTATCAAAGAAGTAAAAAAGAAATTTGGAAAAACATAAATGAGTCAAATCAGGTAGCGTACAAAAAAGAAAGAAAAATAAGCATAATGAAAAAGATACTAGCAGTATCTATTCCAATATCATTAGCTTCAATAATATCTGCAATAAACAGAAATATAGATACATTTACAGTAATAAATGAATTAAAAATAGCTCTTGCTAGCTCATTCCCAACAATGGATTTAATAAAGAATGAAGCCACAAGACTATATGGAATATTATCAGGAAGAGTTGATACCTTGATAGGACTTCCAACAGCATTAAACGTTGCATTTGCAACAGCATTAGTGCCAGCAGTTTCTGAAACAATGGCAAAAGGAGATGTAAAAACAGCAAAAAGAAGAATAACTTTTTCAATAAGGACAACACTACTAATAGCACTACCTTGTGCCATTGGAATGTGCGTTTTAGCAGAACCAATATTAAACTTGCTATTCCCAAATGTGTATGCTGCTGAGGCTCCATTACTACTTCAAATAAGTTCATTCACAATAATATTTACTTTAATGAATCAAACAGTTGCAGGAGCTTTGCAAGGATTAGGAAAAGTAATGGTGCCAGCAATAAGTTTAGGATGTGGAGCAATTATAAAGTTGATATTGAATTTATTACTTATTAGAAATCCACAAATCGGAATATATGGCGCGGCAATAAGCTCAGTTGCAGCATCACTTACTGCTATGATAATAAATTTAGTGGTATTAAGAAATAAAATAAAATTAGATACTAATAAAACACAACTAATATTAAAACCAATACTTGCAACAGCATTTATGGGAGCAGTTGCATTTTTATCACAATATTATTTAACGACATACTTTATAAAAGGCAGAATGGCAACTGTTATAACGATATTATTAGCTGTAATAGCATACATTTTTGCAGTGTTAAGTTTCAAAATATTTGACAGAGACGACTATCATATGTTACCATTTGGAGACAAGATATATAAGTTTTTACAGAAAATAAAAATCGTAAAACCTTAGTATATTAGGGAAAATGGTATACATAACTGCTGAAACTAGCTAAAAATCAACATTTTTTTAAAAAAACTTTATAAAATTAGCAGGATTATTGAAAAAAATGGCGAAATATAATTATAGTGATTGTAGTAGTATATACTATATCAAATAAAGAAAATCTAGAAGGGAGATAAAAAAAGATGAACAAACTTGATTTAGTTGCAAAAATAGCTGAAGATGCTGAACTTTCTAAAAAATCAGCAGAAGCTGCATTAAACGCATTTATTAAAGCTGTAGAAGGTGCTTTAAAGAAAGGTGAAAAAGTTCAATTAGTTGGATTTGGTTCTTTCGAAGTTAGAAAGAGAGCTGCTAGAAAAGGCAGAAACCCTCAAACTAAAGAAGAAATTAAAATACCTGCATCAAAAGCTCCAGTATTCAGAGCTGGTAAACCACTTAAAGATTTAGTAAACAAAAAATAATTTATTTTTTAGATAAATTAGGATGGTTATTGTGCAAACAATGTATAAAGAAAGGGTTACCCAGTGTAACTCTTTTTTTATTACCGTAGGATTTTAAACGTGATTTTCCCTTTTAAAAGTGAAAGTTCACAAAAGCCAATAAACAAAAGGTCAGAAACTTAACACTTTCTGATCTAAAAGGAGCAAAAATGAGACTAGATAAATTTTTAAAAGTAAGTAGAGTAATAAAAAGAAGAACAGTAGCAAATGAAGCTTGCGATACAGGTAGAGTATCAATAAATGGTAAACCAGTAAAAGCTAGTTATGACGTAAAAGTAAACGATATAGTTGAAATACGTTATGGAGAAAAAATAATAAAATTTAGAGTTAATGCAATAGAAGAAAATGCAAGAAAAGCAGAAGCTGGAAATATGGTTGAATTCTTAGAAAACTAAGAGATTACGAAGTCTCTTAGTTTCTTTCTGCTGTCATTCCAAGTTGGCATATTCTTAGCAATTAAATTATAAAAACTCTTGCTGTGATTTGCGTGAGTTAAGTGCGCAATTTCGTGAAGCACAACGTACTCAACAGAATCAAGCGGACAAAAAACGAGTTTATAATTTAAAATAATTTCCTTTTTAACAGGAATACAAGTGCCCCAGCGACTTTTCATATCTCTAATTTTAAAATCAGAAAGTTCTCGTGAAGTAGCCTTTAAATATTTATAAAGCATTGGAGTTACAGTTCTTTTTAGTTCATCTGTTAGTAAAGTTTTTAAAGCTTTACTCTTATATGCCTCATTTTCAAAGTAATGTTCTTTGATAAATAATATTATTTTATCATTTTCTATTTTTAAATGATTTTTATCAGCTGGAATGCAAATAAAAGCTTTCAAATTTCCGAAATAATAAATAGATTTTTTATTATCAAAATCAATATTATCAGTCAAATCGATTTTAGATTTTAACTTGGATTTAGCTTTAAAAATCCATTCACTTTTTGAAATTATAATTCTTTCTATTTCACTAATAGGAGCTTTTTTAGGTGCAGAAACATAAACAGCACCATCTGATTTTACTGAAATATTAACATTTTTCTTCGCAGTTCTTTTTAAAGAATATTCAAGCTTTTTATTATCAATAATCACGTATCCCATAAAATATCTATTCCTTTCTAATCGCATAGCGTTTGTTTTAATAGAATTTTTAGAAGTATTTTTAACTCTAAATAAGAAATGAAGTTCTTATTTGAAATTCAAGTAATTTTATATCAGTAACCCACATTATATCATAAAAAATACCAAAGTAACCAAATTCTTTACATTGAACCTAAACTTAAAAGATTTTACAATAAAATTATAGAAAATAAAAGTATAGGGGTGGAGTTTATGAAATTACGTTATTCAGTATGTACAATATTAGTAATTGCTTTAATTGCTATTTCATATGGAGGAGTAGAAGCAAAAAAATATAATATGACATATTTGTACGGAAGTGGAAATTACATATCAATGATAAATGATACAAATAATGCACTAGATGAGGTATCTCCAAGTTATTTCGATTTAGATACCAGTGGCAATTTACTTATAAATACTATTGATTACAATTTAATAAGAACAATGCATTCAGAGGGTAGAAAAGTAGTACCTTTTTTCAGTAATCACTGGGATAGAGAAGTTGGTAGGTTGGCACTAAAAAATAGAGAAAAAGTTACAACAGAAATAGCGAATGCAGTTGTAAAATACGACCTAGATGGAGTAAATGTAGATATTGAAAATGTAACAGAAAAAGACAAAGAAGCATATACAGATTTAGTAAGATTACTTAGAGAAAAATTGCCTAAAAGTAAGAGCGTAGTAGTTAGTGTAGCTGCAAATCCAAATAACTGGACAACAGGTTGGCACGGTTCATATGATTATGCAAACTTGGCAAAATATGCAGATTATCTCATGATAATGGCATATGATGAGCATTACGAAGGCGGAGAAGCAGGAGCAGTAGCGGGGATTGAGTTTGTAGAAAAATCAATACAGTATGCTTTGGAGAGAGTTGAAAAAAATAAAATTGTGTTAGGAATACCATTATACGGACGTTATTGGAAAGACTCTACCAGCACTGGTGGGGGCAAAGCAGTGTCATTGGAAAAAGTATCAGAATTAGTAAGAACTTGTAGTGGCAAAATAACATTTGATGAAAAGAGCAAAAGTCCTAAGGCAGAAATATTTGTAAGTGCAGTTGGCACAAGACCAAAAGTAAATGACAAAACATTGCAACCAGGTTCATACACAATATGGTATGAAAACGAAGAAAGCATAAGAGAAAAACTAGAACTTATAAATAAATATGATATAAAAGGTGCAGGCACATGGAGACTAGGAATGGAAGAAAAAATCATATGGGACATATTTAAAGAATATTTGTCAAAAGACAATAAGGTGTTTGAAGATGTTGAAGAGGGACACTGGGCAGAACAAGCTATAAAATATATGAAAGATAAAGAATGGATAACAGGAAAAACTGAAAATACATACAAGCCTGAAACACCAATAACAAGAGCTGAAGTAGCCACAATAATATGCAGAATATTAAATTCAGAGGGAGAAAGTGAAAATAAATATTCAGACACCAAGGGACATTGGGCAGAAAAATACATAAATGCAATAACAAAACTAGAAATAGTTGAAGGGTATGAAACAAATGAATTTAAGCCAGACAAATATATAACAAGAGAAGAAATGGCTAAAATATTAAGCAAACTTGCAATAGAAAAAGCAGCAATAGAAGAATATCCAAATTATAAAGATGTGAGCAAAAATTCTTGGGCATATGAATACATAAAAGATTTAAGTGAAAAGCAAATAATAAATGGATATTCAGATGGAACGTACAAGCCAGCAAAAAATATAACAAGAGCAGAGACAGCTAAAATGATATATGAAATATATAAATAGAGGATGGGAATGCGTTGACGCAATAAATAAAATTAGTAGTTGAAAAATTGAAATGATATAGTAAAATAGTGTTGGAACAAGTGAAAGAAAGATCTGGTAATTGATATAGAGCTTAAAAACTGCTTGTAATAATTTGAATTTTGATTTTGGTACATTGAAAAAAATGTTTTTTATGTGTTGACTTTAACTTATAACTTTGTTATAATTTTGAATGATAATGTATTAAGTAAGGGTTGATTAGTATAAAAAGGTTATCGGTTAATAATAAAGAAGAATTTAATGCGTAGATTATAAAGGTAATTGGCGTTTTTTTGAGGACGAGCTAATTGCCTTTTTGTCGTTTCTAAAATATCTTTATTTTCAACCCTAATTGTACCGATAATTTTCTTACATTAGGATTCCAAATTTAATACCATACAAATGAATAAATAATTGACATTCGCGTGCATCTTGAACGTAGTGGGGGTAATGATTGACGTGGTGGCTAGTAAGAGTTTTGAAATTTAACTAAAATTTAATGATGAGGTGAAGAAATGCGAGAAGTTAAAAGTGGAAAAACTAGCAGAATGTATTTTGGTAACATTGAAGATGTTATTGAAATGCCAAACCTTATTCAAGTACAAAAGGACTCATACGAGTGGTTTACAAAGAAAGGATTGAAAGAAGTTCTAACTGAATGTTCTCCAATCACAGACTACTCTGGAAAGCTTATACTTGAATTTGTTGACTATCATTTCAGTGAAGAAACTAAGTATTCAATTGAAGAGTCAAAGGCGAGAAACACTACATATGCAACTAGATTGCAAGTTAAGGTTAGACTTATTAACAGAGAAACAGGAGAAGTAAAAGAGCAAGAAATATTTATGGGTGATTTCCCTGTTATGACAGATTATGGAACGTTCATAATCAATGGTGCGGAGAGAGTTATAGTATCACAATTGGTTCGTTCACCGGGCTGTTATTATGATAGAGCTTTTGATAAGCTAGGTAAGAAGTTATATACAGCTACAATTATGCCAAACCGTGGAGCTTGGTTGGAATTAGAAACAGATTCAAATGATATTTATAGCATTAGAATTGATAAAGCAAGAAAGTTGCCAATCACTTTATTTTTAAGAGCTATTGGTATTGCAACAGATAGCCAAATTCTTGAATTATTTGGTGAGGACGAGAGAATTGTTGCAACGCTTGAAAAAGACCCAATTAAGACAGAAGACGAAGCTTTAATAGAAATTTACAAGAGATTAAGACCAGGTGAAATGCCTTCAGTAGAAGCTGCTAAAAATTTACTTACAGGTCTATTTTTTGACCCTAGAAGATATGATTTAACTAAGGTTGGTCGTTTTAAATATAATACTAAATTATCTTTGGCAACAAGAATTGCTGGACAAGTTTCGGCTGAAAAGATTGTTAACCCTGAAACTGGAGAATTGCTTGTTTCAAAGGATAAGACAATTACTCCTGAAATTGCAGAAGCAATTCAAGAATCAGGAATAAATGAAGTAAAAGTAAAAGTTGAAGATAAAATAATCAATGTAATTGGTAATGGAACAGTTTGGATTGGAAGCTTTGTTGATGGAGATTTATCTGAACTTGGAATTGAAGAGAGAGTTAACTATGCAGTGTTAAAAGAAATTTTAGCAGATGTAGAGGCAAATGACAAAGATTTGTATAAAACTCTTGAAGAAAATTATGATAGATTATTACCAAACCATATAACTAAGGAAGATATGATAGCTTCAATTAACTATTTAACAAACTTAGCTCACGGTATTGGAACTATTGATGATATTGACCATTTAGGAAATAGACGTGTAAGATGTGTTGGCGAATTACTACAAAATCAATTTAGAATTGGTATAACAAGACTTGAAAGAGTTGTTAGAGAAAGAATGGCAGTTCAAGACTTAGATATCGTAACACCACAATCTTTGATTAACATTAAACCAGTTGTTTCATCTATAAAAGAGTTCTTTGGTAGCAGCCAGTTGTCTCAATTTATGGATCAAAATAACCCTCTTACTGAGCTTACTCACAAGAGAAGAATTTCAACATTAGGACCTGGTGGTTTGTCAAGAGATAGAGCTGGTTTCGAAGTTAGAGATATTCACCACTCACACTATGGTAGATTATGTCCTATTGAAAGCCCAGAAGGACCAAACGTTGGACTTATTGGTTCGCTTTCAACATATGCTATAATCAACAAGTATGGATTCATTGAAACACCATATAGAATTGTAGATAAGAAAAAAGGCGTAGTTACTGATGAAATCAGATACTTCCCAGCAGAAGAGGAAGATAATTATATAATAGCACAAGCAAATGAGCCTTTGGATAAAAAAGGTAAGTTCTTAAATAGTAAGATTAAAGTCAGACACAGAGACGACCTATTAGAGGTTGGACCAAATGAAGTTGATTTGATGGACGTATCTCCAAGACAATTAGTATCAGTTGCAGCAGCACTTATACCTTTCTTGGAAAACGATGATGCTAAACGTGCACTAATGGGTTCAAACATGCAACGTCAAGCAGTTCCTCTAATAAAGACAGATTCTCCAATAGTTGGAACAGGTATGGAATATAGAACAGCAAAAGACTCTGGTGTTTGTGTTGTAGCCAAAAATGACGGTACAGTTGAAAAAGTTACAGCTGATAAAATCACATTAAAAACAAAGAAAGGCTTGGAAGAATACAATTTAATTAAGTTTAAACGTTCAAACCAAGGAACTTGCTCAAACCAAAGACCAATAGTTAAAAAAGGTGAAATTATTAAAGCAGGAGATATCATTGCAGATGGACCTTCAACAGACCAAGGTGAACTTGCATTAGGTAAAAATATTTTAATAGGCTTTATGACTTGGGAAGGCTACAACTACGAGGATGCTATATTGATAAATGAAAAGCTTGTTAAAGAAGATGTATTAACATCAATCCACATAGAAGAGTATGATTGTGAATCAAGAGATACAAAACTAGGACCTGAAGAAATAACAAGAGATATACCAAATGTTGGTGATGACGCATTAAAAGACCTTGATGATAGAGGTATTGTAAGAATAGGTGCAGAAGTAAGACCTGGCGATATTTTGGTTGGTAAAGTTACACCAAAGGGTGAAACTGAATTAACAGCTGAAGAAAGATTATTACGTGCCATATTCGGTGAGAAATCAAGAGAAGTTAGAGATACATCATTACGTTGCCCACATGGCGAAGCTGGTATTATAGTAGACGTTAAGAAGTTTACTAAGGAAAATTCAGATGAACTTGGAACTGGTGTAAATGAAGTAATTAGAGTATACATTGCTCAAAAGAGAAAAATATCAGTTGGTGATAAAATGTCTGGTCGTCACGGTAACAAAGGTGTTATTTCAAGAATATTACCAGAAGAAGATATGCCATTCTTGCCAGATGGTACGCCACTTCAAATCGTGCTTAACCCACTAGGTGTTCCATCACGTATGAACATTGGACAGGTTCTTGAAGTACATTTAGGATATGCTGCCAAAGCATTAGGTTTCAAAATTGCAACACCAGTATTTGATGGAGCAAAAGATGAAGACTTCAAAGAAATGTATGAAAAAGCAGGACTTCCAGCATCAGGAAAGACAATTCTATATGATGGAAGAACTGGTGAGCCATTTGATAATGAAGTTACAGTTGGTATAATGTATATGTTAAAACTTCACCATTTAGTAGATGATAAGATTCACGCTCGTTCAACAGGACCATATGCCTTAGTTACACAACAACCTCTTGGTGGTAAAGCACAATTTGGTGGACAGAGATTTGGTGAAATGGAAGTTTGGGCACTTGAAGCTTATGGTGCTGCTTACACATTACAAGAAATCTTAACAATGAAATCAGATGACGTTGTTGGTAGAGTAAAGACTTATGAAGCAATTGTAAAAGGTGAAAACATTCCAGAACCAGGAATTCCAGAGAGCTTTAAAGTTTTAGTAAAAGAGCTTCAAAGCTTAGGATTAGATATAAAACTATATAATCAAAGTGATGAAAATGAAGTTGAGTTAAAAGAAGATGTTGACGATGACGGAACAACACCAAATGTTACACTTCCAGTCGCAGACGAAGATGACCTTGAAGATGGAATGATTATAGAAGACGAAGACGGAAACGCAATAGAAGATGAAGAAGACGATGACTTCGGAGATGAAGATGAACCAATCTTCACAGATGATGACGACACATTCGTAGATGATGACTATGATGATGGAGACATCGATTAAAATAATCTTATAGATTGTATAATAAGAAAGGAGCAAAAAAATGGTTGATTTAGAAGTATTTGACCGTATAAAAATAGGACTTGCATCTCCTGAAAAAATAAGAGAATGGTCTAAAGGTGAAGTAAAAAAACCAGAAACAATAAATTATAGAACATTGAAACCAGAACGTGACGGATTGTTCTGTGAAAAAATATTTGGACCTACAAAAGATTGGGAATGTCATTGTGGAAAATATAAAAGAGCAAGATATAAGGGAATAGTTTGTGACAGATGTGGTGTTGAAGTTACAAAATCAAAAGTAAGAAGAGAGAGAATGGGGCACATTGAACTTGCTGCCCCTGTATCACACATCTGGTACTTTAAAGGAATTCCAAGTAGATTAGGCTTAATGTTAGACATTGCACCAAGAGCTTTGGAAAAAGTATTATACTTTGCAGCATATATAGTTGCAGACCCAGGAAACACATCTTTGATGAAAGGTCAAGTAATTTCAGAAAAAGAATACAGAGATTACGTTGAACAATATGGCGAGAAGTCTTTCAGAGTTGGAATGGGCGCAGAGATAATAAAAGAAATGCTACAAGAAATTGATGTTGAAAAACTTGCAGCAGATTTAAGAAAAGAGCTTGAAACTGCAAATGGTCAAAAGAAAGCTAAAATAATTAAGAGACTTGAAACAGTTGATAGTTTTAGACTTTCAGGCAACAAGCCAGAATGGATGATATTAGATGTATTGCCAGTTATACCACCAGATTTAAGACCAATGGTTCAACTAGATGGTGGAAGATTTGCAACATCAGATATAAATGACCTATATAGAAGAATAATAAACAGAAATAACAGATTAAAAAGGCTATTAGAACTTGGAGCACCTGAAATAATTGTTAGAAATGAAAAAAGAATGCTACAAGAAGCAGTAGATAGCTTGATAGATAATGGAAGAAGAGGTAGACCTGTTACAGGCCCTGGAAATAGAGCATTAAAATCATTATCAGATATGTTAAAAGGTAAACAAGGTAGATTTAGACAAAACTTACTAGGTAAACGTGTTGACTATTCAGGACGTTCAGTTATCGTTGTAGGACCAGAATTAAAAATTTACCAATGTGGCTTACCAAAAGAAATGGCAGTAGAATTATTCAAACCATTTGTTATGAAAGAACTTGTATCAAGAGGAATTGCACACAACATAAAGAATGCAAAGAGAATGGTTGAGAGATTGAGACCAGAAGTTTGGGACGTACTAGAATACGTTATAAAAGATCACCCAGTAATGCTAAACCGTGCTCCAACGCTTCACAGACTAGGTATTCAAGCATTTGAACCAGTGCTAATTGAAGGTAGAGCTATTAAACTACATCCACTTGTATGTACAGCATTTAACGCTGACTTCGATGGAGATCAGATGGCTGTCCATCTACCATTAACACCGGAGGCACAAGCAGAAGCAAGATATTTAATGTTATCTGCAAATAACTTGTTAAAACCTCAAGATGGAAAACCAGTAACAGTTCCAACACAAGATATGATTTTAGGTTCGTACTATCTAACAATCGACAGAGCCGGAGTAAAAGGTGAAGGTATGATTTTCAAAGATAAAGATGAAGCTATAATGGCATATCAAGATGGAGACATTGATATACACGCAAAAATAAAAGTAAGAATGTATAAAGAAATTGATGGCGAAATGAAACACGGAATCATTGAAACAACAATTGGTAAGATTATATTTAATGAAGCAGTGCCACAAGATTTAGGACTAATAGATAGAACAAATCCTGAAAATACATTTGCACTAGAAGTAAACTTCCCTGTAACAAAGAAAACGATAGGAAAGATTATTGCGGCATGTATTAAAGTTCATGATTTAAGTGTTACAGCTGAATTGCTAGATAATATTAAAGCATTAGGATATAAATATTCAACAAAAGGTGCAATAACGGTATCAATTGCAGATGTTATGGTGCCAAAGGAAAAGAAAGAAATTCTAGCAGCATCTGAGGCAAAAGTAGATGAAGTAACAAAACAATATAAGAGAGGTTTGATTTCAAACGAAGAAAGATATAACACAGTAATTAAAATCTGGGATAAGGCAACAGAAGACATTACAAATGCGATGGAAGCAAACTTCACAGAAGATAACCCAATATATATGATGGCAACATCAGGTGCCCGTGGTAATATCAAGCAGATAAGACAGTTAGCAGCTATGAGAGGACTTATGGCCGATACAGCAGGTAGAACAATTGAAATTCCAATTCGTTCTTGTTTTAGAGAAGGTATGGATGTTCTAGAATACTTCGTATCAGCGCACGGTGCCAGAAAAGGACTTGTTGATACAGCTCTTCGTACAGCTGACTCTGGTTACTTAACAAGAAGACTTGTTGACGTTAGCCAAGAAATCATAGTAAGAGAAGATGACTGTGGAACAACAGACGGTATGTGGGTATCAGACATTAAGAATGGCAACGAACTAATCGAAGGATTAGCGGAAAGATTAACAGGAAGATTTGCAGCAGAAGACATTACAAATCCAGAGACAGGTGAAGTCATCATTGCAAGAAATACTTTAATCACAGAAAAAATGGCAGATGAAGTTGTTAAAGCGGGTGTAACAAAAGCTAAAATTAGAACGTTGCTTACTTGTAGAGCAAAACGTGGCGTTTGTGCAAAATGTTACGGTAATGACCTAGCTGGTAGACAAGTTGTAAATATTGGTGAAGCAGTTGGTATTATAGCTGCACAATCAATTGGTGAACCTGGTACACAGCTTACAATGAGAACATTCCATATGGGTGGACTTGCTGGTGGAGATATCACACAGGGTCTTCCTAGAGTTGAAGAGTTGTTTGAAGCTAGAAAACCAAAGGGACTTGCAATAATTTCAGATATAGCAGGTAAAGTATCAATAAGTGATACAAAGAAGAAGAGAGAAGTAATCATCACAAATGATGAAGAATCAAAGACTTACTTAATACCATTTGGTTCAAGATTAACAGTACACGATGGAGACGAAGTTGAAGCTGGTGACGAAATCACAGAAGGTTCAATTTACCCACAAGATATAATGAGAATCAAAGGTGCAGACGGAGTACAAAGATACATAGTACAAGAAGTACAAAAAGTATATAGAAGCCAAGGTGTTGATATTAACGATAGACACATTGAAGCTATAATAAGACAAATGTTAAGAAAAGTTAAGATTGAACACGGTGGAGATACATCATTACTACCAGGAACAATGGTTGATATAATGACTTACGAAGAAGAAAATGAGAAAGCATTAGCAGAAGGCAAGCGACCAGCAGAGGGCAAGAGAATATTGCTAGGAATAACAAAAGCATCACTTGCAACAGAATCATTCTTATCAGCTGCATCATTCCAAGAAACAACAAGAGTATTAACAGAAGCAGCAATAAAAGGTAAGATTGATCCACTAGTAGGATTAAAAGAAAACGTTATCATCGGTAAGTTAATACCAGCTGGAACAGGTTTGATGAAATATAGAGAAATGCAACCAGTAGATGCAGTAACACACGAACCAACAGCAAACACAGTTCCAAAGAAAGTTGAAGAAGATGTAATAACAGAGTAGAAATAAGCTCTAAATAAAAGATGAGGTGTAAGACTATAAAAGTTTTACACCTCATTTCTTTTTCTGCTTTTTACACCACTCTTTAAGTTCACCCTTATAAATAGTTTCGATTCCATCAATTTTTAAAAACTCGATTGGTCTGATTTTACGAATAGAGTTAGGAATGGCAATCCCAGCACTTTCAAGCACATATCCAACAAAACCAGAACAAAAGAATTTATTCTTGCGTCTTACAGAAAAAGGAGTATTAGCCAAAATAACGTTAGCAAAATCATATTTATACATTTTAGAATTTTTAATAAATTCATTTATAGTAGCACAAATGATAGCATACTGTGCATCTGTGACAGGCAGTTTTAAAATCATACAAGGTATTTTTTCAAACTTGCCAAAAACGTGAGTAAAAGCATTTTCAATCAAAAAGCCACCATGAAAAGGGTTATTTATTTTAATACGTCCGAAAGAATAAAATTTTTCAAAAGAATCATCAACGCAAATTGAACTGTGATTAAACTCATCGTGTGAAAAAAATTTAAGCATACAGGAAATAAAAGTACCAGACTGAGACAATATAATATATATGTTCTTCATAAAAATTTCCTCCCAACAAAATTATAGTATATAACTAAAATATAGTAAACAAAAAAATAAATAGACCCAAAATTTTATAAAACATTCCTTACTTTCTTGACACCGTAACATAAAAACTATAAAATCTACTTATATGGAAAATACAAAAGAATTCGGAGGGATAAACTTTGAGTAATGCATATATGCCAGTAGGCGATTACGACAAAACACTAGAATCATCTGAATCTCTATCATTGTATGAGGGCTCAAGATTTATGAGATTTATAAAAGATACCATTGCAGGTTTCAGATATGGAACTAAAAATAATCCAAAAGTTAAAGGAAATGTAATAAGTTATATAGATCCAATGGGAAGGCTTATAACCCAAGAACAGTCTTTTACAGACGGTGCAAACAATACAAAGGTTGAAAAAGTGGTTAGAAAAATAAGCACAAGTGCTAAAACGGAGGCTTTTAATTCGATAGAAGTAATTGAGAAAAAAAGAAATGATAAAGGAAAAGTAATAGAACAAACAAGAAACTTTTATCCAAGCATAGAAGACTACAAAGATAGATTTGGAGAGCCAAAAATAAGGGAAATAACTTATTATCAGGACGATGATACAATTTTAAGAAAGACGATAGAAAGATTATTAGACGAAAGCGAAATGAAAAAAAGGTTCGACATAGGAGCAATAAAGTTAAACCCTCTTGCACCAGATAGTTTGAAAAAAGAAATTGTAAAAAGCAAGATAATATACACAGTGGATAAACAAAGAAAAGAAGAAACTTTAAATGAAAAATTAAAACCATTTGGCACACATTTGCAGATAAACGAAACTGAGAAAACATACATATTATCAAACACATTAAATCCAGAATATGATGATATGGGAGAATATGTTGGACCAAAAGAAGTAGAAAAAGATATAATATTATATCTAGCAGGAGAGCCAAAAGCGAGAATTGAAGAAACAGATAACATAACGTTTTCAGTTGGAAAAATCCACAAAATAAGTACAGCAATTGCAAATTATCCAGATAAAGACGGCAATTATGGTGGAACAGGTAGAGGAACATATGCAGTGTATGACGATAAAATACTTCACGCAACAGGAAATAAAAGCTTACATCTAAGCGAAACAAAAGACGGCAAATTTGTTGCATCATTAGAAAAGAAAGAAAACTGCAAACCAATAGCTAAAGCCGAATTAAGAGGTTCACACATAACTTTAAGATTTGCTTCAAAAAACAAAAAAGAAGTTGAAAAGATAGTTCCACAAATAGCAGAAACCTTCAAAAAAAGTTGGGGAATGAACAAATCAACAATTATAGAATGCAAAGTAAAAGACGAAGAAGAGCCATTTACTATAAAATACAAAGACATAATGCCAAAAGAAGAGAAAAAATAATAGAAAAAGACTTTTATATTTGAAATGTGAAATATATCTTGAAATGAAGATAAAAAGTGAGAGGGGAAACTTAATCCTCTCTTATTTTTTATACCTTAAAGTTTTAATCTTTTTAAGTTTATCAACTACATTAAATGCTGAAAATAGAAATCTACGCTGTCTGAATATGCCTTTATTCCTCTTGCAAAAAGTGACTCTAAATGATAAAATCAAAGGGCAAAGGGAGTGAAGTAAATGGAAGGTTTGACACCTATGATGCAACAATATGTAGAAACAAAGGAACAATATAAAGATTGCATTCTTTTATATAGATTAGGCGATTTTTATGAGATGTTTTTTGATGATGCAATTGCAGCGTCAAAAGAATTAGAAATAACATTAACAGGAAAAGATTGTGGTTTGAAAGAAAGAGCTCCAATGTGTGGAATACCTTATCACAGTATTCAAAACTATTTGAGTAAACTAATTGCAAATGGACATAAGGTTGCAATTTGTGAACAAATGGAAGACCCTGCTTTGGCAAAAGGTTTGGTAAAAAGAGATGTAATAAGGGTTATAACACCAGGAACAGTTATAGAGTCAAACATATTAGAAGATAAAAAGAATAATTATATATCAGCAATATTTAAAGTTGGTATACATTATGGTTTAGCATATTCAGATGTTTCAACGGGTGAATTTTGCACAACTGAAATTGTTGATGGAAATAATTTTTCAAAGTTGCTTAATGAATTGGTTAGATTTACACCAGCAGAAATTGTTGTAAACCCTGAAATGTATGCTTGTAAGAGTGAGATAGATTCGATATCTGAAAAGTTTAAAACATATATAACAGTGTCTACTGACGAGTTTGATAGTATTGATGTAAATGGCTTTGATAAACTTGAAAAGAAGCCTTTTGCAAAAGAGGCAACGAAGTTATTGCTAACGTACATAAAAGAAACTCAAAAAGTGGATATGAAACATATTTCAAATATTGAGTATTACAGTGCTGAAAAATATATGGCATTAGATATTATAGCTAGAAGAAATTTGGAACTTACTGAAACAATACGTGATAGAAGCAAAAAAGGAAGTTTACTTTGGGTGCTAGATAAAACATCAACTTCAATGGGAGGAAGACTTTTAAGAAAATGGATTGAAAAGCCTCTAATGGATGTGTCTGAAATTCAAGGTAGACTAGGTAGTGTTGAGGAATTGAAAGGCTCTGCTATGAAAAGAGGTGCAATTACAGAAGTTTTAGACAAAGTATATGATATTGAAAGATTAACTGGTAAAATATCATATGGAACTGTGAATGCAAAAGATATGGTTGCCTTGAAAAACTCATTGCAACAGTTACCAAGCTTGAAACAAATTTTGTCGAATTCGACTTCGGAAATGTTGAAACGTTTATACAATGATTTAGATGTTTTAGAAGATATTGAGAAACTTATTGATGATGCAATAGTTGATGACCCACCTGTTAGCGTAAAAGAGGGGGGAATAATAAAAGCAGATTATGATGAGGAAGTAAAGAAACTTAGAACAGCTTCAACAGAGGGCAAAAATTGGGTTATTGCACTTGAAGCTAAGGAAAGGGAAGCTACTGGTATTAAGAACTTAAAAGTCGGATTTAATAAAGTGTTTGGATATTATATTGAGGTATCGAAATCTTTTATAAATCAAGTGCCAGATAGATTTATAAGAAAGCAAACTTTGACAAATGGTGAAAGATATATAACTGATGAATTAAAAGAAATTGAAAGTACAATATTAGGTGCACAAGATAAAGTTGTGAATTTGGAATATGACATTTTTACAAGAGTTAGAGATGAAATATCAAAACACATCGTTAGATTGCAGAAGAGTAGCAATATTGTAGCGACTGTTGATACTTTAAATTCATTAGCAGAAGTTGCGGACAAGTATAATTATACAAAGCCAGAAGTGAACGAAGAAGATGTTATAGAAATAAAAGAGGGAAGACATCCTGTTGTTGAAAGGCTTATTCCAAGTGGTGCTTTTGTTCCAAATGACACTTTGCTAAATGAGGGCGGAGATAGAGTAAATATTATAACTGGTCCTAATATGGCTGGTAAATCAACATATATGAGACAGGTTGCTTTAATTACACTTATGGCACAAATCGGAAGTTTCGTACCTGCCGATTATGCTAAAATCGGTATTACTGACAGAATATTTACAAGAGTTGGTGCATCAGATGATTTGGCTTCTGGTCAATCAACTTTTATGGTTGAAATGAGTGAAGTTGCTAATATAATATCAAATGCAACAAAGAGAAGCTTGCTTATATTAGATGAAATAGGAAGAGGCACTTCAACATTTGATGGACTTTCAATTGCATGGGCAGTTGTTGAGCATATTGCTAAAAAGATAGGTGCAAGAACATTGTTTGCAACGCATTATCATGAGCTTACAGAGTTAGAAGATAAAATTGATGGCGTAAAGAATTATTGCATAGCTGTAAAAGAGAAGGGTGAAGATATTATTTTCTTGAGAAAAATAATTCGTGGTGGAGCTGATGAAAGTTACGGTGTACACGTTGCTAAACTTGCAGGTATACCTAATAATGTAACGACCAGAGCAGACCAGATTTTGAAGACTTTAAAAGAAAATAATTTTACATCGACGAAAGCGGAAAAGGAACCTAAAAAGGCTTATGCAATGCAAAATCAGTTTGATTTGTTTAATTACAAACTTGGTGAGATAGCAAGTGAAATAGATAAAATAAATGTAAATGAATTAACGCCAATAGAGGCTCTTAACACTCTTATGAGATTAAAGATGAAACTTTAAAATACGGAGGATAACAAATGAAATTATGTGTTAATTATCTAAGAGAAACAAAAGAATTAGTTGAAGAGGGAAAGATAGACTTTATAGATTACATAAAACTATTTAGTATAAATGAAGATTTAACACCATTTGACTGGTGCATAACTAAAAAGAATGTGATGTTTCACGGTTTTGTTGGAGATTTCTCAAATATTGCTAATAAAGATTTCTTGAATGGAAGAGATGTAGAGCTTCAAAGAGATTACTATAAAAGAGGAAACACTCCATATATATCACTTCATATAAATAGGACAAACGATGAGGATAACGATGAAGAGACTACTGAAAAAATAATATCAGAAAATATCAAAGCTATTAGAGAAAAATTTGATATGCGTATAATATTAGAAAATGTGCCTGCATCAGACAAAAGACCACATAATAAATTTTTATCAAATCCTGAGTTTATAACAAAAGTTGTTAATGATAATAATTGTGGATTTTTGTTTGATATAGGTCACGCAAGAGTAGCAGCAGAAGTTTTAAATATTCCTTTTGATGAATATGTTTCTAGATTGCCTATGGACAAAGTTGTTGAAATGCATTTAGCTGGTGTTATGAAATTAAAAAACGGTAAATTAACAGCAAACCATTCGATGCTTCACGAGGAAGATTACGAATTTATAAAAAAGGCTGTAAAGAAGTATAAAACATTAGAGACGATAACCTTAGAGTATGGTCCTTTTGTTCCAGTTGATATTGTTGGAGAAGTTCCAATAGTTTCAGGTGATAAGGTAAATCCTGTGGCAAAGGAACAGGTATATGAACAGCTTTTGAGACTTAAAGAGATAATTAACAAATAAGTGTTAAGGTAGTAAAAATAAATGAAAAAGGAGGGTATTATGGGAAGTATAGTATTATTAGATGATTTAACAATAAATCAGATAGCAGCTGGTGAGGTTATAGAAAGACCTGCGAATGTTGTAAAGGAACTTGTAGAAAACTCGTTAGATGCAAATGCAACTTCTGTTTCGGTTGAAATAGAAAATGGTGGAATAACTTATATGAGAATAACAGACAATGGAAAAGGAATAGAACCAGACGACATTGATCTTGCTTTTGAAAGACATGCAACTAGTAAAATAAGAAAAGCAGAAGATTTAATAAGAGTTTCAACAATGGGGTTCAGAGGTGAAGCATTGGCAAGTATTGCAGCTATTGCAAAAGTTGAAATGGTAACAAGAACTAAAAACAACGAAATGGGCACAAGAGTGCTAGTTGAAGGTGGACACGTTATTTTAAAAGAAGAGTGTGGTGCACCACTTGGAACAACAATAACAATAAGAGAGTTATTTTATAACACACCTGTAAGGTATAAGTTCTTGAAGAAAGACTTTACTGAGGGCGGATATATAGAAACTGCCGTAGAAAGAATAGCATTGATACATCCGGAAGTAAGTTTTAAATTATTGAATAATAGAAAAGAAGTGCTGCATACAGGCGGAAATGGAAGTATGACTGATGTTGTGTATAATGTGTTTGGAAAAGATATTGCTTCAAATCTTGTTGATGTAGATTTCCAATATGAAAATATTAAAATAACAGGAGTTGTTGGAAAACCAGAAATAGCAAGGTCAAACAGAAGTAATCAAATGTTCTATGTAAATGGAAGATTTATAAAAGATAAAACTTTATCAGCAGCTGCCGAAGAAGCATATAGAACAATGATACCACACGGAAAATTTGGTTTTTGCATACTAAACATAGTGATACCTCCTGAACAAGTTGATGTAAATGTGCATCCAGCTAAGTTAGAAGTAAGATTTTCAGAAGAGGGAAAAGTATTTAAAGCAATTCATTATGCAATAAAAAACACGTTGCTAGGTGTTGATTTAGTTAGAGATGAAGACAAAGAAAGTGTGTCAGAGGACTTTAATCCGCAATCGACAGTAATACATTTTCCACAAACTTCTAATGAAGCACAAAATGTTAATCAGCCACAAGAGCAACAAACAAAAAGAACGTTGTTTGATATATTCAAAGGAAAGCAAGAAAAGACTGCCGGAGTAAGAGAAGATAATTTAAAAGAAAATGAATATATAATTGAAGTTACACCAAAAGAAAATACCGCAGGAACATCGTTTATGAATAATTTAACAACAACTTCTGAAAGCAAAGTATCATCGCCAACTAATATACAAAATCCAGAGGAAACAGAAGACTTACACAAGTTAGAGACTAATGTTAGTAACGATTACAATGTGGACAATAAGGAGACTAACAACCCAATTACAGAAGAAAATCAAATAAAGACATTTTATGAAAAAGATTTTACAGAAAAAGCACCAATTCCGGATTACAAAATTTTAGGAGTTGCTTTTGATACATATATTTTATTGCAGTTAGATGATGATGTATACATATTAGATCAGCATGCAGCACACGAGAGAGTTTTGTATGAAAAAATAAAAGAAAATTTTTATCGCTCTGGTGGAAAAGAAGTGCAAATGCTTTTATTACCAGACATAGTAGAAGTTTCTAAGAGAGATATGCATATGATAAGAGACCACATTGACCTTTTTGAACAAGCTGGTTTCTCACTAGAAGAATTTGGAGAAAACACGATTAAAATAAATGGTGTGCCAGTTATTTGCTATGAGATGGACACGAAAGCATTATTCATGGATATTTTGGATGGTATTGATATAACAACAAGAACTAACAAGCAAGATATTGAAGAAAAATTTATAGCAACGGTTGCTTGCAAAGCTGCTGTAAAAGCCAATATGAAGTTAGACGAAAGAGAAATTAGAGGATTATTAGACCAAATGTTATTGCTAGATAACCCATTCACGTGTCCACACGGAAGACCAACGGCAATAAGAATAACAAAATATGAAATAGAAAAGAAATTTGGAAGGAGGTAGCATACAAAGTGAAACCAAGAGTAATAGTTATTGTTGGACCAACTGCATCAGGAAAAACATCTGCATCAATAAAACTTGCTGAAAAGATAAATGGTGAAATAATTTCAGCAGATTCAATGCAGATATACAAAGAAATGAATATTGGAACAGCCAAACCAACACTAGAAGAAATGAATGGTATTAAGCATTATATGTTTGATGTGGTTGCACCAAACGAGACTTTTAACGTAACAAAATATGTTGAAAAAGCAATAGAATGTGTGAAAGAAATTGTTTCAAAAGGTAAAATACCTATTATTGTTGGTGGAACAGGACTGTATGTTAGCACCCTAATCAATGGTATAGAATTTTGTGAGGTTAATGAGGATCCTAATTATAGAAAAGAGATGACTGAATTAGCAGAAGAAAAAGGAAATCATTATCTTCACGAAATGCTAGAAAAAATAGATCCTGAGGCAGCTAAAAATATAGATGCTAATAATGTTAGAAGAGTTATAAGAGCATTAGAAATATATAAGGTGACAGGTAAAACAAAAACATTATTAGATAAAGAGTCACGCAAAGAAGTCCCTTTTGATTATAAACTTTACGGTATTGAAACAAATAGAGAAGTGTTATATGATAGAATAAATAAAAGAGTAGATAAAATGCTAGAAGATGGGCTTATAGATGAAGTAAAAGAATTGTTAGAAAAATATACTTTTTCGTCGACTGCAATTCAAGGTCTTGGATATAAAGAAGTAAAGGAATACCTGGACGGAAAATTATCATATGACGAGATGGCTGAAAAATTGAAAATGGAAACAAGAAGATATGCAAAAAGACAATTAACTTGGTTTAGAAGAGAAAAAGCAATTATTTGGTGTAAACTAGACGAAATCGTAGATAGAATTTTACTAGACATGAAAGCGTAGAGGAGGTAAGCTATGAAACAAAAGACAAGAGCAAGCCAGAACTTAATATTTGTGTTAATATCGCTGTTTATAATTTTGTTTATATATTTTATTGTTTCGATAGTTCAACTTTTTCAAAAGCCAGCTAGTACTGTGATGATAAAGAAAGGTGAGCTAATAAACTATGAAGAAGTTGTTGGTTACGTTATAAGAAACGAAGAAATAGTTGATACTTCCGATTATGATGGAATGATAAAATCAGAAGTGAAAGATGCAACAAGAGTTGCAAAAGGTTCGCCAATTATAACTTATGTATCAAAATCAGAAGAACAGATAATGGATAAAATAGCTAAGCTTGATGAAAAAATAGACAAGGCGGTAGAAAGCCAGCAAACTATATTTACAAGTGATGTGAAAAATTTAGAAGCAGAGATAGAAAACTATATATACACAAACGTAAGAGGCAATATAAGCGTGAATTCAATAAAAGAATATAAAAAATACATAAATGAAAAAATAGAAAAAAAAGCAAAAATAGTTGGAGAGCTAAGTCCAGCAGGTTCTGAATTAAAAAATTTAATAAGTCAAAGGGCAGAATACGAAAAGGAATTAAATGATTCTGAAAGAACATTGCTATCACCTAGTGCTGGATTAGTTTCGTATAGAGTAGATAATTTAGAAAATGTTTTAACATATAATTCAATTTCATCACTTACCACAACGGCTTTGAAAAACTTGAAAACTACACTAAATGGAGAAATACCAGTAAATCAGAAAAAAGTAAAAATAGTAAATAATTTTGAATGTTACGTAGCAGTTTCAATGAATTCACAAGAAGCTAACGATGTTAAATTAAATAGCACTGTATATTTAAGATTTAAAAACACTGAGGACAAGCTAATTCCAGCAACAATAGAATACATATCAAAAGAAAGTGGAAATGTCTTAATCGTTTTCAAAATACAGTCGAATGTTGAAGAACTTACAAAATACAGAAAAATAGGTTTAGATGTCGTATGGTGGAGTTCAACAGGATTAAAAGTAAATAAGGAGGCAATAACATATTCTAAAATAAATATTGCAGAGAATACATCTGGAGATGCAGAAGCAAATGAATCAGGAGATATTGCATCAACTAAACAAATAGAGCTTGCAACGATAACAATAAAAAAGGCATATTACTTAGAAACGGCATATGTCAAAATTCTAAAAGAAGCAAGAGATTTTGTTATAATAGATAATTATTCAGATTCAGAATTAAGGAATCTTGGACTGAGTGAAAGTGAAATAGCTGGAAGAGCGACGATAAAAATGTATGATGAAGTCGAAATAAGTAGATAATGTTACAAAAATGTTACGGAATTATTAAATTATAGTTACAAAAAGTTGTTTCATTTGACATTGTCTTTATATATAAATAAAATATAAGCGTACAAATGATAAATAGTATGTTTGAGGAGGTCTTTTTTGTGGGAAATAAATTTATGAATAAAGTTTGGGATATGTTAGGTGTTAGTAATGATGAATATGATGAGTATGACGATCAATATGATGTTAATAATGCTCAATATGTAGAAGATAAAGAAAGTGCACCTGTAACTCCAACAAATACAAGCAAGAAAAATAATAAAGTTGTTGGAATGCCAGGAATGCAACAAGTAAGAGTTGTAATTTCACAACCAAGCACATTTGAACAATCTGAGGAAATATGTGAACATCTTAAAGAAAAGAAGTCAATAATTGTTAACTTAGAGTATGTTAATAAAGATGTAGCAAGAAGAATTGTAGACTTCATAAGCGGTGCAGTTTATGGATTAGATGGAAATATCCAAAAGATTTCAAATTCGATCTTTTTAGTAGCACCATTTAACTACGAAATAACAAATGAGGTTATGAAAGAAGATATAAAAAACAAACTTTCAGTATCTTGGATAAAGTAAAAGAGATAAAAAAGGAGGATAAAACAGATGTTAACTCCGTTAGAGATAGAAAATAAAACTTTTAATAAACAAATGGTAAACGGATACAGCGTAAACGAAGTACACGAGTTTATGGCATCGTTACTTGCAGATTATGAAAAGTTATATAAAGAAAATATAGAGTATAAAGACAAGATAGAGATGTTGAACCAAGGAATTCAACATTATAAATCTATTGAAGATACTTTGCAAAATGCACTAGTTGTTGCACAAGGCACAGCAGAGACAGTAAAACAAAATGCCAAAGTCGAAGCAGACAATATAGTGAAACAAGCAGAGATAAATGCGAGCAAAGCAGTCGATGAGATAAAGAAACAGAAAATAGAAACAGAGATGCAGTACGGAGAAACGAGAAAGCAGTTCGATGTATATAAGGCAAAAATGGAATCTCTTTTAATTTCGCAACTAGAACTATTAAAGGAAATGAATAAAAATGATGATTAAGGCTGTTATGATGGCCTTAATTTTTTTCTTTACTTGACTATATCCAAAAAGTTGATTAAACTAAGAGAGATGAAAAAAGAAAGGAAGGTAAATATAAATGAAAATGAGTAAGAAAGTATTATTAGTAATACTAGGTTTATGTTTAGCGCTTGCATTAGTGGGTTGTGATAACAACAAAAATCCAATAGGAGAAATAACAAGTGGTGATAATAGCGGAGAAATAAGTACAACAGTAAGTGGCGAAATTGAAAATAATAGTGGGGAACAAATAAGTGGTGACGTACAAGAGCAAGAACCAAGTGGAGATAAACAAGAAATACAAAGACCAATAGTAACAATGGAAATAGAAAATATGGGAACGGTAAAAATGGTATTATACCCAGATGTAGCACCAATAACAGTAAATAATTTTATTTCATTGATAAACAAAGGCTTTTATAATGGACTAATATTCCACAGAGTAATACCAGGCTTTATGGCACAAGGTGGAGACCCATCAGGAGACGGAACAGGTGGACCAGATTACTCAATAAAGGGTGAATTTTCATCAAATGGCGTTAAAAACGATATTTCACACGTAAGAGGAGTATTGTCAATGGCAAGATCACAAGCAAACGACTCAGCAGGTTCACAGTTCTTCGTAGTAACATCAGATTCAACATACTTAGATGGACAATATGCAGCATTTGGAAAAGTAATAGAGGGAATGGACGTAGTTGATAAAGTAGTAAATTCAAAAGTAATAAGAAGAAGTGCAAACATCGACCCATTATTACAATATGCAAACGTTGAAGAATATATCAGACAAATGCAAGAAGCAGACAGGCCAGTAGAGCCACCAGTGATAAAAAGTATGACAGTAGAAACATTTGGAGTAACATATCCAGAACCAGAAAAAGTACAATAAAAACAAGAAATTAAAAAATAGGATTTGAATCAGTATTTGGGTTCAAATCCTATTTTGCTAAATAAATATATAAAAATATTCATTGACTTACTACACGAACTAATGTACACTTTAAATGTATGTTACGAAAAGAGAGGAGAACAAAAATGTACGCATATATAAAAGGAACATTAGAAATAAAAGGAACAGATTATATAGTGGTTGAAACTGGTGGAATTGGATATAAAATATTTGCACCATTAACAACAATAGATAAATTAGGTGAAATAGGAACAAATGTAAAGGTATTCACACATCATCACGTAAGAGAAGATAATATTAGCTTGTATGGCTTTACTACATTGGAAGAATTGAGAATGTTTGAATTGTTAATTGGTGTAAGTGGGGTTGGGGCAAAATCAGCAACAGCAATTTTGTCAAATATAACACCGTCAAAATTCGCACTTTCAGTTATTTCAAATGACATAAAAGAATTAACAAAATTGCCAGGAATAGGAGCAAAATCAGCACAAAGAATAATATTAGAATTAAAAGACAAACTAAAATCAGAAGAAGCAATTGCAGCAGATGGCGATTTTGAAATTCAAACAGCAATAGGAAAAGATGATAATATACATGAGGCAATATCAGCACTTCAAGTTTTAGGGTATCCTGTTAAAGAAGCAACAAAAGCGGCAACGTCATTTGATGCAACAGGATTGACAATTGAAGAAATAATAAAGAAAGCATTATTATACTTTACAAAGAAATAAGGGAGAAAAAATGGACAAAAAAAATATACCACTTGCATATAGAATGTGTCCAACAACGATAGATGAATATGTTGGACAAAAGCATATTTTAGGAAAAGACAAAATGTTATACAGACTCATAAAAGCCGATAGACTATCAAGCATAATACTTTGGGGACCACCAGGTTGTGGAAAAACGTCACTAGCAAGAGTAATTGCGAAATCTACAAAAGACAAATTTGCACGATTAAACGCAGTATCAGCAGGAGTTGCAGATATAAAAGCAATAGTAGAAGAATCACGAAATTTACTTTTAAATCCAACGGGGCGAACTGTATTATTTATCGATGAAATTCATAGATTTAACAAATTACAACAAGATGCCTTATTGCCATATGTAGAAAATGGCACGATTATACTAATAGGAGCAACAACAGAAAATCCATATTTTTCAGTAAATAAAGCTTTAATTTCACGTTCAACAGTTTTTAAACTAGAACCACTTACAGAAGAAGACATAGTAGAAATATTAGATAATGCTTTGCATAATAAAGAAAAAGGATTGGGATACTATGATTTGACAATAGAAGATGGAGTACTAGAATATATAGCAATGTTGTCAGGTGGAGATGTAAGAGTTGCATTAAATGCACTAGAAATAGCTGCGTTGACAACAGAAATGGATGCAAATGGTGAAATAAAAATAACGAAAGAAATAGCAAGTGAGTGCATACAGAAAAAGAAAGTGCAATTTGATAAAAATGGAGATAGCCACTATGACAATATAAGTGCATTCATAAAATCAATGCGAGGAGGAGATGCAGACGCGGTACTATTCTATTTGGCAAGAGCGTTATATGCAGGAGAAGATCCGATGTTTTTAGCAAGAAGAATAGTGATTTGTGCATCAGAAGATGTGGGAATGGCAAACTCAAATGCACTGGTAGTAGCAACTTCAGCAATGGAAGCGGTACATCAAATTGGAATGCCAGAAGCAAGACTATTACTAGCACACGCAGCAACATATGTAGCAAGAAGCCCAAAATCAAATGCAGCATATCTAGGGATAAACAAAGCATTAAATGATGTAGAAAATATGGATACAGGAACAATACCAATGCACATCAGAAACGCACCAGTAGAAGAAATGCAAAACTTCGGATACAATGTAGGCTATAAATATCCACACGATTATCCAAACCACGAAGTGGAACAACAATACTTGCCAGACAAAATGCTAGGCACAAAATACTACATACCAGATGAAACAGAAGAAAAATTAAAATAAAGCAAAGAAAAGCATATTTAAACAGCAAAGACAGGTAAGTTCTCAAAACTTAGTAATAAAAATTAATGTAATATAAAAATGAGTGAACAGTTGATGTATTTTAGTAAATTAAAATTTATATTTATTTAATAATAAAAACAGATTGCAACACTAGAAAGAGAAAAAGTAATAGAAGAAATTTTTTCGGCTCGGTATGGGTAGGTAGGAGAAAAAATTTTTCTATTACTTTTTTCTCGGTAGGTATGGTATATAAGGTATATAAAAAAGTAAATTATTTTTAGAAAAGTCTCAATTACTTTTTATAAAAAATAAAAGAATAAAAACTTTAATCAAAGGAGTGAAAAAGTGACATATATAATAGGTCTATTAGGTGGGCTAATAAACGGTTTCTTCGGCACAGGTGGAGGACTAATAATATTGCCGGCACTAACAAAAATACAAAAAATAGACGAATACAAAGCAAGAGGCACCACACTTTCAATAATACTAGTAGCTACACTAATAACCACAATAATATATGCCAAACAAAATTACATCGATATAAACTTATCATTAAAAGCCGCATTAGGAGGAGCAATAGGTGGAATCATAGGAGCAAAAATAATGAAAAAAATACCACAAACAGCACTCTCAATAACATTCGATATATTTTTAATATATGTAGCAATAAAAATGATTATTTCTGGGTAATATAAAAATATGAAAATAATTTTAATTGGTATATTATCTGGAATAGTCACAGGCCTAGGAATGGGTGGAGGAAGTATACTAATACTAATCCTAACCACATTTCTAAACACAGAGCAACACACTGCACAAGCAGCAAACTTAATATTCTTCATTCCAACAGCAATAACAGCAATAATAGTACACTTCAAAAACAAAAATGTAGACAAGCAAGTGGGAAAAAAATTACTATATTCAAGTATGGTAGGTTCAGCTGTTGGAGCATATTTAACAAGCTTTGTAAAAGCACAAAATTTGCGAAAATACTTTGGAATATTTTTGCTTGTGGTTGGAATTCTCGAGATAATAGACACAATTAAAAAAATATATAAATCAAAAGGGGAGAAAGAACAATGAAAAATTTAATGACAGGGATGTTTATTGGTGCAATTTTAGGAAGCGTTGTGGGCACGATGGCAAGTGACGAAATATTTGACTTCAAGAAAATGGTTATGAAAAAAGGAAAAAAACTAATGAAAAAATTCTAAAATAACAAACTTAAATAAAAATATTAAGCAAGCCTTATTCAAATAAAGAATGAGAGCTTGCTTTTTTCTGCAAAATTTACTATTGTAGAACTTGAAAATTTGGTATATAATACGTAGCTGTATAAAACGTTACACACGTAGCGTCAGAGAGAATCGCAAACATAGAAAGGGAGAATATCAAATGAAAGCAATTGAACTAAGAAGAAAATACATAGAATTTTTTGAAAAACACGGACACAAAGCTATACCAAGTGCACCCGTAGTACCTGAAAATGATCCAACAGTACTATTCACAACGGCTGGTATGCATCCATTAGTGCCTTATCTACTAGGGGAGCCACATCCACAAGGAAAGAGACTAACAGACTATCAAAAATGTATAAGAACAGGTGATATAGATTCAGTTGGAGATCAATCACATTTAACGTTCTTTGAAATGATGGGAAATTGGTCATTAGGAGATTATTTCAAAAAAGAATCAATCGCAATGAGCTATGAATTTTTGAAAGATGTATTAGGCTTTGATATGAATAAAATATCAGTAACAGTATTTGCAGGAGAAGATGGTATACCAAGAGATGAAGAAGCAGCAGAAGCTTGGGAGAAAGCGGGAATATCAAGAGAAAGAATATACTTCTGCTCAAGAGAACACAACTGGTGGGGACCAGCAGGCGAAACAGGTCCTTGTGGTCCAGACACAGAAATTTTCTATGATACAGGAAAAGAAAAATGCAGTGAACACTGTGATCCAACTTGTAGCTGTGGAAAATATCTAGAAATTTGGAATAACGTATTTATGCAATATAACAAGACAAAAGACGGAAAATACGAGCCATTAAAGGCACCAAACGTAGATACAGGTTTAGGACTAGAAAGAGTAATAAGCCTATTACAAGGTAAAAATAATGTGTATGAAACAGAATTGTTTGCAGATGTAATTGCAAAAATACAAGAATTAGCAACAGATTACAATATACAAAGTGCAAGAATAATAGCCGACCATTTAAGAGCTTCAATGTTTATGATAGTTGACGGAGTTAGACCAAGCAATGTAGAACAAGGATATGTATTAAGAAGACTACTAAGAAGAGTAATTAGACATATGAGAAAAGTAGGAATAGATCCAAACAAGATAAATGAACTTTTAGATACATTTGTAAACGTTTTAACTGAAATGTATCCTGAAATACCAGCAAACAAAGAAACAATAATGGATGTAATTGTAAAAGAAAAAGACAAATTCTTAAAGACACTAGAACACGGTGAAAAAGAATTTGCTAAAAATGTAGAAAAAGCAAAAGCAGAAGGAAAAGACAAATTAGAGGGACAAGTTGTATTTAGATTATATGACACATTTGGTTTTCCACCAGAAATGACAGCAGAACTTGCAGCTGAAAAAGCTATGAAGATAGATATGGAAGCGTTCAATGAGCTATTTAAGAAACATCAAGAATTATCAAGAGCAGGCTCAGAAGCAAAATTCAAAGGTGGACTTGCAGATCATAGCGAAAAAACAACAGCATATCACACAGCAACACACTTATTGCATAAAGCATTACAAATAGTATTAGGTGAACACGCAACTCAAAAGGGTTCAAACATAACAGCTGAAAGACTAAGATTTGACTTTGCAAACCCACAAAAAGTAACACCAGAACAACTAAAACAAGTTGAAGATTTAGTAAATGAGCAAATAAAGAGAGATTTAGTTGTAACTTGTGAAGAAATGACATTGGAAGAAGCAAAAGCATCAGGTGCAACAGGCTTATTTGTAAACAAATACGGAGACAAAGTAAAAGTTTATACAATAGGTGATTTTAGTAAAGAAATATGTGGAGGTCCTCACGTAGAAAGAACAGGAAATATGGGACATTTCAGAATAGTTAAAGAAGAGGGCGTTGCAGCAGGAATAAGAAGAATAAAGGCTGTACTAGAATAATAAACAAAACATGAAAAGGACATTGCTTGCAAATTAAAGTGGTGTCCTTAAAAATTAAATACATAGGAGATGATAAAGATGGAAGAATGTATATTTTGTAAAATAGCAAACAAAGAAATACCATCAAAAATAGTTTTAGAAAATGAAAAAGTAATAGCATTTGAAGACTTAAATCCGATAGCACCAGTACATATATTAGTAATTCCTAAAAAACACATAGCAAGTGTAATGGGGCTTAAAGAGGAAGATACAGAATATTTAAAAGCAGTATATGAAGCGATACAAGAAATAGCTAAACAAAAAGGGGTGGACAAAACAGGTTTTAGAGTGCTAACAAACGTTGGAGACGACGCAGGTCAAACAATAAAGCACTTACATTTTCACGTAATAGGTGGAAGAAAACTAGAAATGGGTTGCTAATAAAGTATCCACATACAAATTAAAGCAAGTTAATTGAGTTGAAAAAATACTAGGGAAATAAGCATTTACGTGAGTAGATACATTTTTAAAGCAAAAATAATCACATAAAATTTCAAAAAATTAACAAAAATTTGTATATCCGTAAGTAAAATTTGCATAAAATGTAAACAATTTGTAAAATTGGTAAACACTTTTTTAACTTAGTTGACTTTAAAAAATAGAACTATATAATAGCATTGTGATGTGAGAAATGAACAACATATGTCATAATTTCACACATAGTTGGATTGCTAAGAGCAGATTAGAAAGAAAAGGGCAATCCGATTCCATCAAATAACTTTTCTTTCAAAAAATAAAACAAGGAGGAATTTTCTAATGAAAAGAATATTATCATTAGTGCTTGCACTTTCAATGGTTCTATCAATGTTCACATTTGCATTCGCAGGAACAACATTAAAAGACATCACAGGAACAGAGTATGAAGCAGCTGTTAGTGCACTAGTTGAGTTAGGTATAGTTAACGGATACAACGACGGAACATACCAACCAAAGAAAGTTGTTTCAAGAGCTGAAATGGCTAAATTATTAGTAATATCAGTTGGATTAGAACCAGCTGCAGAAGTTGCTAAGGGAGTTACAAACTTCTCAGATGTTGATAAAGATCACTGGGCTACAGGATACATCAACGTAGCAGCTCAATATGGATATATCAATGGTTACCCAGATGGTACATTCAGACCAGATGCAACAGTTACATATGCAGAAGCTGTTACAATGGCAATCAGAGTTTTAGGTTATAAAACAGTAGTTGAAGCTAAAGGAACTTGGCCAACAAACTACATCGCTAAAGCTCAAGAATTAAAAGTTTTAAAAGATGTTAAATATTCAACATATGCAGACGGAGCAATGAGAGGAAATGTTGCTTTAATCGTTTGGAATATGTTAAGAACAAATATGTGGGATGTTACAAGTGAAAACGAAAATGACGGTCTTACATATGGTAAAACAGGCGCTACAATGATCGATAAATACTTCGAAGATTACGAATATATCGATGAAGACGCTGAAGCAGTAGTTACAGCTATCGACGTTAAAGATGGTAAAGTTAAAGTTGATGTTGAAAACGACAAAAAAGGCGACGAAAAAATAAGTTTATCAGGTGTTGAACTTGCAACTGACGTTGACTTCTTAAAAGTTTTCGGAAGAACAGTATCTGTATTACGCAACAAAGATACAGAAGAAATCGTTCTTTTAACTCCATCAACAAACGATTCAGTTGTTGAAGGTTATATGTATGACCTAGACAAAAAAACTACAGTTGATGTTAAAACAAAAGGTGATTACAACTTCGAAGAAGCAAAAGAATTCACTTGGGGTGATGAAAGAGCTGATAATAAATACAGCTATGCTGTTGCAGTATTAGGAACAAAGAAAAATGTTGACTACGTAACATACTTCACAATCAAAAACGAAGGTATTGTAGACGAAGTTAAAACTAAAAACGATGAAACAACAGTTAAATTCTTAGAAGGCGTAAAATCTATCAAACTTGATGACGATGCAATCGTTATGATTAATGGTGTTGCTATGACAGCAGAAGACATCAAAGCTGGTGACGTTCTTACAGAACTAGTTAAAGATGAGTTATATGTTGCTTCAAGAGATGTTGTAACAGGTTCTTTCAAAGATATCGAAAGCGAAGAAATAGCTAAAGGTGACGACAGATATTTCTTAACAATCGACAAAGATGAATACGAACACGTTGTAACAGATCACGTTGTAGAATTAGATGAAGATGGTGAAGATAAAGCTGAAACAGATTTATCTGATATCCAAGCTGCTAAAAAAGATGATGATGCATACAAATTCTTTGATGAAGATGCAAAATTATACTTAAACTTCTTAGGTGAAGTTGTAAGAGTTGAATTCAACGAAATTGAAAGCAAAGAAACAGTAGGACATTTCTATGTTTTAACAAACAAGAAAGCTACTTGGGAAGTAAATGACAAATCAGGTTCAACAACATATGTTGAATTAAACGGTGAAAGCTACGAAATTAAGAACGGTGTTGACGTTGATGACTTAAAAGCTGGAGAAGTTGTATTTGTTAAATTTGATAGCAAAGATAGAGTTAAAGAAATAACTCAAGTTTCAAAAGATTCATTATCTAGCGTAACAGTTGATGGTTATAAATTTGAATTAGCTCAAACAGCTGATGGAATCTTAGATGATAAGAACTACATTGGTGATCACAAAGTAAATTCAAACACAACAGTAATGAAAGTTACTCCAGTATATGATGAAGATGATGACTCAATCATTGATCATTACAAAGTAGAAGCTACAAAAGGTACATCAGCTCTTAAAGGTATCGAAGAAGGTATAGTAGCTTGGGAAGATGATGATACATTTGAGAAGGCTGCATATGTATTCGTATGGAAAGATGCTAAGAGTGATGAAACTTATGGTTTAGTTGAAAAATACAACTATTCTAAGGGAACAGAGTACTTAACAATCGACGGAACAAGATATGAAGTTGATGAAGATCAAGACGACGCTAAAGACTTCTTAGGTCAATTAGTATCATTTGTTATCAACGAAGATGATAACACAATTACAATTAAGAAACATTATGCTACATCAGAATTAAACAAAGCTGGATTCGTAACAAAAGTTGAAGACAGAGTTGCTACAGTTTCTGGTGATGGATTCCAATCAGAATTAGTATTCGACCTAGATGTATTCGAAGACGAAATGGATGATGATTGCAAAGTTATCCTTGCAGAAGTATCTGAAAACAAAGATGGAGACTATGAATTCGATTCTTGGGAAGAAGTATCTATTAAAGATCTAAAACTTAAGAAAGATGATAGAATAGCTACATCTCCAGCAGGTATCACATCTAAAGATGATTATAAGAAAGTTGAAGTTCTAGTAATCACAAGAGGATATGACAAAGACTAATCATTAGAAATTCTTCTAAATGATAAAAAGAGACGGGAATAAAATCTCGTCTCTTTTTGCGCTTTGTTATAGTAAATATTATTTATTAAGCTTTTGCACCGAATACAGCAACAAAAGTTGTATCTTTTGTTATAGCTGGTAAATCTTTTGTAGCAGTAGAATCTTCTGCTCTTTCTACTTTCCAACCTTTAAATTCTTGTGAATCATCTTCTACTGTAGGATCTTCAGGTAATGTTGGCTTTTCATCTTTCTTTACTTTTTGATCTTCACCTACTTGTACACCACCGTTCATAAATTTTACTGTAAATTCTTCAGTAGTTGGTTCTTCTGGATATTCATAGCCTTTGAATACAAATGCAACATCTTTTAATCCTTCAATTGAAGCAACATAAATGTAATCGTCATCCAAAGAAACTTTATCAGATGTATATGTAGATAAACTTGTGAATTCTTCATCATCGAAATCATAATCTACTACAACAAATGTAATATCTTCAAATGTGTCATCATCTAGATCAACTTTTTGACCATTTGCTGTAAACATTCTAGAATCAACTTTATCAAGAGTTATTCTTCCATTATCAGCAATAGCTTTCATATCTGTTACTGAGTAAACTTTCTTAATCATAATTCCATCTTCATTTTCAGTAAATGCTACGATCTTACCTTCGTCATCATCTGATACTTTAACTTTTGAATCTTCATCTACTACATATTTAGTTCCATCAATTTTTAAAGATGTTTCTTTTGTTCCAACTTCAACACTCTTCTTATCGATTATACCATATTGAACATCTGTGCTCTTTGCATCTTCCCAAGTAAATGCGTAAGAAACAACCGTTGAATCATCTTCGTAAGCTAATAATTTGCTGTCGTCAATGCCTTTTAATGCTGTTTGACCTTTGCTAATTTTTACTTCGTAACCAGAAATATCATCATCATCTTTAACTTCTGTTATTGTGTATACAACTGTTGAAGAACTTACTTTGCATCCGTCTATTTTGTTATCTTTCAATTCTTCTGCTTTAACTACAAAGTTATAATCATCAACTTTTCCAGCAACATCACTTATAGTTACGTTACCATCTGTTATCTTTATTGTTGCAACTTTTACTTTACTGTGTATTATTTGTGTACTATTAAAAAATTTTGTTGTAAAAAGTAGAACTAAACTGCCGTATTTTAGGTCAATATTATTGTAATAAAGTTTTAAGTAATATATAATGTTTGAAGAAAAGGAATGGAGGAGAGTGTAAATGAATAAAAAGTTTTTATTTATTTGTGCAGTGATAATTTTATGTATTTGCAGTGTTGTTAATGCTGCTACAACTACTTTTAGTGATGTTAAGGGTACTAAGTATCAAGAAGCAGTTGAAAGGCTTGTTTCTTTTAATATTGTCAATGGTTTCAGTGAGGATAACACTTTTAGACCTAAGAATAGTGTTACAAGAGCACAGCTTTCTAAGATGCTTGTAATTTCTATGGGACTTGAGAGTGAAGTTTCAAGTGCATCTAAGAAATTTTTAAATTTCAATGATGTGCTAACTAATCACTGGGGTTATGGCTATATTAAAGTTGCTTCTGATAAAAAGCTTGTAAATGGTTATACAGATGGAAAGTTTAAGCCAGAAGGAACGGTTACTTACGCTGAGGCAACTGCTATGATTGTTAGGGCGTTAGGATATGAAAATGAGGTTAAGAAGAGCACTTTAACTTGGCCTAATAATTATATGAGTTATGCAGATAGCAAGTTAAAGCTTTTTAATGGTATTTCAGAGTTTAAGGCAAATAGTCCTGCAAATCGTGGAGATATTGCTTTACTTCTTTGGAATGCTTTAAGAACAGGAATTTGTGATGTAATTGGCGAAAATTCTAGTGGCCTTATTTATGGTGAGGGCACGCCAATGATTACAGAATATTTAGGATATGTGTATGTAAAGGATGCGACTATATCAAAGATTACTTTTGATGATGAATATAAAACAGCAGATGTAACACTAAAAGATAGCAATAAAGATACATATAAATTTACATTTGATGTTGATGATTTAATTGATATATATGGAAGGCAAGTTACACTTCTTTTAGACAAGAATACAAATAAGATTTTGTCTATGGACGCAGATGATGAATATACAGTTATAAAAGGTGAAATTACAAGAGTTTCTTCAACTAAGATTTATATATCTAATAGAAAAACTGGATATAAGATTCCTGATGAAGATAATATCTTACTTATAGGAATTGATGACATTGCTGATGCTGTTGAAGTTACTATGTTATTAGATGGTGCAACTCCAAAATACTGTATTTGTAAGGGAGCAACAGATGTTGACGTTGGTCTTATAGTTGATGCAAAGGCAGATGTTGACGACGATATAGGTATTAAAGTTAGACCAGTTGGTTCAACAAAAGGTGGAAAGAGTTATTTAGTTGCAAACGATGAAGATTATAAATATGCAAAAAATGATGTTGTTTTATACTATATCAATGCTGATGATATGCTTGTTATACTAGATCTTATCGAAGAAGATAATGCAAATGATATTACTACTGTTACAAAGACATCTATTAAAGTTAATAAGAACACATATAAATTTGAAGATACTGATGAGTATTCTGTAATTTTTGTTTCTAGTAGTAAATTGGTAAATAAGAAATTAACAGATATTGATGAAGACTTAGATGCAGCCTATATCAAGGTTTACAACGGCCACACATATATATTTGTTTATCAAGATGCAGGCGGAGGAGATATTGATTCAGATGTTAAATCTGCTTACTTAGATTTAAGGTCTGCACTAGATGATGCATTAGATTGTGATGAGGAAGATTATACACAAGCATCTTTTGCAAAACTTATGAAGGCATATTATAATGGCAGAATATTAAATTATTCTAACACAGCAGAAGAACTAAAAAAAGCAACAACTAGAATTGAAACAGCTATTGATGACTTGGAGGAAGTCGAATCAAAAACAGAAATAAAAACAGTTAAGGCTAAAAAACTTTTAAGAGCCTTGGTTGACAAAGCTGATGAAATTATTGATGACGATAACGATTACACAACAAAAACGTATGATATTTTCTTAGATGCATATGATGTCGCAGATGGTTTGCTTGGCTCAAGTAATGCTAAGTTAGCAGCAATAAATGAAGCTTATAGTGATTTAGAAGATGCAATTGATGGTTTAAAGCTTAAAAAGTAATTTAAAATTAAGGAGGACACTTGATGGAAGAGCATAAAGAATGGTATTCGCTTTCAACAGAAGAAGTTGAAAAAGAATTAAGTGTTGATGTTTCTAAAGGATTAACGCAAGATGAAGTAACAGAACGAATAGAACAATATGGAAAAAATGAAATTGTTTCTAAAAATAAAAAGCCAATTTGGAAAATGGTGCTTGAACAATTTTCAGATTTTATGATAATAGTTTTAATTATTGCAGCTATTGTTTCAGGCGTTGTTAATCAAGATTTTACAGATTCAATAATAATAATGATAATAGTTATTTTGAATGCAATTATTGGAGTTGTTCAAGAACTTAAAGCACAAAAGTCACTTGACTCTTTAAAACAATTAAGTGCACCACATTGCAAAGTACTTAGAAATGGAGAAATAACAAATATAGAGTCAAAAGAATTGGTACCAGGTGACGTCGTTATTCTTGAAACAGGCGACAATGTTCCAGCAGACCTTAGAATAGTAGAGGCAGTTAATTTGAAAATTCAAGAAGCTGCCTTAACAGGCGAATCCGTGCCAGTTGAAAAGAGTGCTGAAAAGTTAGAAGAAAAAAATGTAGGACTTGGCGATAGAATAAACTGTGCATTTTCTTCTAGTTTAGTAACTTATGGAAGAGGTAGAGGGATTGTTGTCTCGACAGGAATGGAAACAGAAGTTGGAAAAATAGCAAAAATGCTAGATGATGTAGATGATAGTGAAACACCACTAAAAAGAAGACTAGAAGCACTAGGAAAAACATTAGGTATTGCTGCCTTGGTAATCTGTGCACTTATATTTGCTGTTGGCTTCTTTGTCTATAAAAGAGACTGGATAGAAATGTTTATGACAGCTGTAAGCTTAGCAGTTGCAGCTATACCAGAGGGACTACCAGCAATTTCAACGATAGTTTTATCAATTGGTGTTCAAAGAATGGTAAAGAGAAACGCAATTATTCGTACTTTGCCATCTGTTGAAACCTTAGGCAGTGCAACAGTTATATGTTCAGATAAAACAGGAACGCTAACGCAAAACAAAATGACAGTTGAAAAAATCTTCTGCAACAACAAGGTACTTGGAATAGACAACAAAGAAAAAGAAGACAACGAACAATATAAATTGTTGTTAGAGTGTATGACACTTTGCAATGATACAAAACTAAAAAAAGAAGATGGAAAGTTTGTAACAGTAGGAGATCCAACAGAAACAGCATTAGTTGATTTAGCGATAAAAAGCAATATAAATAAAAATGAATTAGATAAAAATTTTGTACGTGTTCAGGAAATACCATTCGATTCAGAAAGAAAACTAATGACAACAGTACATAACAACAATGGAAAAATAATGGCTTTCACGAAAGGTGGCGTTGATGAACTACTTGCAAGATGCACGAAAGTACGTTTAAACGGCGAAGATATCCCACTAACGGAAGAATATAAGAGTACAATATTGAGCATAAATGAGCAATTTGCATTAGTTGCTTTAAGAGTGTTGGCAATGGCATATAAAGACTTAGAAAAAGTGCCAACAAAAGATGAAATGAACAATTTAGAAAGTGGTCTAACGTACATAGGAATGGTTGGAATGATAGATCCAGCAAGACCAGAAGTAAAAGAAGCAGTTGAAAAATGTAGAACAGCAGGAATTAGACCAGTTATGATAACCGGAGACCACAAAATAACAGCTGTTGCAATAGCAAAAGAAATAGGAATACTAAGAGAAGGTGACGAAGCAATAACAGGAGCAGAACTTCAAGAAATGTCACAAGAAGAGCTAGAAAAAAATGTACAAAAATATTCAGTATATGCGCGTGTATCGCCAGAACACAAAGTTAGAATAGTAAACGCTTGGAAGTCATACGACGAAATAGTTGCAATGACAGGCGATGGCGTAAATGACGCACCGGCATTAAAAACAGCAGATATAGGAGCTGCGATGGGAATAGTAGGCACAGACGTTGCCAAAGAGGCAGCAGATGTAGTGCTAACAGACGATAACTTCGCAACAATAGTCTCAGCAGTAGAAGAGGGAAGAAGAATATACGATAACATATTAAAAGCAGTAGCATACCTATTATCAGCTAATATAGGCGAAATAATAACACTATTTGTAGCCACAATGTTTGGCTGGGTTATAGAACCATTATTACCAATTCATATGCTTTGGATAAACCTTGTAACAGACAGCTTGCCTGCACTTGCACTTAGTGTTGATCCAGCAGAGAAAAATATAATGAATAGAAAGCCAAAGAAAAACAAAAATGTATTCACAAAAGGAATGATTTGGAGAATTATATATCAGGGAATAATGATAGGAGGACTTACATTACTAGCCTTTGCATTTGGTTGTGGATTTGACTTTGCTTCGGTTGCGGATGCAGAGGGGAATATCACGCAAAGTGGAGCAATAGCACAAACAATGGCATTTGCAGTGCTTGGACTAAGTGAATTAGTACACGTATTCAACCTACGTTCAAACAAAGAATCAATATTCAAAGTTGGGTTACTAACAAACAAAATACTATTAGGAGCAATTGCAATATCAGCCTCACTAATGTTATTAGTGCTTAATATACCAATTTTAGAGGGAATATTTGAGGTTAGTAAATTAAACTTAGAACAAGTTGGAATAGTGGCATTGTTATCATTTGCACCACTTTTGATAGTCGAAATATTTAAGCTATTAAAAATAAACACATCAAGAGAAGAAAATAAAGAATAAGAAAGCTAAAAATAAAGCCGAGTCACAAAAAAGTGACTCGGTTTTTGGATGCTCATAAGGAATAAAGTTCATTGAGTTCATCCGTTTTTTGCTCGATGATTGCCTTTATCTCATCCAAGGTATTGGAGAGATAAACAACATCACCAATAGTGTAAGTTGCTTTATTTAAAAGCAACTTATTGCACATATCGATTGAATCGATGATGTGCTGTAACCTCGGGTCCGTCGAACGCCAAGCACAGTCAGACCCGAATATCTGATACTTGTTGAGCCGATATTTGAAGGAGTTAAACTCCATATCGGCGACATTCGAATCGAGGCGAATACTTGCCAAATCGGCTTTCATCACCTTGATATTATTCAATGCGTGCCTAAAAGCGCGCAACATCACTTCTACCAAATCGGTAGAAATATAGCCACCAATATACCGCGGTTTATTGATGCTTTCGGTAGTCTTTTCCATCGAAACCTTTTTATTGCTCATAAAAATACCTCCTTGAGCCGTATTATTATAAAAAAGATTTACATAAGTAATTATACAACCACATACAAAAAATGTCAACAAAAAACAAGATAAAATGCCTATAAATAGGCGAAAATAATCGACTAAAAACGACAAAAAAGAAAAGATTTAGAAAATTGTAAAACTTTTTATTGACAAGGAGAGATATAAATGGTAATATAATTCTTGTCGCAGATAATAAAAAATAAACGCGGGTGTGGCGGAACTGGCAGACGCGCTAGACTTAGGATCTAGTGTCTTTGACGTGGGGGTTCAAGTCCTCTCACCCGCACCAATAAAGCTGTTTTAGAATTAACGTTCTATAACAGCTTTTTTGTTTTCTTTTGCAGGTATACCAATGAATTGAGAAATTTTAGGATTATTGAAAGTTGCTTGAAGTTGTTCTAAATATATAAAAATATAATTAAATTGCAGTAAAAATTGCATTAAATGTTCTTTTTTTAGGAATCTGTCAAATTTTTCTTTTCAGTTTCACATCAATCATAGTGTGATAAAAATATAATTGATTATTTTTAATTAGTTTGAGTATAAAACTTAATCTTTTGAATATACTGTAATTGACAGCTAGCTGAAATTATAGTATACTATAATTACAGAAGCAGAGGGTAGAGAGCTCCCGTGGTGGAACTCCGAGATAAGAAAAACTTATCTTATACCCTTTGCATTTTTTATTTAAAAAAATTGTCTACCTTTTTTTCTAAATTCGGATCAACTATATTCAAATGAGTTAGAGTTATTTTTTCTATTTTTTTGAACATATCTATACAATGTTTTTCTTTTACTTCATTGTACTTGGCAAGTTTATAAGTGATACACGCAAACTTGTTTATATAAAGTGCGCAAATATCCGCAATTTGTATAAAGTTGTTTTTCTTTGAGTCTAAATAAAAAGTTTTTTCAATAATATTTTTGTGTTCTGTTACTAATTTAGGATATAAAAGTTCAATACTATTTGAAATATTCAAAAGATCATCAGTAAAAATAATTCCATACTCATTTTGCGGAATATGTTTACTGAAAATATCATAATTAGCAGAAAAAGCATACAAATATGGGTCTATTTTAACACTGGTACCAAATGTATCATTAATATGTTTCTTAAATCCTAACTTGTAAAGAAAATTGTATATAAGAAAAATATCTAGGCTAGTAATTAAATCAACAAGTTGTTCTAATATTTTTAAGTTTTGTTCCCAAGAATATTTGTTGAATATAGAACGTTTAGGTGCATTAAAAAGTTCTGCTGCATGTATTTCATTATTTTTAAATTCGGGACATATTTTTACTTTTTCCTCTTCAAAATAATCGTTGATTTTGTGCCACTTTTCGTCTTTTACTATTATTCCTGCTAAGGCGAAAATAGGTTGTTGTTTATTATCTAAATCGGTTCCAGTATTTCCACTTTCATCTGAGTACATTAAGTACATTTATTACCACTTCCTTTTTCAATTTCTTTCTATTCATTTTAATCTTATTGCCTTGTTGCTCACTATTCCATTTTCTACAAGCATATTTTACGCATTATTTATAAATATGTCAATTTATAAAATCTGCAAAACCGACTTAGAAATATTTGGAGCTTGAGCGCTTATAAATTTTCATAGCAATAATCAAATATGAAAAACTACTTATTTAATTTGTTGTTATTCTTTTATTGATGTGATATCATATTTCCATAAGGATCTTATAAAATTCAGAATATATTTTTAAATATAGTTATGGTAAAGGGAGTTGTAAATATGTCAGAAAAAATAAAAGAAACTCAATCAAGATTAAAGGATTTAGGTTATTTTGCATCGGAAGATTTAGCTAAAATAGTTTTGCTATTTGAGGCAGCAGGAAAGAGGAAAATGAAGAGTATTCCTACGTTGTTATTGCAAGGAAAATCTGGAGCAGGAAAGACTTTTTTAGCTGAAACATTTTCAAAAATGATTGATGCTGATGAGAAGTTTGTTCAATGTTTTCCAAGAATGGGAACGGAAAATTTTCAGTATGATGTAAATATTGAAGGTATTATGAGACAAGATGCAAGTAACTCAATAAAAGAAGGTATATTATTGCAAGCTTTGCAACAATCAAAAAAAGGTCCAGTGGTTCTTGTTATAGACGAATTGGATAAGGCTAGACCAGAGGTAGATTCTTTTTTATTAGATTTTTTAGAGAATGGAAGATTAACAACTGGTACAGATACATATGAAAAGGGTGAGTATCCAATATATACTTTTATTACATCAAATGATAAAAGAGAAATTGATGAAGCTTTATTGAATAGAAGTAAGAGGGTAGAAGTTCCTAGACCTAATAAAGAGTTATTTTTAGAAATATTAGGATTACCTGAAAATCATTATTTGGGTTATGTTTATGATAAATGTCCTAGCTTTTCTATTAGACAAGCCAGACAGTATATGGAAGATTTAGAAGTCTTAGGAGCGGAAATTGATGAAGACGCTTTATCACAATATATAAATTTGGATGAATTGAATGTAATGTCTCTATCAGACCTTCAGCATATAGCAGAAGTAGAAAATGGCGATTTGAATTTTGAATTATCAAATTTGGAAAAATGTAGTATCGCCATAGATTCAAATAATCAAAGTGGTTGGATAAAATTGTTTGAAGATGGCAATAAATATGGATTTAGACTATTTTCTGATGATAATGGACACGGAAATTTCTATGTTGGAATAGACACAATCGAACAATTACAGGCGGCTAGTGAATATGTGACTTTCGATGGTTATTACGGTGGATATAAAGGCTGGTTCGAATACCCTTTATTAACTGAAGAAGCAAAGTCAGATGACATTATATGGGCTGGAAATAAAGAAGATGGAACGAGATTTGGAATAAAAATGGATGGAGACAGAATGTTTAGAATTGCTACAAATAGAGGAAAGACATTTGTTTATTTAGATTCAAATTCTTCTACTACATTAGAGGCTTTTTTAGACAAACCAGAAAATAAGATTGAACAAGAGTATGAAACAGACTCAGATTATGGCGATAATGGCAGAGACTATGATGATTAGGAGGATTACTAATGGCCTTTCAATACGATATAAATAAAATTTTTGCAGAATTAGAACAGCAAGCATTAAAAAAGAAAAAACAACGTGAAGAAATAAATGAAGATGTAGAAAATAATCCTATTGAATCTCCAAAAGATGCTCCACAAACGCAAAAGGTTGCACCTGCTACGTCTAAAACAACAGAAGACACTCACGGAGGTGATGAAGCTTCTAAGGAAATTAAAGATTCTCCTAATTCAGCAGATGGTGGGGAAAATTCTGATAAAGAAAATAAAAGTGAAAAGACGAAAGATACTGGCAAACAAGGACTAGGAGAAAACGGTATAGACGGAACAGAAATAAGAGAAGATAATGAAAATGAAGATAAAGGAAGCGACGGAGATGGACTAGGCACTGGAAGTAAGCAGGATAATGATAAAAAGGAAACCCAGCAAGCTAAAGAACGAGAAGATTATTTTGTAACGTCGTCAGGAAAAAATCATAGTAAAAATAGACCAAGCACAACACCAGAAGATTTGAAGAAAACTGTGGAAGAACTATTTGAAAAAAAGAAAAAAGAACAGGAAGATTTTAGAACTAAAAATCGTCAAGAATACTTAAAAAAATATATATTAGAAATTATAAAGAAAATTGCAGCACGTCACGCTGGAATTGATAAGGAGGATGGCACTGAAAGCTATGACAAAAAACAAATGCTACAACATATGTTAAAATATCAAAATTATAAATTGTTAGGCGATAAATATGATTTAAAGGATGCAAGATATGTTCAATTTTTTATTGATACATCTGGTGTTTATGGTTGTGGCTCTAATAAAATAATGCACGAACTTATGCCAGAGATTGTTGGCATACTAGAAAAACAAGGTTACGAATGTCATATTGCTGCTTGTGGAAATGGTTTTTATCAAAGAGATATGGTTGAAGATGAATATTACGGAACAAGAAAGACATTGGAAGGTTACAAAGCAGGAAAAGTAAGCAAAATTGCTTGCCCAACTCCTAAAACAGCAGCTAGAATGGCTAATGATGCAGAGTTTTCTATTATACTTGCTGATTTTGATGGACTATCATCTATTTGTGAAATGGCTAATTTATGTCAGGAAGATAAAGTTCCATATTTCTTATGCACAGAAGATAGGTATCCTTGGGAGGATCCAACTCTTCATGACTGGGTTAATCCAGATTTGTGTTATTATAATCCTGAACTCGTGTATGACGTATCAATTGATGGAAACCCTACCATGGAGCAATACAAAGAAAAACAATACAATGATGAATATGTGCAGGATGCAGGATATGAACAGAATGATGACTATGAGTATGATAGATAATTAACAGGAGTTAAAATTATGATAGATAAAGTTTTAATAACAGGAAAGTTAGAAAAGTTTTTTAAAAAGACAAATCCTGAAAGTTTGTTGAAAATCTTTATAATAAGTTTTTTGTTTGAAAAAATAAATTATACAGAAAAAATTGTGGGTCACGAAAGTAGCTTGAATATGCTAGATAAATACATATATAACTTATGTCAAAATGTAAGAACATTCAAAAAAATTGATAACTATCATTCTATTTATGCTAAATACGATTTTAAATCAAAATGTCTAAGATATTATATGATTGATAATTACGAAAAATTTAAAAGCACTACTATGTCACTTGAAGATAAAAAAACAATCATAATTAAAGAGTTTAAGATTATGATGTATAAGGAACTAGAGACAATAATAAATATATATTCTTTAAATGGTAAGGTTGTTTCTAATGGCTTTTACATAGAAGATAGATGTGGCAGATATCCAGATTATGGAGGAGATTTTTCAGATATAATTGATATATTCTCAGATGTTGAAGTTTGTAATATTACAAATACAACTGACAAGATAAAAACATATGTGGATAAAGATAAGAAATATTACGTATATGCTAAACATATTAGTCAAAGAAATTCAGAGGTAATCAATTATGTGGCGTTATGGAGAAAATTTATAGATGATAAGTTATATTATTTTGCAGTCAACAATCCTAAAAAATACTCAGAGAAAATGATAAATGATTTTAATGCAGAGTATGCTTATATTTTGTTAAATAAGAAATATGAATTTTTATTAAAAAATAAAGATGTGTTTTCTCTTATTGAAAACTATTTATTACATATTAGAAATAGAGTAGATATAGATAATAATGTACAGTATCATCAAGATTTAAGTGTCATATTTAAAATGATGGACCATAAGAAAAATATAGTTAAGTTTTCAGAATATGTATTACATAGTTCAAATAGCAAAAACAAATTGAATTTTGAAGAAATGTAGGAGGCTTAGTATGGATAAAAAATTCAAAGTAGAGATTGGTGCAAACGCTAGTGAGACTAAAATAGGTTTGGCAAGCCAAATTCAAATTACGAATGATAATTTAGTAAATGATTTTATAAATAAAAATATTTCATTGGAATCTTTAATTGAAAAAGAAATTTATAACTAAGAATGTAATAGATATATGAAAAAAATAAAATGTACTAACAATTGACATAATTGTAAAAAGGTGTTATTATAGTCTGCGGTGTTTAATTATTTTAATTTCTACTTAGAATTAAGGAGGAAAGAACTATGCAGTATTATGGGAATAATGTGAAGCGTTCTAGCCGGAACGGAGCTCACAATTTTGATGAGCGGGTAGCTGAGACTATTCCTGAGGGTCCTATTCCACTGGACTCGAAAGAGAAACTTCTTAATGAGCTTAGTACTCTTAATGATGAGTACAGCAAATATAAGAAGAATGAACAGGAAATGGTTAAAAGTTATGCAGAGCTTCGTTCGTGTATGGAAGAGTTGCGTAAGCGTATTGCATCCGATGAAGCTCGCGAGGCTGAAAGGCAGATTCTTGAGCTCTTAGAGACAAGAACGCAGAGATATATTGAAGTGTCGTGGGGAATCTACGACGAACTGACAGCATTTGCCAAGAGAATTTTTGATACGCAAGTGCTTGATGCATTGGCTCAATCGAGCAGAGAAACTGTCCGTTGACATGTCTGGTAAGTAAACATTATAAGGTCAGATGTTTGACTTTATGTTAAGGCGTAGCAATTTAAAAGTTCTCTTTCGATTTTTTATAATAAAATTGAAAGATGTACCTGCAAGCTGTTGAAAAAAACAGATGATGACTAAATAAAAAATCGTGGATTAGAAAATAATTTTCTGATTCACGATTTTTTCTGTGTAAAAACGTCGTAACATTGGAGTGTTGCATATTGGAATTACTAAGTTTTTTGTACGTAAATGTGGTTACAAAATATTATTTGTTTTTTACTTTTAGTCTGTTTGTATAAAAACATTCATTTTAAAAAAGTATCTTTTTCAAAATGTTTTGTGGAATATGATGCAATAATCTAAAATATTTTTAGTATTTATTATTTACACTAGTTGACGTAAAGACAAGCCGATGTTATTATTTTAATGTAGCAATTGTTTATATCGGACTTTGTTTAACTAAAGGAGGTCAAGCTATGAAACGGTGTTTTACAGTTATACTGAGCATTTTATTTTTGTTTACATTTTTTTCAATAGTTGCTTTTGGTGACCTCGAGTTTCCAGAAGCGACAAATCTGTTTGCAAATGATTTTGCTAATGTTTTCTCAGATGAGACTAGAAAGGCTATCGCATTACGTGCTGATGAATTGCTTACAAGCTATGAGGATATGTACCCTCAAATTATGGTTGTTACTGTTGAAAGTTGCAATGGTGAACCAACTGATAGCTTTGCTAGGCAGATGTTTTTAAAGTATGGTATCGGAAAGCAGGAAAATAACATTGGTGCGTTGATTTTGTTTGTCTTAGATGAGAAGTCGTCTTGTATTATAACTGATAAAGCTATTGAAAAATATATAAATAGCGAAGACATATCAAGAATCAATAGTTTAGGAATTAGTTATTTTGAAAAAGACAATTTTGATGCGGGACTTAATGCAATACAAGAGAACTTGGTTAACCATTACAAAATGAAACTTGGCAAAGAAACTCCTGCACCAGTGAGCACGACAGAGCAGCAAGTTGATGCTAGGCTTACTGATAAAGACAAAGAAATTAGTGTTTTGAAGAATGAAAATCTTTCCCTCAGACAGGACAGAAAGCGATATACATTGTTTTTCATATTTATCATTACAATTTTGACTGGTGCGTGTATTTTTTTGTTTGTACTTGCTACAAAAGAAAAAGGAAGATATTCTGAGCTTAGATATCGAATGATTAAAGTTGAGGGTGAAAACAGCAAGCAAAGTTTTGAAATTAGAAACTTGAACCAAGAACTTGGGGAAAAAGAGCGTGAAATTATTATCTTGAAAGATGATTTAGCTAAATATTCAGCAAGAAAAGAGTGAAAGAGTTTCTTGTTTAGAGTTAACTAATTACACACTTAATGCTACATTTATTACCAAATTGTATTATTTTACAGTTCATACGGAGATAAATTTAAAATCTTTAAGCTATCCTAAATTATTTAGGGTAGCTTTTTTCCTGCACAAAAATAAAAGTTTGGCGATGAATTGAAGTATTATTTTTTTTATTTTACTTCATTTAAAATTGCCAAATTTTTAATATATAAGCTCGAAATATTTTGTTTTTATGCTTTGCATTTTTTGTATTAAACGCAAATTTCTGGCAATAATAAGCTTAGAATTTAATGGAGGTGCTTTTATGAACTGGTTTAAAAAATATAAAGCTGAAATTTTTGTTGGTGGTGGAGCTCTGCTTGCAGGTGTTCTTTCTTTTTTCATAACTATTAGCGTATATCCTAGCATTAAACAGAAGAATCTAATTAAAAATAATAATTCAAATACAGAAATTGATGTAATCTATGGTGAAAATTCTAATGAACAAAATCATACTCTAATAGATAATGATCCTGCTTTATATGTTGATGATATAGATGCTCCGTATTATGGAGATGAAAACTTATATGCAGATGCTAATGAAATGCAAGGTGATTTAGTTTCTGAAAATAATGACAACGTTGGCGTTGAACACGAACAATTTGAAATTGAAAATAATGCTGGCAATGTAGAAGAAAATAACCTAAATGACAGTAATGTTGATGATGAGAGCTCTACAATTGTTGCAGTTAATAATGATGAAAAAAATATTGATAATGGTAATTTAGTTGAAGCTATTTCTATGAATAACAAAAATAATAAATTTATTTTTCCTATAAGTGGAGATATTATAACAGAGTTTGCTAAGGATAAGCTTGTTTTTTCTGAAACCCTAGATGAGTGGGTTACGCACGATGGAATAGATATTTTGAGTGATGAGGCTAGTCCTGTAAAGGCTTCTGCTGACGGTGTTATTGAAAGCGTAAAAATGGATCCTAGATATGGCAACACAATTATTATTAAGCACGATAATGGCTACAAAACAGTATATTCAAATTTGTCTACACTAGATTTGGTTTATGCAGGTAAAAAAGTTGTAAGTGGTGAGATAATTTCTGGCGTTGCTAATGGTTTTGGCTTTGAAAGTAAAATGAAACCACATATTCATTTTGAAGTTTGGAAAGATGGCAATTGTGTATCTCCATTGGAATTTTTAAGCGATAATTAAAGAGTCTTGCCATATGCAAGACTTATGTTATATAATGCACCTTAGATAATGAGAGTTGGGGTGACGAGGTGGATAGAGATTTCGTGCATTTGCACGTACATACAGAATATAGTTTACTTGATGGAGCAAACAGAATTAAAGATTTAGTGGCAAGGGTTAAAGAGCTTGGAATGAAAGCTGTTGCAATTACCGATCACGGTGTTATGTATGGTGCTGTTGAATTTTATAAAGAGTGTAAGAAAAATGGTATAAAGCCTATAATTGGTTGTGAGGCATATGTTGCACCACGTAGCCGTTTTGACAAAGAGGCTAACATTGATGATAGGATGGGGCATCTTATATTGCTTGCTAAAAATAATGTTGGATATAAAAATCTTATAAAGCTTGTGTCACTTTCATTTACAGAAGGATTTTATTACAAGCCTAGAATTGATATGGAGATTTTGAAAAAATATAGTGAGGGGCTTATATGTAGTAGTGCTTGTTTGGCTGGATTTATTAACAGAGCTTTGCTTGCAGACGATTTTGAGGGTGCTAAGAAAATTGCGAATGATTACATAGATATTTTTGGAAAAGATAATTTTTATATTGAGCTTCAACATAATGGTATTAGAGAGCAAACCTTGGCAAATCAGAGACTTATTAAACTTGCTCGTGAACTTGGTTTAAAAATGATTGCAACTAATGACGCACATTACTTGAAGAGGGAAGATAGTCATAGCCACGAAGTTCTTTTATGCATACAAACTGGTAAGAAAATGATAGACGAAGATAGAATGAGAATGGGTTCTGACGAATTTTTTATTAAGTCTCCTGAGGAAATGTATGAAAATTTTAAAAACTTACCAGAGGTGATTGAAAACACTGTTGAAATAGCTGATAAATGTAACGTTGATTTTGAATTTGGACATACTATTTTGCCTAATTTTGATACACCAAATAATCAGGACCATTTTGATTATTTGAGGGAGCTTTGCTATAAAGGCTTAAAAAAGAGATATTTTGCCAATGATGATTGCAACAACTCACAAAATCTTGAAGAGACCATAGAATATATGAATAGCAAAAGACCTGATTTAGTGCAAAGAATGGACTATGAACTTTCTGTTGTAAACAAGATGGGGTACACAGATTATTATTTAATTGTTTGGGACTTTATAAGGTATGCAAAAGAGCAAGAAATTCCAGTTGGACCGGGAAGAGGCTCTGGTGCAGGCAGTTTAGCTGCGTATTGTATTGAGATAACAGATATTGATCCGATTAAGTATAATTTAATTTTTGAAAGATTTTTAAATCCTGAAAGAATTAGTATGCCCGATTTTGATGTGGATTTTTGTTATGAAAGGCGTGGAGAAGTTATTGAATATGTGTGCAGAAAATATGGATATGACCACGTTGCACAGATTATAACTTTTGGAACATTGGCTGCTAGGGGTGTTATAAGAGATGTGGCGAGAGTGCTTAATGTGCCTTATAGCAAGGCTGATTTGATTTCTAAAAATGTGCCTATGGAAATACATATTACATTAGACAAAGCAATAGAAATGAATCCAGACTTGAAGAAAATGTATCAGGAAGATGCCGAGGTTAGAGAGATTATAGATATTTCTAAAAAGTTAGAAGGCTTGCCACGTCACGCATCAACTCACGCAGCTGGTGTTGTTATAACAAAAGATCCAGTTGATACATATGTGCCTTTATATAAGAGTGATAGTATTATTTCGACACAATACACTATGACGATACTAGAAGAACTTGGACTTTTAAAAATGGATTTTTTAGGCCTTAGAACACTTACAGTAATCAAAGATACAGTAGATTTAGTTAAACAAAATAGAGGAATTGAAGTTGAATATGACAAGGATATGAATGATCCAAATGTATATAAATTGTGGTGGGATGGCAATACTTGTGGAATATTCCAATTTGAAAGTGCTGGTATGACTGCTTTTATGCGCGAGCTTAGACCCGACTGCTTGGAAGATTTAATTGCTGGTGTTTCTCTTTATCGTCCAGGACCAATGGATCAAATTCCTAGATATATAAAGGGAAAAAATAATCCCGCACAAACTGAATATACACATCCAATATTAGAAAATATTTTGAATGTTACTTATGGTTGTATGGTTTATCAAGAGCAAGTAATGCAAATTGTTAGGGACGTTGCTGGCTATTCCCTTGGTAGAGCTGACTTAGTGCGTAGAGCTATGGGAAAGAAAAAAGTAGATGTTATGGCGGAAGAGAGAAAGAACTTTATCTTTGGCCTTACAGATGATAACGGTAACGTTATAATTCCTGGTGCTATTAGAAATGGCGTTGATGAAAAGTCTGCAAATAAGATTTTTGATGAGATGTCTGAATTTGCAAAATATGCTTTTAATAAATCTCACGCAGCTTGTTATGCAGTTGTTGCATATAGGACAGCTTATTTAAAAACGTATTATCCTGCCGAGTTTTTTGCTGCTTTATTAAACAGCTTTTTAACTTCTCAAAGCAAGATTACAGTTTATGTTGAAGAATGTAAGAAGATGAATATAGAAATTCTTAGACCTGATATAAATATGAGTTTTAGCAAATTTATAGTTAAAGATGGAAAAATTATTTTTGGACTTGCTGCTATAAAAAATGTTGGCGAGGGTGCAATTGATTTTATTACGAACGAACGTGAAAAGAATGGTTTATACAAGGATTTTATTGACTTTTGTAAAAGAGTTTCTTCGGAAGAGGTTAATAAAAAATGTATTGAAAGTATGATTAAAGCTGGTGTTTTTGATTCACTAGGTAATAATAGAAACACATTACTTCGCTCTTTTGAAGATGTTATAGATATGATAAGTAGTGACCGAAAAAGAGCCGTATCTGGTCAAGTTAATATGTTTGATATGGCTGGCGAAGAGACAAAAAAGAATGATGAGTTATATAGCTTAAAAAAGGTGCAGGAACTTCCAAAAAAAGAATTACTTTTAATGGAAAAAGAAATGCTAGGGCTATATATTTCGGGACATCCACTAGAAAATTACAAATCATATATAGACGAGTATTCAAATATAAAAAGCACGGATTTAATTCAAGACGAAGATGACGAGGTTGAAAAAGATTTATCTTCATTAGACGGAAAAAATGTTAAATTACTTGGAATTATAGATTCTGTGCGAACAAAAGTTACAAAGAATAATGAAATTATGGCATTTGTTACACTGGAAGATTTGGAAGGCAGCATAAACTTAATAGTTTTTCCAAAAACATATGCTGGATATAGAAATGTTCTTATTCAAGATACCGTCATTAGAGTGCAAGGCAGAATAAATGCAAAAGAAGATGAAGTAAATGTGGTTATGTTGAAAGCTGAAAAATTTGAAATGTATAGTAGTGAACTTGCTGAAAACTTGCGTAATAAAGATTTAATGATAGAAATAAACATTCCACCGAACAAAACAGAATATGAACTTCAACTTTTGAGAGACTTTATAAAAGAAATCAGCAATAGAAAAGGAAATATATTTGTTGAACTTAAAAACAATGATGTTTCAAAAGTTTTACCAATGTACTTTAACGAAAATATATATAGGAAAGTAGAAAACATGATGGGAGAAGAAAATATAAAATTTAAGAAAAGAGAACAAAGTTAGTACACTAACTATTCTGTAAAAACAATATAATTTATTTTATGCGATTAAAATATTAAAATTCAGAAATGCTAAATGACAAACTTAATAAAAAGTGTTGCTATTTAAGGCTTTAAAAATTATAATAAAAATATCATAAGATGAGAGGGGATAGTATTATGAATGAACAAAACCAAGAAAATCAAGAGGTAAATAATGTACAAAATCAAGGAGAGCAACAAGTTAATGTAGAAAAAGAAGAAACAAAGGTAGAAAAGGCAGAAAATCAAGAAAATCAAAAGAAAGATGGAAACCAAACGGCAGAGACACAAGAAGAACCACAAATAGCTGCTGATGTACCAGAAACTGAAAGCGCAGAAACCGCTAGTGCTCAAAGCACAGAAGAGAAGCCAATTGGAAATGTTTTTTATGAAGAGCCAAAGAAACACTCTGGAAAAAAGAAAAGTATGATAATAACAATTATAGCAATTATTATTGTGCTAGTTCTTGCAGGTGTTGCAGCTTACTTTTATCTAGAAAACACAAAAGGTAAAAGATTTATAAAAATGATGACAAACGATTATCTATTTGAAATACCAAAGTGTTCATCAGAAATAGCAGAGAACAATAATAAAGTTGATTTTAAATTAGAAGTTGATGCAGATGAAATGATGGAACAGCTTGGAGAAACAAATAAAAACGTTGGCAAACTTTCTATTAGGAACTACTTAACCAAAAAGGGTAATGACTTTTCAGGTATACTTACTTTAAACTCAAATGAAGACATAGTTGCAGAACTTAAATATTTAAAAAACGACAGCAAATTAGGAGTTATGGTAACAGACTTGTTTAATAAATATGCTGTATTAGATTTGAGCGATATTGAAGGAATTGCAAACAAACTTAACATTGACGAAGAAAGAATAAATGAATTAAAAAATAGTGCATTAAATTATGCAGAAAATTTAATAGAATTCAAACTAGTTTCTGCAAAGTACGAAGATATTTTAGAAAAACATATAAACAAAAATATTTCATCAACGAGAGGTGTAAATGTTGATATAAATAATGAATGGGTAAGTACGAAAAAAACAACACTTACTTTATCATATGAAGAACTATTAACACTAGGAAAAGAATTATTGGCAATTATGAAAGATGATGAAGCTTTATATAAGCTATTAGCTAAACAAAATAGCTTTGAGTATACATATGAAGAATGGCAAAGCGAATTAGAGCAACTATACACAGAAATAACAGATGCATTAGAAAAAGATGAAATACCAGACAACAAATTATTAGTTGATGTATATCAAAACGGAAGAAATACAGTTTGCATAAAATTATCTTTAACTGCTGAAAATGAAGAACAAGTAGCATTAAGAATTTCAGCATTGAATAAAGAAGAAACATCATACTTCGAAGTTGAAATTGGAGCAACAGGAAACACATTAAAGATTTATGCAGATGCTTACAAAAAAGACAGCACACTAGACGCAGATTTATATTTTGCAGTTGAAAATGCCGGAGAAACACAAAAAATCAGATTATTCAAATTTACTGTTGAAGGGCAAAAAGATTCAAGCGTACAACTTGACCAACTAACACCAGATATGCTTGTAATAAACACTGCAGCAGATGACGAAATAAAAACATTTGAAAATGACATAAAGAAAAACACACTTGGATTTATAATTAAAGCAGCATCTAAATTACCAAGAAATATAGGAGACTTTATAGATTCAATTGGCGATTTAAACTATGGCTCAGATATGTACGAAGATGACTTGGATTATGATTATGATTTTGACGATGAAAGTGGAGACGTGATATACGAGTATGACGAAATAAGTGGGGATGCTCTAAGCGGAGAAGAAACTTACTATTATGAAGGAATGGACGAAGGATTTGGAATTTAGTTTTGTGATAAATTTGTGAAAATTTTCTTAACATATTGACAAAACAATTGCATAGTAATATTATAAATTAGCACTCTAAATAATAGAGTGCTAATGTTTTTTTAAGGAGGTCATTTAATATGATAAAACCATTATTAGACAGGGTAGTGTTAAAAATAATAGAAGCAGAGGAAACTACTAAGAGCGGGATTTTGCTTGCTTCAAGTAGTAAAGAAAAGCCACATATAGCAAGAGTTGTTGCAGTTGGACCTGGTGGAACAGTTGACGGAAAAGAAGTAAAAATGCAAGTTAATGTTGGTGATAGAGTTATATTCTCAAAATATGCAGGAACAGAAGTTAAATATGAAGACGAAGATTATATAATTGTTCGTCAAGACGATATACTTGCAGTTGTTGAGTAGTTTATGTTTTTAGTTATATATTGAACTTATTTGTTTAAGGAGGTAAGTTAGAATGAGTAAAAAAATATTATATGGTGAAGATGCAAGAAAAGCACTTGAAAGAGGTGTTAATCAATTAGCTAACACTGTTAAAGTTACACTTGGACCAAAGGGAAGAAATGTTGTTTTAGACAAAAAGTATGGTGCACCACTAATTACAAATGATGGCGTTACAATAGCTAAGGAAGTTGAACTTGAAGATCCATTTGAAAATATGGGTGCACAACTAGTTAAAGAAGTTTCAATAAAAACTAATGATGTTGCTGGTGATGGAACAACAACAGCAACAGTTTTGGCTCAAGCAATGATAAGAGAAGGTATCAAAAATGTTGCTGCTGGTGCAAATCCAATGGTTATGAGAAGAGGTATGAATAAGGCTATTGATGTTGCTGTTGAAGCAATTAAGTCTAATAGTACAAAAGTAAATGGAAAGGCTGATATTGCCAAGGTTGCTGCTATATCTGCAAATGATGAGACAATAGGTAACTTGATTGCAGATGCAATGGAGAAAGTTTCTAAGGATGGCGTTATAACTATTGAAGAATCTAAAACTATGGCAACAAATTTATCTGTTGTAGAAGGTATGCAATTTGACAAGGGTTATATTTCTCCATATATGGTAACTGATACAGATAAGATGGAAGCTGTTATGGAAGACCCTTATATACTTATTACAGACAAGAAGATTTCTAATATTCAAGAGATTTTGCCAATACTTGAAAAAATCGTTCAACAAGGTAAGAAGTTTGTGATTATTGCTGATGATGTTGATGGAGATGCTTTGACAACATTAGTTTTGAATAAATTAAGAGGAACATTTAGTTGTGTTGCTGTAAAAGCTCCTGGCTATGGCGATAAGAGAAAAGAGATGCTTAGAGATATAGCAATTTTAACAGGTGGAGAAGTTATTACAGATGAACTTGGACTTGATTTGAAAGAAGTTGAGCTTGAACAATTAGGTAGAGCAAGACAAGTAAAGGTTGAAAAAGAGAATACAATAATTGTTGATGGCGCAGGCGATAAAGATAAAATCGCTGAGAGAGTAAAACAAATTAGAAGTGAACTTGATAGAACAGAGTCTGAATATGACAAGGAAAAATTACAAGAAAGACTTGCTAAACTTGTTGGCGGGGTTGCCGTTATTGAAGTTGGCGCAGCAACAGAAGTTGAAATGAAAGAAAAGAAATTGAGAATTGAAGATGCACTTTCTGCTACAAGAGCTGCTGTTGAAGAGGGAATTGTTGCAGGTGGTGGAACTGCATTTGTAAATGCAATGCCAGCAGTTGAAAAATTATTTAATGAAGTTGATGGCGACGAGAAAACTGGTGTTAAGACGGTTTTAATGGCACTTGAAGAGCCTTTGAAACAAATAGCATTTAATGCTGGTCTTGAAGGAAGCGTAATATTAGATAAAGTATTACACGAGAACACTGGAATTGGCTTTGATGCATTGAACGAGAAGTATGTTGATATGAAGAAAGAGGGAATAATAGACCCAACTAAGGTTACAAGATCAGCACTTCAAAATGCAGCAAGTATTGCTTCTATGGTATTAACAACTGAAAGCTTAGTTGCAGATAAGAAAGAAGAAAATTGCCACTGCCATAATGATGCGGCTCCAATGCCAGGTGGAATGGACTTTTAATCTAAAAAGATAATCGAGAATAAGGGCTGTGAAAAGTCTATAACAAAAATAGGATTCGAATCGTCATTTTGATTCAAATCCTATTTTTTGTTATATTTTAAATAATATCTAGGCTTAATTTAAGGGATTATAGCCTTAAACTATAATCCCCCTTAATAAGCAAACTTATTGACTTAAAACTAACTAACTGTATAATAATATAAATGATTTAGTCAATTATAATTTTGATTCTTTACATAGAAAGGATTGTACTTAGTTTACACAAACTTTTCTACGTACTCTTTAAACCTCTGACTTAATTAGTCTTTTTTTACTTCTGCCATTGCACCAAGTCCAGCAAGTGTTTTTGTTGCTTCAAATGGAATAAATACTTTGTTTGCTTCGCCTTTTGATACTTCTTTTAAAGCCTCTAATGCTTTTAATTGAACTAGTTTGTCGTCCGGATTAGCATTCTTTATTGCTCCGTAAACAACTTCAATTTCTCTTGCTTTAGCTTCTGCGATTTGTCTGATTGCTTCAGCTTCACCAGTTGCTTTTAGAACTTTGGCCTGTTTTTCACCTTCAGCTCTTCTAATGTTTGATTCTTTTTCTGCATCGGCTTGTAATATCTTAGATTCTTTTTCACCTTCTGCAATTGTTATTGCTGATTGTCTTTGACCTTCTGCTTCAAGAATTACAGCTCTTTTTGTTCTTTCAGCGTTCATTTGTTTTTCCATCGCATCTCTAATATCCTTTGGAGGATCGATATCTTTAATTTCAACTCTGTTTACCTTACAACCCCATTTGTCAGTTGCAACGTCTAGTGTTTGACGTAGTTGACTGTTGATTTGTTCTCTTGAACTAAATGTGCTATCTAGGTCCATTTTACCAACAACATCACGGATGGCTGTTGTTGTTAGGTATTTAATACCGTTTTGTAAATTTTGAATTTCATAAACTGCACTTTTTGCATCGGTTATTTGATAGAAAACAACTGTGTCAATCCTTATTGTAACGTTATCTTTTGTTATAACACTTTGTGGTTGAACATCCATAGTTTGTTCTCTTAAATCTACGTGTGCTCTAACTTTATCCAAGAATGGCACAATTATATTTAAGCCTGCTTCAGCAGTTCTGCTATATCTTCCTAAATGCTCAATAATAAGTACTTCTGATTGTGGAACGATTTTAATTGTTTTTGAAGCAATTATTGCTATAACGATTAACGCTATTATAATTCCCCACATAAATAATACCCCCTAAAATTTTTAATTGTTTTTTGCAGAGTCATCTGTGTTTGATGCTCTAACGATCGCCTTAACACCTTCTATGCGAAGTATTTCTACTACTGTGTTTTCTGGAATGACATCTGTAAATTTTTCGCCTCTTGCAGACCAAATATCTCCATCAACACGAATTTGTCCTTGAGATTTTTCATCATTTATTTCTTTAGTAACAACGGCTTGTTTACCAATTATAGAGTAGACGTTTGTTGGCACCAAAGGTGGCGAAACTTTGTCTGTCAATTTTTTCGTCGAAAGTATTAGTATAACCGATAAAATAGCCCACATTACAATTTGCACCACTATTTGTTCTGGAAAAAATATGCTATACACCATTGGTAACAAAGCTGCAATTCCAAACCATATTACGAAGAAACCAACAGTTAACATTTCTAATAATGCAAAGAAGCCAGCTACTATAAGCCAAATTGTCCAAACTTCCACTTTAACAAAATCCCCCTTTCATATTTCAATTTGTATATTTATACTCACAAATAAAATTATATATTATTTTCTATTAAAAAGGAAGAGATATTCGACAAATTTCGGTGAAACAAATTAAAAAAGTGATAAGTCTAAATTCTAGAATTTGTTAAATTTTATTCCTTAATTTCTTGATTTTGAGTTTTAAGTCATATAAGATATTTGTCATAGAGACTGAGTTTGAAATTTTCAAGTTAACGGTTTATGGGTAGATCCATTAAAAACCTAAATTTAGTATGAAAAAATAATGCAAAGTGATACAAAATGCAAATGCTATTTTGTTATTAGTGCATTTAGGAGAATTACAAATGAAGATAAGAGCAATTTTTAAACTTTTTATAGTTATAGTATTTTTAGTAGTAGCTTGTGGAGTCTGTGCGTTGACCCCTTACTATATTCCAACAACTCATTACGAAAAGGATGAGATAAGAGTGGTTATTGATGATAATGAATATACCAAAAGTTTACCGGATGTGGCTACTTTTGTTGATGGCAAGCTTATGCTTTCTTTAAATACCATTTCTAAATTTTTTGATAAATATATTTTCTTTGATGAAAAATATGAAACTGTTATTGTTGCGAAAGATACTACTGTGTTGAAAATGCCAATCGGTAAAAATAGAGTCAGTGTAAATGGAAAAGATAAAACTTTTAGTGTGCCTGCACAATATATAAATGATAAAGTGTATGTGCCAATTGAGGAATTAGCAGAGTTGTATAAGCTTAACATTGTGTTTAACGAAAAAGTAATAATAACCACAGAGAATGCTGAATATTATTCAATAAAGGTAGATAATAAAATTCATACCAAGAAGTATAAAAGGCAATTTTGCTTAACCACAGACGTTGTGGAAAAAGACGAGACAATAGAGGTTTTTGATTCATATGCAGAAAAAAGCGGAGATGCTTATGTTTGGGTAAGGACTGAAAATGGAAGCTTTGGATATGTTAAAAAGAAGAATATATTAGCAAAAGAAGCAATTTATGTACAAAACTCTAAGCAAGAAAGTCAAACAAAGAAAATTAGTCTTATTTGGGAATATGCAGCAAACTATTCTCCAAACAGAAATGGACAAACTAAGAAGAGGGGAATGAGCATTGTTTCTCCAACTTGGGTTTATGTTACAGATGAAAATGGAAAACTTAAAGATACTATTGATGGTTCATACATTGCTTGGGCAAACGGTGCTGGATATGAATTGTGGCCAACAATTAAAAATGATTTAATAGGAATTGATAAGACTTCTAAACTATTAAATGATATGAATGCAAGGCAAACTTTTGTAGACAATGTGCTTAGTTTGGCAAGAAGATATAAATTTAAAGGAATAAATTTAGATTTTGAACATATGTATAGTGGAGACAGCGGAGATTATGCTGAACTTGTTAGAGAACTTTCTTGCACACTTAGAGCTAATGATGTTATTTGCTCTGTTGATGTTAATGTGCCAGATGGCAGTGATAATTGGTCAAAGTGTTATGATAGTAAAGCTATTTCGGATGCGGCGGATTATACTATTTTGATGGCCTATGACCAATATGGTTCTTCTAGTAAAAAAGCCGGTCCAGTAGCTGCTTTAAATTGGGTTGAGACAAACCTTATAAAGATGATCGAAAGAGATGGAATTGATAGCAGTAAGCTTGTGCTTGGTGTTCCGTTCTATTCAAGATTTTGGAGAGTAAGAAATGATACAGTTGTTTCGACTTCGTCAATGTCTATGAAAACGGCTAATGAATATATATCAAATAATAAAAGTGAGACTGAATGGAATGAAACTGCCGGTCAGTATGTTATAAGATACAAAGATAAGAATGATGACATTGAAATTTGGGTTGAAAATGAAAAATCTTTGGAAGAAAAATTGAAACTAATTGGTAAGTATAATTTAGGTGGATTTGCCGCTTGGAGATGGGGCTTTGAAAATGATGCTACTTGGAGCTTAATAGGAAAATAAGGTTTTACAACGTTTAAGTGTAAAAAAATTTATTGTACTGTTAAAAAAGATTTTAAAGTTGAAAGTTGGGATAAAAATAAATTTGAAATTTAGTAGATGATGTAATTGGTTATAGTTGTGCTTTGGAGGTGATAATATTGCTTTATGCACTTGTGGATACTTCTAGCAAAAAGAGTTTAAGAAAGATTAAATCAGAAGAAATGCTAGGAGAGGTCAAGGTTGTTATTCCTCAATTTACAATTAGAAAAAGTAAGAAATATGCAAATATATTTATACAGAAAATGAAAGAATATAAAGTGCAAAATGTAGTGCTAAGTTGTAAAATTGCAGAAAATAAAGACTTTTGCAGGGTGTTGGAAGAAAATAGGACGTATATAGTTACAGGTAGAAGACTTGGAAAATCAATAATGATAAAGATTGTAAATGATATTTCGAAGTATACTAGATATCAAAAAGAAAAAATGAGTATATTGTTATTGATGAATGAATATAGTTTAGAAAATATTGAGTTGGTTGAACAACTATCCTCAGACATAAAGCAGTTGAATATTATTTCTAGAAATTTTAGTAAATATGAGAAAACTGCACATAGACTTTTTAACGAATATGGATATGTTGTTGAATTGTATGCTGAAAATACTATAAAAGAGTTTAAAAAAGTTAATATAATCATAAATTTAGATTTTAAAGAAGATGAATTACGAAAGTTAAACTTTGCTAAAAATTCGGTTGTTGTGTCTCTTAACGAGAAAATAAACATAATAAAGAAAGGATTTAATGGAATTATAATAAATGATATTGATATAAGTGGAAATATTGAAAATTCTCCTAATTATAGGAAAATGGCACTTTGTGAGGCAAAGATATATAAGCCACTTAGAAAACTTAAAGAGAATGAGAGAATATTTAATTTAGAAAAATACATAATAAATGGATATATAGGAAAAAGGGGAAAAATAACACAAGAAGAGTTTGAAAGAATTGGCAAAACTTTCTCTTGACAAATTTAAGGCAAATGTTTAATATATATACATTGTAGGGAAAATATCCCAATATATGTAATAAATTAAATTTATCAAATTGTTATGGTGTTATTAAACTTATGACAAAAAGAAAGGAAATGATTAGTATGCCACAAAAAGAAACAATTTTGACTTATGAAGGTTTAAAAAAATTAGAAGAAGAATTAGAATATTTAAAAACAGAAAAAAGAAGAGAAGTTGCAGAGAGAATTAAAGTTGCACTAGGCTTCGGAGATTTATCTGAAAACTCTGAATATGACGAAGCTAAAAATGAACAAGCACAAGTAGAGATGAGAATTATAGATTTGGAAAACAAATTGAGAAACGTAAAAGTAATCGATGAAGATGAAATAGATACTAAAACTGTTCAAATAGGTAACACAGTTCAAGTTTTGGATATGGAATATGACGAAAAAGTTGAGTACACAATAGTTGGTTCTACTGAGGTTGATCTTGCAAACAATAAGATTTCAAATGAATCTCCAATTGGAAAAGCTTTACTTGGAAGAAAGAAAAACGAAGTTGTTGAAGTTGATGCACCAGCAGGTGTCTTATCTTTCAAGATATTAAAAATAACTAAATAAGATTGAAGTATATTTAGTTTTAAGAGTTGGCTAAAATGAATATGATTTTTAATTTAAAGCTAACAAAGTGATTAAAAATAATTTAAGATAACAGCATAGAAAAGGGGGCTTGTACCTCTTTTCTTTTTGTGTTATAATGTGAAACGTGATTTAGTGGGAAAACTACTAAACTTTACTATATCGAAAGGGGATTTTTATATGAATGAAGAAAACAACACGAAAAATAATGAGCAACAAGAACAAGATGTAAATGAATTGATTAAAATTAGAATTGCAAAATTAAAAGAATTACAAGAGAAAGGCAAAGACCCATTCCAAATTGTAAAATTTGATAACAAGGATAATAGTAAAGATATAAAAGAAAAATTCGTTGACCCGGTAGAGGGAGAAGAAGCAGAACCTATGCACGTTAGTATTGCAGGAAGACTTATGGCAAAAAGAGGTCATGGAAAAGCTAGTTTCTGCGATTTACAAGATATGTATGGAAGAATTCAAATATATGTTAAGTTAGATGAAGTTGGCGATGAAGCTTACGAAGAATTTAAAAAGTATGATATTGGAGACATTATTGGTATAACAGGAAATGTTTTTAAAACACATATGGGCGAAATTTCAATTAAAGTTAAAACAATTGAGCTATTGTCTAAGTCTTTGAGACCGCTTCCAGAAAAATTCCATGGCTTAAAAGATATGGATTTAAGATACAGACAAAGATATGTTGATTTAATAATGAATAATGATGTTAAAAAGACATTTATAGCTAGAAGTAAGATCATTAGTGGACTTAGAAAATATCTTGATGATAGAGGTTATGTTGAAGTTGAAACACCAGTATTAAACACGATTCCTGGTGGAGCAGCTGCTAGACCATTTATAACTCATCATAACACACTAGACATAGATATGTATTTGAGAATTGCACCAGAGCTATATTTAAAGAGACTTATAGTTGGCGGATTTGATAAAGTTTATGAAGTTGGTAGACTTTTCAGAAATGAGGGAATGGATATTAAGCACAATCCTGAGTTTACAACAGTTGAGTTATATTCTGCTTATGAAGATTATAATGATATGATGGATATAACAGAAGGTATTATATCAACGCTTGCAAAAGAAGTTACTGGTGATACAAAGATTGATTATCAAGGTATTGAAATTGATTTAACACCTGGTTTTAGAAGACTTCCAATGATAGAAGCTATAAAAGAAGTTACGGGTGCAGATTTTAATAAAGCTAACACAGATGAAGAGGCTATGGAACTTGCAAAGAGTATAGGTCTTGAAGTTGAAGGAAACATGGATAGAGGTCATTTAATAAATCTTGCATTTGAAGAAAGAGTTGAAGAAACTTTGATTCAGCCAACATTTATTATAGATTACCCAGTTGAAGTTTCTCCACTTACAAAGAGAAAGCCATCAGATCCAAGACTTGTTGAAAGATTTGAGTTATTTATTGGCGGAAGAGAATATGCAAACGCTTATTCAGAACTTAATGACCCAATCGATCAAAAAGAGAGATTTTATGCTCAAATGGCAGAAAGAGAAGCTGGAAATGAAGAAGCAAATATGATGGATGAAGACTTCGTTCAAGCTTTGGAATATGGAATGCCTCCAACAGGCGGTATGGGTATGGGTATTGATAGATTAGCAATGCTTCTAACAAATAGCTATTCTATAAGAGACGTATTACTATTCCCAACAATGAAACCATTAGACTAATTAAAGAATAGAAGTGATGAAAAATCTAAATTCAAATTTTATAGTTTTGAAGTTAGTTTTGATATTTAAATATAAATAAATGAAAATCTAAAAATATAACTTTTTAGATTTTCATTTTGAAATTATTGCAATGATGGTAAAGTTACACATTTTAGTTAAACAAAGGAGGATTTATTTTGTATAATAATTTTGATACAAAAAAGGTTATTATTACTATTGCAGTCTTATTTGCAGCTTATTGGCTATATAGTTCTTTGCAATCGGGAGATTTGTTGGGCACGTTACTAATGTTGCCAGGGCTTATATTAGCAATTACAATTCACGAATTTTCACACGCAAAAATGGCTGACAAACTTGGTGACCCAACACCAGAGGCACAAGGAAGAGTAACATTGAACCCGATGGCACATATCGATCCTATTGGTATGATTTGCTTGCTTGTCGCAGGATTTGGTTGGGGAAAGCCAGTTCAAATAGATCCAAGTAGAATGAGAAATCCAGCTAGGGACTCTATGCTTGTGGCTTTGGCAGGCCCAGTAAGTAATTTTATACTTGCCTTTATTTCGTTTTTAGCTTATGGAATTTTATATTTTGCATTGCCAATCGATACACAATGGGGAATGATATTGTTGACTATGGTGTATGTGTGTGCACAAATAAATCTTTCTTTGGGAGTATTTAATTTGTTGCCATTTCCACCACTTGACGGCTCTAAGATATTAGTATATTTCTTAAAAGGTAAGGCAAAAGCTTTTATATGGAACTTAGAAAGATATTCGTACATTATTCTTGCAGTTTTATATTTTACTGAGCTACCATCAATTTTAATAACACCAGTAATAAACTGGATTGGAAATGCAATGATAGCAATAGTTGAAAAAATATTAGTACTATTTATATAGAAAGAAGAGGTTATATGGCAAAGGATATTCTTTGTTTAGGAATTGAAAGTAGTTGTGATGAAACATCTGTTGCTATTGTGAAAAATGGCAGAGATGTTTTATCTGATGTTATAGCCACACAAATAGATATTCACAAAAAATATGGAGGAGTAGTACCTGAGATTGCTTCACGTAATCACGTTGAAAACATATCTTATGTTGTTACGGAAGCACTAGAAAAAGCAGGAGTTACATTAAAAGACGTTGATGTTATTTCTTGCACATACGGCCCAGGGCTTGTTGGAGCACTGCTTGTTGGTCTTTCAACGGCGAAAGCCATAGCTTATGCAAGCAAGAAACCATTAGTAGGAGTGCACCATATAGAGGGACATATAGCGGCAAATTATATTACGCACAAAGAGCTAGTTCCACCATATCTTTGCCTTGTCGTATCAGGTGGACATTCACATTTAGTTTATGTTAAAGATTACACGGAATTTGAAGTATTAGGTAAAACGCGTGATGATGCAGTTGGAGAAGCTTTTGATAAAGTTTCAAGAACAATAGGACTTGGTTATCCAGGTGGACCAGTTATAGATAAGAGAGCGAAAAATGGTAAACCGGTTTATAATTTGCCAAGAACTCATTTTGAAAATTTGGATTTTAGTTTCAGTGGAATAAAAACAGCGGTTATAAACTTAGTACATAAAGAAAAAGAGAATATAAACATAGATGATTTATGTGCAAGCTTTGAAGAAGCTGTAACAGATGTACTTGTGGAAAATGTGTTAAGGGCTGTTGAAAAACTTAAAGTTAATAAAATAGCAATTGCAGGAGGAGTTTCTGCAAATAGCTATTTGAGAGAAAGAATGGAGAAAGTTGGAGCAATGCACAATTTAAAGGTATATTATCCAGAACTTGTGTTATGCACTGATAATGCAGCAATGATAGCTTCTGCGGGTTATTATAATTATATGGCTGGAGAAAAATCAGGCTTGGATTTAAATGCAGTTCCAAACTTAAAAATAGGCGAAAGATAAGTTATAAGGAGGTTTTTGTGGCAATATACGCAATTTCAGACTTACACCTTGCTTATGGAACACCAGAAAAAACTATGACTGTTTTTGGAGCGAGGTGGCAAGATTACGAAGAAAAACTTAAAAAGAATTGGCTTTCAAAAGTAAAGCCAGAAGACATAGTAATTTTATCAGGTGATTTTTCTTGGGCTACATATTTAGAGGGCTCTAAAAATGATTTTGAATTTTTAAATTCATTACCTGGTATAAAATATATGTTAAAAGGAAATCACGACTACTGGTGGAGCACATTAAAAAGTATGAATGAATTTTTAGCTAATAATAAATATGATAATATTCATTTCTTGTATAATAATTCATACGATATTGGAAAATATGTGTTGGCTGGCACTAGATATTGGGGATATGACGAAGATGCAGATGACAACGAGAAGATATTCAATAGAGAAGTGCTAAGAGCTAAGTTATCTTTGGATAGTGCTGTTAAATTAGCTCCTAATAAGCCCATAATTTTTACGACACATTATCCACCAGATTCTAGAATTATTGATGCTTTGAAAGATTATAATATTAAGGTTTGGATATATGGACATATACATACAAATTATGAAGAAAATTTAGTTCAAATTCCTAATATTGAAGCACATTTAACATCGTGTGATTACTTAAACTTTGATATGATAGAAATAAATTAAAAACTAAAAAGACAAAAACAAAGAAACTATTTATAGCACCTATATGGAGAAAAATTCATTTAATTTTCTACAACACTCCTGAATAGGCAAATTACAGATAGGTAAGGTGCAGGGCAAAGCCCTGCAATCTTGGAATTTGCCGTTAAATGAAGCCAGTGTTTAGAAAATTAAATAATTTTTCTATGAAAAGGCACTTATATAAAATCTTGTTTTTGTCTTTTATTAGTTTTTAATTTATACGAAAGACATCTCTTAATCTTAGAATTGTATCTCAAATTCAGGGCAACCTCTTGCACCAATACTAATATCGTATTTATCAAATACTACAACAGGATTTCCTTTATCATTGATATAAAATTCTTCTTTATTAGAAAGAATGTTATGAATTTCATCGTACGTTGCGTAAAAAATGTCGTGACCATCTAATTTGTTTTCTTCGAGAGCAGCATCATAAACGATTTTTGCGATTTTATCAATATAATCATCGGATTTAAAGAAATCCTTTAATTTTATTTCCTCGCCAGTTATTTTATTAACATTATAAAATTTATGAACAGTTGAAGAAGAGCCTGCTAAATTTAAAACATATATATCAACAGATAGATACTTATCATTATCTGTTTTTACTATATACCCAGAGTCTACACCAATGTGTGCATCTGGATAATCAGTTTTTACGAAATTCATATCTTCATTAAAATTTTTAATTACTTCATCAGACATTTCTTGAATTTCTTTATTTATTCTTTCTTCAACTTTAGAATCTTTTAGCCCTGTGATTTTAGCAGTTGTAACATTAGCTACAAAGTTGTCTTCTTTAAGTTGATACTTATTAACTGTTAGCACGTTTACGAGCTCTTTCATAAATTTGTTGTTAGCAATGTCTTCTGCAAACACAGGATTTACATTTATTGCAACGACAAAAGATATAGCTAAACTTGCAACTGCACCGATTGATACTTTCAAAGGGGCATTACTTCCTTTTTTGAAAATCTTTTTAACACTTCTTTTCAAACTATTGGGAGCAACTATGTTTTCGTATTTTTCTTTTGCTTCTTTAAAAATTTGATTTTTCATCTAATAAATCCTCCTTACTAATTTCTAATCTCAATTTTTTTAAAGCTTTATACAAGCGTGTTTTAACGGTGCTTATATTTTCATCTAAAATTTCTGAAATACGTTCAATTGTTAGATCTTCATAAAATTTAAGCACAATTATTATTCTGTATTTACTGTCCAGTTTCATAACAGCTTCATATAAATCAGTATTTTCGTATTTGTCTTCAGCTGTTAAAGAATCTTCCATAATCTCATCTAAATATATAAGTTTTGACCTTGATTTTAAGTACGTATTTGCAGTGTTTACAACAATTCTAAAAAACCAAGTTCCCAAGAATTCTTCATTTCTAAGATTTTCAACTCCGTCTAAGGCACGTCTAACACTTTCGTTTACGATATCCTCAGCATCTTGTTGATTTTTAGAATATGAAAAAGCTAATCTATATATTTTGTCTATATTTTCTGTTACATACGTTTCTAATTTTTTTCTCTTAGTCTGCATCTCTTTCTCCTTTCGATAAGTTAGACAAATTCATGACTTAAAAAGTTTTATGTTCTTAAAATTATATCATAATGTAGTAAAATTTAGGGTAGATAAAATTTGAATAAGATAAAAATTAGTGATTTATAAAAGCAATTTCCATTTCTGAAAGTAAAACCTATATTTATGATAAAAGTTTAAATAGTATAGAAATCAATAACTTGCAAGGATCTAAAAGAAATTTCGCAATTAGGACAAATTATACTTGACAATTATGAATTTTAAATATAGAATGAACTTGAAAATAGGAATAATTCCTATTTTATATTACGACAGTTTATTACAAATTTACTTAAAACTTTATGTATTGTCAAGTTTTTGAAAATTTTAGATATTTTGTTAGGAGGAAGAGTGTGAAAAATTATTCAAAGCAAAGAGAAGAAATTTTAGATTTTTTAATGAATTCGAAAAAACATCCAACCGCCGAGGAAATATTTGAAGAAGTAAAGAAGAAAGATTCAAACATAAGTAGAGGTACAGTTTATAGAAATTTGAAAGAATTGGTAAATGAAGATTTTATAATAAAAATTTCTATGAATGATGGACCAGATAGATATGATTATATTCATAAAAAGCATAATCACATTATTTGCAAATATTGTGGAAAAGTTAAAGATTTTGAATATGATTTTGACTCCCAAAAAGCTTGTACATCAGTGTTCGAACAAACTGGTATGGATTCTATGCTTGATTCAATCGTCGTTTATGGAATTTGTAAGGAATGTAAAAAGAAAAAAGATAGAAAAATATAAGTAATTCTATTTTAATTGTGAGGTTTATCACAGATAAAAACAAAAAATATAAGGAGGTTTCAATTATGGAATTGAAAGGAACAAAAACAGAAAAAAATTTAATGGAGGCATTTGCAGGTGAGTCACAAGCCAGAAACAAATACACTTACTATGCTAGCAAAGCTAAAAAAGAGGGATATGAGCAAATAGCTGCATTATTCCAAGAGACAGCAGATAACGAAAAAGAACATGCTAAATTATGGTTTAAGCTTCTACACGGAGACGACATTCCATCAACTGTTGAAAACTTAAAAGATGCAGCAGCAGGTGAAAATTTTGAGTGGACAAATATGTATGAAAGAATGGCACAAGAAGCAAGAGAAGAAGGATTTGACAGAATTGCATTCTTATTTGATGGAGTTGCTAAAATAGAAAAAGAACACGAGGCAAGATACTTGAAGTTGTTAGAAAACGTTGAAAATGGTTTAGTATTTAGCAAAGATGGTGACAGAATGTGGAAATGCAGAAACTGTGGACGCATCGTTATTGGAAAGTCAGCTCCAGAAGTTTGTCCAATATGCAAGCATCCAAAAGCATTTTTTGAAATAAATGCAGAAAATTACTAATATTTAATTGAGGCTTTATGAAATACATCTCCTTAACTATGCACATTTACTTATTATATGCATAGTTAAGGAGAATTTTTATACAACAAAATAGAGGTAAATTCTTATAAAAGGTATAGCAAGATATCAAATTGGTTACTTAAAAAAATCAAATTATATTTTAAATAAGTAATGTTGTTAAGTAGAAAATATCAGATTTTGTCAAAATTAGTTGAAAATTTTGAGATGACGTGATAATATCTGCTTAAATAAAAATCATAAAAGTGTGGTGTGTTTTTTTCATAGCCACAAATGAGAGGTTCATAATTATAACTTAGAAATTGGAGTCGGAGGTAAAAAATAGCTTGATAACGTAGATGGAGGTATTTTTATGAGGCTTGTTCTTATTGACATTGATGCTTTTAACGTTCAAGAGCGAAAAAGCATCGCCAAAAATGAAAAAATGCCTAAGGAAACCTTGGCTCTTCTTTTAAATGATTTTTCAGAAGAAGTCTTGATTGCTTTGGCAGGGAACACTGGGGCTACCGAAGAAACTTTGGCAGACCTTGCTAGACGTAAAAGTGCAAGAATTCGCTGGGCTGTTGCAGGAAATACTAGTGCTTCTGAAGAAACTTTGGATACGCTTTCACGGTCCAAAAAAGTTTTTATTAGGTGTTCTGTTGCAGAAAATCCTAAGACTGGTAAACATACCTTGGACAGACTCGCGAATGATCCAAATGTTAATGTTCGTATTGCTGTTGCAAATAATCCGTCGACGGCTGATTACACTCTGGCAAGGCTGGCTAAGGATCCAGACGTAAAGGTTCGTATCGCTGTTGCCTCGAATCCTCATACGCCTAAGGAGACTTTAAAAGATCTTGCAAATGATGAAAACTTAAATGTTGTGCTTGCTGTGGCAGGAAACACTAATACTCCCGAGGATACGCTTGACCATCTTGCAGACAGCTTGGATGACGAAGTTAGGTTGAAAGTAGCCGAAAATAAAAAGACAAGTGCCAAAACGTTAGCTAAACTTTCAAAAGACAAGTGCATTTGTGTTCGAAGGGCAGTGGCTCAAAATGAAACTACATCGCAAGACACTTTGGACGAACTTGCCAACGACGAAGCTGTTAGTGTACGAATTGCAGTTGCACAAAACATCAATACTCGTAGAAGAACACTTTATGTTATGAAGAAAGATCCTAATGAAAAGGTTTCTCTTTCCGCTATGAACAATCTTGTGCTCAAAATGTAAATTTTACATTATCCGAATAGTCCGTTTGATAGTACAATTGCCAATAATAGTACATCAAAAAATTGAGCTAATACAAAATGAATTCTCCTTGTTAGGCAAAGCTTAATAAGGAGAGTTCATTTTTTGTATAGTAGGAAAGTAACAAATTTCTTAACTTATTACGTCTTGATTATATTCCTATGTATAAAAATTATTATTTTAAGTACAAGTAAATGAAAAATATGATATAATGCCTAGTGGTTAAGAAAGGTGGAATTAAAATGGATTATCATTATGCACATAAATATCTTGTCGGGTACAGTGATGTAGATAAAAATAACAAAATGAAAATATCAAGAATTGTAGATATGTTCCAAAATGTGGCAACATGGCACTCTAAAACAATTGGTTATGGAACAGCAGAAATGATGAACTTAAAACAAGGCTGGCTAGTATTGGAGTGGAAAATTAAAATACTTAGATATCCGGTTGCTGATGAGATGATAGAACTAAGAACTTGGAGTAAGTCGCCCAAAGGACTTCACGCATATAGAGATTTTGAAATAGTTGATGAAAGTGGCTCAATAATGGTCCTAGCAGAATCAAGTTGGATTTTATACGATTTAGTAAATCAAAAACCAATAAGGTTATCAAATGAAATGATGGAGAAATATGGCGCGATAAATAGAAATGCGTTAGAAGAAGGTATTTCAAAAATTAAAGAAAGCGATATAAACGGACACATTTTCAGAATATCACCGATGAGAAGAGACATAGATACAAACAATCACGTCAATAATGCTAAATATGTTGAATTTTTTGAAGAAATATTGCCAGCTGATGTAAAAATAAATGAAATCGAAATTCAATACAGAAAACAAACAAAGTTAGGTGAAACTCTACAATTAAATTTTGATGGGAAAATATGTGTGATGAAAAACGAAAATGGCGAAGTAACAACAATTATAAAAATAAATTAAAAATGTCGAATTGTGTTATTTATTGGTTACATAATATTGACTAGTGAGTAGAAATATGGTAGAATAAGATGCGTTGGATATTTTTTATAGGTTAAAAGTATTTTTTACTTTAAATGAAAGGAGAAAACCATATGACTCAGAAGAGAATTGATACAAATATTAGGGCAAATCGGCAAATGGCGATAAGTAGCCAATTCTGGCGTAAGGAATACTCCAAAAGAGACGTTAAAAGCCTAACTAATTTTGAAAGAAGGAGTTTAGCTGAATGTGAGCGTAAGGTACTGAACATATCTGACTATGACCGAGGAATAAAGCGGATTAAAAAAGGTATCTATGTTCTTGATACTTCCGTAGCGGGAATCGATGAGTATGAAAAGGTTCTCTTTCGGCTCATTGAGACAGAGTCTGTGACGATTGTTACAAGCATCGTCAACGACGAGCTTGAGCAATTGAAGAACAGAGAGTATGAACCAAACCATCATGCTGCCAATAATATTTTGTGGTGGGTAGCCACAAATCCGAAATACTTTAAGATGGCGGACATTCCCAAGTACGGTAATTATGATGATCGAATTATCGATTATTGCATTGCAAAGGGAGATGTTATTCTTCTTACCGCAGATAAACATATGGCTAATGATGCAAGAGGCAAAGGCGTAAGGACAATTTTTCTCACTGACCGAGATGTAGGTTTTGAAAATACTCGGTTAAAGGCAAAGTATGTAGAGGGTGAGAATATCACCCTACCAATTGCCACTTATCGGGAAGACAATGGTTGGTTCATTGAGGCTAGTCAGTTTGAAAAGCAGGATCAGTCGGTTTTGGTGGTAAATGAGACGGGAACTAGAAAAATCAGAGGCAGTGTTAGACTATTGGTCGGAATGCAAGTAATTTGGCTGAAACGAATGCAAAATGCTACGTACGTTTTGCATTCGAGGATTGACAGTGTAAGTCCTAACCTCTGTGTTACAAAGGTGTTTGAGGCTACTGTTCCTGATGGAAAAGAGGTAGGAGATATTTTCTACCAAGCAACAATTGAGTTGTTTAATGAAGAAAGACTTGATAGTTGCTTAAATTGACTTAAAAGGCAAGAGTTTTTGTGAGCTCTTGCCTTTTTATTTATGAGAGTTCGAAAAAATATTTCCATTTATATGAAAAAAGTATAGATATATTTTTTTCATTAGGATATAATATTTTCCGGAAGGAGTGATTTTTTTATGAATAATGTAACAAAAGTTTTTCAAGTAGGAACAGGTAAAATGGCAAAATATACGATGAGATACGTATATGAAAAAGGTGGAGAAGTTGTTGGAGCAGCCGATATAAATCCTAAAGTTATTGGAAAAGATATAGGAGAAATCATCGGTTCTGAACCAAAAGGTGTAAAAGTTAGTGATGCGGCTAATTTAGAAAACGTATTGCGTGAAACTAAACCTGATGTTTGTATAGTTGAAACAATGAGCTTACTTAGCGATGTTGGAGAAGTTTTATTAACTTGTGCAAAATGTGGAGTTAACGCAATAACAACTTGTGAAGAGGCTTTTTACTCTTGGAATTCAAACCCAACATTAACATCTGAAATAGATAAATTGGCAAAAGAAAATAACTGTACAATAACAGGAACCGGGTACCAAGATATTTTCTGGGGACAATTGATTAGCTCTCTTGCAGGTGCAACTCAAAAAATCACAAAAATAAAAGGAAGTTCAAGCTATAATGTTGAAGAGTATGGTATTGCTCTTGCAAAAGCACATGGTGCTGGTCTTACAAAAGAAGAGTTTGAAAAAGAGGTTGCTTCTGCTGATGAAATAAGCGAAGAAGAAAGAAGAGCTACTATTGAAAAAGGAGAATATGCACCATCATATATGTGGAACACAAATGGTTGGCTTTGTTCAAAACTTGGACTAAAAGTTAAATCTCAAACGCAAAAATGTGTACCTCAATTTAACGATGAAGACATTGAATCTAGCACATTAGGAATGACTGTTAAAGCTGGAATGGCAACAGGTATGAGTGCTGTTGTTACAACAGAAACAGAAGAGGGAATAACAATAGAATCAGAATGTATTGGTAAAGTTTATTCAAAAGATGATGTTGATACAAACCAGTGGACTGTTTATGGAGAGCCAGACACAACATTAAGAATAACATTACCAAAAACAGTTGAACTTACTTGTGCAACAGTTGTAAACAGAATCCCAGATGTAATAAAAGCAAAAGCTGGATTCCTTCCAACAGATAGATTTGGAGAATTAACTTATAAATTTAAAATCTAACTTTAAGGCAAAATAGTTTTAATAATTTTAGAAACAGAGTGCCATCAAGGTATGAAAATATTTTGTTGGCACTTTTTCTTTAAAAAGAATATTGATAAATAGTGCATATACTTAGATTTAAAAATATAATGACTATGCGGGTAAAGCCTGATAAGACTAGGCTGACAGAAGTTTCACTATAAAATTGCCAAAAAGTGTCATAAAAAAACCATCAAAAATGTTTGATTTATAATTTATATATGGTATAATAATATCAACCCTACGAGGTACGAAAATTCGAGTTTTATTTAGAACCAACAGAAAATTTAAGGGAGTTTGGTACTCTATATATGGTGTGTAAGCTCACCACGAGTGAGAAACCCGGAAGTATATAGGAAAACACCCACCTGTGAAAGCAGGGCTCTTAAATTCGCTCAAGTTTACGGCTTATGTGGGGGATTTTTTTGCTCAAAAATAGATGAATAGATATAAAAAATTTAATCTTAACAATAAAAGTCATATTTCCAAAATTGAATATGGCTTTTTGCTGTATATATCGGTATTTTAAGCTTTATATAGTAATTAAAAAGAAGGAGAAAAAGAATTTGCAGAAAATATAGCAAATTATGCCAATAATACTTGAATAGGATAAATATATTTGATAATATAAGTGTAGTGTTTTGGTCACCACCAAACACAACATTGGGTATAGGTTAGCAGTTATGTTCTGCTAACCACTCTAGTGGAAGGTAATTGTTAATTTATGCAACATTAGAAAGGTGGTGACGAAAGAGTGGAATTTTTAACAACTAGTATTTGGGGTCTATTGATTATACTAGGAATAGTTTTGGCTGTATGTTTGTTATGCTATATTGCTAGCAAAGCAAAGTACAAGGTACATATTAGCGGTAAAAAATAGGAGTTCTCCCTGCAGAAGAACTCCCAAAACAAAATACACTGAAGAAGTGAGGCTTATGCCTTGCTTCTTTTTTATCTATATGACTACTTATATCATATTATTATCATTTGTCAATGAATGTAACTGAATTTTTATAATTTTGTTACAAATTTGTAATATCATACTAACATAAAATGACCGAAAATACAAGTGTTTGAAAAAATAATTTGCCACGAGAAACATAAAATAAAAGCTAATCAAACATTTGATTAGCTTTTGTCTTTACTTCAATATGGAGCTTCTAACGGGAGTCGAACCCGTGACCTCATCCTTACCAAGGATGCACTCTGCCAGCTGAGCTATAGAAGCATTTGATACATAACCCTGAGTTTTATACAATTTTACTCTTAAATTTGTAATCAAATGAATAAAAGATAAAATTTAGAACTATAAAACAATAATTACATATCTTCTTCAAAGTATTTGTATGCTTTTTTCTTTATTCGTTGAACTGCATTGTCAACGGCTTTAACATGCGAGTCAAGTGAAGCAGCAATTTGAGAATAAGATTCTCCTTCAAGATATTTTTCTAGTACTTTTTGCTCAAAATCACTTAAAACTTCATTCATTTTCTTTTCTAGTTTATTATACGTTTCAGCATTTGTAATTGTTTCCAATGGGTCTGGAACAGTTTCCATATCAAGCATTTCTATAACGGCTCTGTCATCTTCATCATCAAACACAGTTTTGTTAAGTGATAGATATGAGTTAAGAGGAATGTGCTTCTGTCTAGTCGAAGATTTTATGGCTGTCATAATTTGTCTTTTAATACACAAATCAGCAAAGGCTTTGAAAGATACATCTTTATCAATATCATATCCCTTAATTGCCTTGAATAAACCAATCATACCTTCTTGTATTATATCTTCTTTCTCAGCACCAACAATAAAGAATGGTTTTGCTTTTAAATAAACAAAATTTTTGTATTTTTCCATTATCTCATTGAGTGCATCATCATCACCAAGTCGTATTTTTTTTATATATTCTCTGTCAATCTCATTTAGTTCGTCTGTTTCAGAGTTTACACAGCCTAATACTTTCTTTTTCACTTGCTAAAAACCTCCTAAAAACTCTTACAACTTGTATTATACAAGCTATTGAAGGATAAAGTCAATATAAATATTTTCTAAAAACGATTTGTCCACAAAAAGTTAGTTTATAACCTACTTTTTGTGGACAAACCAAGTCTCATTGTTAATAATATCCTATACAAGGAAGTTATTACCGATTTATACGCTTTTTTGCCTTAAATAATGCTTAAAACAAACGTTATTAGCTGGCTATTTACCAAATTTTCAAAACTCAAAATTGTTAAAACTTATTATCTTAGTTCTATCTTAGAACTAGTGTCGCTATCTAGTCGAATAAATCTACTCTAAAATACCTTTTTTCAATTTAAACGCTCATAACAATCGGTGAAAATAAATCTTATTTTTTGATGTTTAAAAAATAATTATTTAAAACCAACAGAACCTTCTTTTATGATATATATAATACACAAAAGCCAAAGTCCCATTTGCGCCATAAACCTGTATTCTGCAAAGTACGTATTACTCGTGCACATTCCGAATTTTCAATGAAAATTCGCTTTAATATCTATTAGCAAAGTTTCCTCTGCTGTCAAAAATATTCTATCATTTTGTTTATATTTTAGCAAGAAAATTTATTCGATTTTTATCAATTTTTTTATTGTTTTTTCTACATTATCCTATATAATCGAAGTATAGGTGTAGGGGGGATCTTATGAATAAAAAAGTTATTTGTGTGGTTGTGGTTGCAATAGCAGTGGTTATTGGTTTGATTGTTGGTTTTAGTGATTCAAGTTATTTGAGACGAGAGACCGCTTCAAATAAATTATTATCCTCAGGAGATTTAGAAAATGTAAGTGGGGAGCTTAGTGGCTCTGGTGATGTTGAAAATATTTCTGGTGATGCTTTATCTGGTGAAAGTGGCGAATTTGGTTCCGGAGATCTGCAGGTGTCTAACAATGATTTTGTGCCTGAAAATATTCGCGCAGTGTATGCAACTGGTTGGGTTATGGGCACATCGTCGATTAGAAAAAATATGATAGATAAGATAAAAGCAAATGATTTTAATGCGGTTGTAATTGATATAAAAGACGAGGCTGGACAGCTTTCATATAATTCACAGGTGCAAACAGCCATAAATATTGGTGCTTCGAGAAAGATGATTTCAAATCTTGAAGCTGTTATAAATGAGCTAAAAGAAAATGATATATACGTGATTGGCAGAATAGTAACGTTTAAAGACCCTATATATGCTTCAAAAGTTGATTCGATAGCTTACAAAAAAGCTGACGGGACTGTTTGGAAAGATTCTGGTGGAAGGTGCTGGCCAAATCCATATAATAAAGAGTCTTGGGAGTATCCAATTGCGCTTGCAAAAGAAGCTGCTAAACTTGGCTTTCAAGAGATACAATTTGACTATGTGAGATTTCCGTCTTCCGAAGGAAGAACAAAGACTATTGCTTATGGTTTTGATTCGGCTACAAAAACTAAGTCTGATATAATAAACGAATTCTTGGAAACTGTTATGAATGAGTTAAAACCCTATGGTGTTACTGTGTCTGTTGATGTTTTCGGAATAACAACTAAAAGAGATGGAGATTTTGAAAATATAGGTCAAGACTTTGCCAAAATAGGAAAGATAGTAGATGTGGTGTGCCCTATGATTTATCCATCACATTATAATTTTAATGAGTACGGTATTTCAAAGCCGGATTTAAACCCATATAAGCTAGTTTCAAAAGCACTAGAAGATGCATTCAAAAGATTTAATTCGATTGCAAGTGGAGATACAACTGTAAAATTTGCAAAGGTTAGGCCATATCTTCAAGATTTCACAGCAAGTTGGCTTGGAAAAGGAAATTACTTGTCATATGGCGAAAAAGAAGTCACTGAACAAATTCAAGCAACTTATGACCAAGGCATATATGATTTTTGTCTTTGGGATCCAAACAATAAATATAATTATTCTGCATTAGGAAAGGTTGTGGTATCCACAGAAATAAGTGGTGATACGTATTGATGTGCTAGAAAGCTGAAAAATAAAAGAGGTTCGTTTCGACTGTATGCCGAAACGTGACCTCTTTTTTACTTTAAGTCTCACAAATGCAGTGCGTTTTTAGGACATTCGTCTACGCATTTTAGGCAAAGAATACATTCAGTGCCATTTCTTCTCTTTCTTGAATTATCAGTCATATCAACATTCATAGGGCAATTGTTTACACACTTTTTGCAATTTATACATTTCTCGTTATCGCATTTTACCCTCATCATAGCAAAATAGCTTGCGGGTTTTAGAAACACAGTAACGGGACATATGTATTTGCAAAAAGCTCTGTTATCTTTAAAAGCGAATGCCAAGGCAATTCCTAAGGCATAGTAAATTATGTTGCCGACTATGAATGAAATGAACATAACGTTTTCAAAGTTAGGCACGTGCAATAAAAACAGTGCACCTACAAATATAAACGACAGCGAGAATGTGATATATCTTATGAAACCGATGTTCTTTCTTGGAGTTTTAGGAACTTTATATGGCAATAAATCAAGCACCATTGCAGTCCAACAAGCGTATCCACACCAGCCACGTCCAAAAAGAAGAGGGCCAAGAATCTTTGCAATAAAATAATGGATAACAGCTGCCTCAAAAACGCCAAGAAATAGGTAATACCAAAAGCCTTCAATTTGCATATTTTCTCTTGAAATTATGCCGAGATAAATAAGCATATAAATGCCAACGGCAAATTGTACAAGATGTCGAGCCCACTTTACCTTATGAGAGTAAAGATACAAGCCAAGTGCAAGTGAAGTACCTATGTACGAAAAGTTGAATAAGTAAAAAATATTTTTCAGTGTAATAGTCAGCGACACAGCGACAATTTCAAAAGCTAACCAAAGCATTAAGATTATCCAGTTTTCTTTTAGCCACTTTTTCATAATTCTTATCCGCCCTTTCTTGCAATATAAAAGTTAAGTTACATAAAAAGTATACTACGAAAAGGCTTTAAATACAATAAAAATGTGAAATCTCTTATGCACTTTAATTTGGAATAACTAAAAGATGAATTTAATGGCTTAGGCAAATATTAAAAGCTATTTACTTTAAAACAGCCTTAAATTAGGCATATAACTTTCACCTAAAAATAATTCTTTGCATATATTGAATAATAGGATATAATTTTATCTAGGCTAGCCAAAAATTTTTGAAAGGAGTTATTTTTTAGCGCAGGGACAAAGGAATTTGTTGACGAGGTTAGAACTTATCGAAAAATCAGCGGATGGTTCTACGGCATATTACTGTCGTTAATTACTGGCAAAAACGTGTGGCGACACACGAACAAATACAGTATGAGTAGTTGTTAGCCAATCTATAATTTAATAGGAGGGTAATACATATGTGTGGAATTGTTGGGTATGTTGGAAAGCAGAATGCGAGCGATGTTCTTATTTCAGGTCTTAAAAAGCTTGAGTATAGAGGATATGATTCGTGTGGTGTTTCGACCATTACTGATGGTATTTTTAGCACTTATAAAACTACGAAGAGGATAGATAATTTGGAAAAGCTTATAGATAACAAAGAGAAGAGCTTTATAGGTTTAGGTCACACAAGATGGGCGACACACGGTGGTGCAACAGACAATAATGCTCATCCTCATCATAGTAATTCAGGTAAATTTATGGTTGTGCATAATGGAATAATTGAGAATTATTTGGAGTTAAAAGAGATGCTTTCTAAGAATGGGTATACTTTTTATTCAGAAACAGATACCGAGGTTATTCCTAATTTAATTGAATTTTATTTTAAAGGAAATTTACTTGAAGCTGTGAAAAAGGCTACTGATGAGCTTATTGGAAGTTATGCTCTTGGAGTTATGTGTTTAGACTTGCCAAATGAAATCGTTGCAACTAAAAGAAACAGTCCACTTATTGTTGGCGTTGGAAAAGATGAAAACTTTATTGCCTCAGATTTTTCAGCTATTTTGAAATATACAGATGAAATTTGCACTTTGGAGAATAATGAGTTTGCAGTTTTGTATGAGGATAGAGTTGAATTTTATGATAATAATTTAAAAAAATACCCAAAAGAGCTTAAAAGAATTGATTTGACAAACGAAGATACAGAGAAAAACGGATATAATCATTTTATGCAAAAGGAAATAAACGAGAATACTTTGACGATAAAAAATACAGTTAGTGAGTATTTAAAGGATGAGGATATTAAATTTGATTTTGATATACCAGAAGAAGTTTTGAAAAAAATTAAACACATTCATATAGTTGCGTGTGGAACGGCAATGCACGCTGGTTTGAACGGAAAGAATATAATTGAAAAATTGACGAGAATTCCAGTTGTTGTTGATGTTGCTTCTGAATTTAGATATAGAGATCCAATTATTGATAAAGATGATTTTGCAATTTTTATTAGTCAGTCTGGTGAAACTGCTGATACAATAGCTTGTATCGAACTTGTTAAAAGCAAAAACGTTAATTTTTTATCTATTGTTAATGTGAAAGAAAGCACGATAGATAGAATGAGCGATAACGTTATTTACACGAAAGCAGGACCAGAAATTGCAGTTGCATCAACAAAAGCTTATGTGGCACAAGTTTGTGCAATAGATTTATTCGCAATATATTTAGCAGATATTTTAAAGAGTGTAGATAGTAAAGTATTGAAGGATTTAAAAACAGAATTGAAGAATATTCATAATGCTGTTCAAATTGTTCTTGAAAAAGATGAGGAGTATTTGGAATATGCTAAAACAATTGTAAATGATACAGACGTTTTTTATTTAGGTAGAGGACTTGACTATTATGTTGCACTTGAAGGTTCGTTGAAACTAAAAGAGATTTCGTATATACACTCAGAAGCAACTCAATTTGGAGAATTGAAGCACGGTCCAATAGCTCTAATTGAAGAGGGAACAAATGCTATTGTAATTTGTACATCAGAAAATTTATTTGGAAAAGTTGTAAGCAATGTAAAAGAAATAAAAGCACGTGGGGCGAAAGTGCTTGCTATAACTAACATTCAAGATTTTTCAAAAGATATATTTGACAAGGTAATTGAAATACCAAAAGTGAATGAACTACTTTCACCAATTATTTCAGTTATTCCTTTGCAACTTATAGCATATTATGTAACAGTGCTTAAAGGTCTTGACGTAGATAAACCTAGAAATTTAGCAAAATCAGTAACGGTTGAATAAAGGAGGTTTTGAAGTGGTAAAAATAAATGAACTTTTTGACTTAAATGAGACTATTGCAAAAGAAATATTTAGTGGAAAGGAATTTCCGTGGGAAGTTTTACCTTGTATTAAAGCTTTTATAATTGAATTAGGTGGCAAACTTCCAAAAGATAAATTTGATGAAATAAAGCCAAATGTTTGGGTGGCAAAGAGTGCAAAGATATTTGAAAGTGCTTACATAGATGCTCCTTGCATAATTGATGAAGAGGCTGAAATTAGGCAATGTGCTTTTATAAGAGGAAGTGCAATAATTGGTAAAAAAGCAGTTGTTGGAAATTCGTGTGAAATAAAGAACTCAATTTTGTTTAATAATGTGCAAGTGCCACATTTCAATTATGTTGGAGATTCAATATTAGGCTATAAAGCACATATGGGAGCTGGAAGTGTAACAAGTAACGTAAAAAGCGATAAAACGTTAGTTGTTATAAAAGACAAAGAAGAAACTTACGAAACAAAATTGAAAAAAGTAGGAGCAATGCTTGGAGACAATGTTGAAATTGGTTGTAACAGTGTGCTTTGTCCAGGTAGTGTTGTAGGCAGAAATACGATAGTATATCCGCTCAGTATGGTACGAGGCGTGGTAGAAGAAAAAGTGATTTATAAAAGTAAAAGCGAAGTTGCTGAAAGGAGATAAAAATGGGACGATTATTTGGAACAGATGGAATTAGGGGAATTGCCAACAAAGAATTAACACCAGAACTTGCTATGAATTTGGGCAGAGCGGCTGCAACAGTGTTAGCAGTTAATAGCAGACGTAGGCCACTCTTTGTTGTTGGAATGGATACAAGAATTTCTTCGGAGATGCTTTCTAGTGCAATAACCGCAGGGCTATGTAGTGTTGGAGCTGATGTGCTTGTGCTTGGAGTCGTTCCAACACCAGCAGTTGCATACCTAATTGGAAAATACAAAGCAGATGCAGGAATTATGATTTCAGCATCACACAACTCTGCTGAATTTAATGGAATAAAAATGTTTAGTGGAGATGGCTACAAACTACCAGATGTTTTGGAAGAACAGATCGAGGAGATAGTTTTAAATGACATCAAGCCACAAGAAATTGTAACAGGTGGAGATGTTGGAAAAGTTACATACAAAACTTCGGCAATAAAGGATTATGTTGTTCATTTAAAAAGCACAGTGCCAAATTCTTTGGATGGACTTAAAATCGCAGTCGATTGTGCAAATGGCTCTGCAAGTGTAGTCGCAAGAGAACTTATGCAAGAACTTGGAGCAGATGCCACAATACTATATAGTGAGCCAGATGGAATAAATATAAATGAAAAATGTGGTTCAACACATATAGAAAATTTAGCTAAATATGTTGTAGAAAACAAAATGGATTTAGGTGTAGCCTTTGATGGAGATGCAGATAGATGTCTATGTGTTGATGAAAAAGGAAATCTAGTAGATGGTGACCAAGTGATGGCGATATGTTCTTATGATATGAAGCAAAGAGGACGTCTTGCCAAAAACACAGTAATAGGTACGATAATGACAAATCTAGGTTTTATAAAATATTGTGAAGCAAATGACATAAACTTTATTGCAACAAAAGTCGGAGACAAATTTGTGCTTGAAGAAATGCTATTAGAAGAGTATAATTTTGGTGGCGAACAGTCAGGTCACGTAATATTCAGAGATTTTGCAACAACTGGTGATGGAGAGCTAACAGCAATTCAGTTACTAAGTTTGGTAAAAAGAAGTGGAAAGAAACTTTCAGAATTAGCAAAAATAATGACGAAATATCCACAGGTATCAATAAACGTAAATGTAACGAATGAGGGAAAAATAAAATTTTACACAAACACAAAAGTGAAAGAAGCGATAGAAAAAGCAAAAGAAACATTAGGAGAAAAAGGAAGAATTGTTGTTAGACCATCAGGCACAGAACCGAAAATGAGAGTTATGGTTGAATGTAATGAAGAAGAACTGATGAATCAAGTGGCAAATGAAGTTGCTGAGATTGTAGAAGAAGAGTTGGCATAGCAACATCTCTGAGGTTTATAGGCTACCTTTTAAAAGCTTAAATCATTATGCAAGGAGAGCTTATCTGTTTAAACAGGTATACAAGAAAAAATGAAACTAATAATAAAATCAAAACAAGATTACGGCACACATACAGAAGAGTATGATGAAGTATTTGAATGTACTAAAAAGGAATTAGACGATGGGATAATAATCGAATTTAAAAATGGAAACATACTTTTAACAGATAAAAAGATAAAATACACACGTGGCGAAAATGAAATGAAAATTGAAGAGGGAATAATAACAGAATGTGATTTTAACACAGAGCACGGAATGATGGTGCTAGACATAGAAGGATTATCAGTAGAAAAAACAGCTGAGAGTTTTGGCACACTTGCAAAAGCTAAGTACAAGATTAAAATTGTCGGAATAGAACCATATACAAATGAAATAGAAATTGTGGTTGAAAATGCTTGAAATAATGTTTTGATGTGATAAAATTAGAGCACGAATGATGAAAGAAGAGGGGTAAATAAAAATGAGCAATGCACTTGAAACCGTTGGGGCTGTACACACACACACACACACACACAAGCCAATTTTTAAATAAAAGAAATGCGATAGCAATTTCTTGTGAAAGTGCGTTTCGCTTGGCTGATATTTGTACAAGAATAGTTACAAGTGTTTTTGAGGGCATTTTATTTTTTGTAAATTATATTGAAGATAGTTAGGAGACTAATTGAAGTTTTGTTACTTATTTGAATTTTGTATGAAATTTGAATGAGTGACAAAGTTTTGGTTAGTCTTTTTGGCGTGCGAAAACACATATTCTGCTTTTAAAAGGTGCTACAACTTACGAAAGAATTGATTTAAGTTTGTCTTGGCTAGTTACTATGATTGATTTATGTATTGCACAAATTTAGGGCTTATTGGCATAGTAACGTCGTAAAAGTAATAGAAAAATTTTTTCTCCTACCTACCCAACCGAGCCGAAAAAATTTATTCTATGTACTTTTACTCCTTTGAACATGGTGGCTGGGTTTAAATAAGTTTTGTTTGGGTTAGCATTTAGAATTATGGAAATGTTAATTTAAGTTTTAGACATTTGCATCTTTTAATAGATGAAGTATACAAATAAAATAAGAAATGAGGTTGATTTACGTATGAAAAGTTTCGAAGTAAGAAATGGTGAGCGAGGTGTTTCGCTTATTGCTTTGGTTATTACGATTATAGTTATAATTATTTTAGCAGCTATTGCGTTTAATAATTCAACGAGCACTATTGGAAAGGCGAATTATTCTAAGTTTGTTTCTAATATTAGTGAGGTTGAACAGGCTATAAATGAGAAGATGATAGAGGTTAAAGGAACAATGCTAGCAAAAGGTTCTCAGATTACTGATGGACAGGCGTTTAATTATGTAGCTAAATGTGGAAAAACGGATGACGATTTTGTTGTTGAGAGTAGAACTCCTGATTATACAATAATTGATAAAAGTGCAGATATTGGTATTAAATTACCAGTAATGAGAGTGAATACTCCAAGTGAGACCAATGTTGAGGTTAAGTATGCTGTAACTAAGAATGGTAAGGTGTTTATTTGGCCACCATACCCAAGTGAGAATGCATATAATATAAGGGATAAAGAGTTTGTGGATAGTTCGCTTGTTTCAAGTTCAGGAGATATTGATATAACGGTTGCTAGCACAACGTTTAAGTTGCAAATAGATGGAAATAGTAAAATTGAAAATAGAGAGCTATTAGACGGTGGTTTATCTAAGAAAGAGTTTGAAGAAATAACGAGTAAAATAAAAGTTGGTGACTATGTTAATTACGCACCGACAGCAGTGCAGAATCTTGAGACAGACCCAACTAAGACAGGCTATACTAAACAAGTATTATCAACAGATACAACAGCAAAGTGGAGGATTTTAAATATAGATAGTGAAACTGGAAAGATTATGATAACGACAGATGGATATGTGAATAAAGTAACTATTAGAGGAGCAACTGGATATTTGTACGGTGCAAATGAACTGAATAGACTATGTGAAAGTTTATATTCAAATACAGAAAAAGAAATAACAGCAAGAAGCATGACAATAGAAGATTTGAATAAGGCTTGTGGCTATATTCCATCAACAAATCTAACAAGATGGGCTTGGTATCCAGCTGATACGGCGGATAGTGATTTGAAAGATGTAGTAGCAGGAGGACACACATACACAGCTAAAAAGCACACTGCAAGTTTAGCAGGTGGAGTAGAATATCCAAGATTCTATAATTGGGATGACAAGAATGGAGTAACGCATCAATCAACAAGTGAGACAGACTATATTGAATTGAAGTCAAAGGATGAACCAGTTTTAATAACAAGGACATATTACGGTTATAATCCAAGTAGTGCCAATGCGATGATTGACGATATACTAAAAGGAGATTACACGAACAGAGGATGGCTCGCTTCACCGTATTTCAGCTTTGACTCTGAGGATGCCTTTGTCTACTATGGCTTACGAGTGGCTTATACTACTACCGTCACCGGGGATGGCTCAGTCATTTCGGCTGGCTACGCTGGTGTGCTTTCGTGGGGGCTTCGTCCTATAATTTCTATATCAGCCAATTTATTAGATATTTCAAACATTTCAACTGATGGTTCTGCATTAGCTGCTTGGAATATTAGATAATATTTTCATAATATTTCTGATATGAAAGTAGTTTTTTATGAAGAGATGTAATTAAATAATTTATATTAAAGTAGCCTTTATGGGGCATAATAAATTTGTTGGTTAGTTTATTTTGTCTTAGAGGCTATTTTTATTTTGAAAAATCAAGTATATTTATCTTTTTAAAGTGTACTAAGCTCAAAATATAATTGATTTTTATCTAAAATACATTTACAATAATTAAAGGAATTGATAAAATTTTAATTGATAAATGTCGTATTATAATTTGCTTAACTTAATATGAGTATTTATGAAAACAATTATAGTATAAATATAATAAACACTAATGATAGTTTTTCGACAAAATACATATGAAAGGGGAGTTTCAAAATGAGGGATTTGAAATTAAAGAAAAGTGAAAAAGGTGTTTCGTTGATAGCCTTAGTTATTACAATTATAGTAATACTAATAATGGCAGCTATTGCGTTTAATAGTTCGACTAGTACGATTGGAAAGGCGGACTATTCTAAGTTTGTATCTAATTTAGGAGAAGTTCAAGATGCTATAACTGCAAAAGCAACAGAATTTAAAGGAGATTCGGTCGCAAAGGGTTCACAAGTTACAGATGAGCAAGCGTATAATTACGTAGCTAAGGGAGGTAAGACAGAGGCTGATGTATTGCCAAAGTCAAGAATACCAGACTACACGATAATAGAAAAAACAGCAGATATAGGAATTAAGTTACCTGTAATGAAAGTAAGTACGCCAACAAAGTCAAAAGTTGAAGTAACATATGCTGTAACAAGAGATGGAAAAGTATTTATCTGGCCACCATTCGAAAATGAGGGAACATATAACGTAAGAGATAAGGAAACAGTTTCAGAAGGTTTGTTAGATCAAGAAGGTGAACTAAAAATTGCAGTTGCTGGTAAAGAGTTAACAATAGAAACAGATGCAAACGGAGAAATTATAAAAAAAGAAATGTTAGAAGATGGTTTGACAAAGAAAGAATTTGAAGAAATTATTAGCAAAATTGATGTGGGTCAATACGTAAATTATGAACCATCAGAGAAAAAGGTATCAACGCTATCAACTAAGACAGGGGCAATGTCACAGCAGTTGACAACTGATACAAGTGCAAATTGGAGAATTTTAAATATTGATGAGAGCACAGGAAAAATAATGCTAACAACAGATGGATACGTAAATAGCGTTACCATAAAAGGAGCAACAGGCTTTTTGAATGGAGCAAGTGAACTTAATAGAATATGCGAGAAGTTGTATTCAAATACAGAAAAAGGAATAACAGCAAGAAGTATGACAATAGAAGACTTGGATAAGGCGTGTGGATATATACCATCAACGGATTTATTAAGATATGCATGGTATCCAGCAGATACAGCAGATAGTGATTTGAAAGATGTAGTAGCAGGAGGACACACATACACAGCTAAAAAGCATACTGCAAGTTTAGCAGGTGAAGTAGAATATCCAAGATTTTATAATTGGGATGACAAGAATGGAGTAACGCATCAATCAACAAGTGAGACAGACTATATTGAATTAAAGTCAAAAGATGAACCAGTTTTAATAACAAGAACAATGTACTGGTATAATCCGAGCGGCGTCAATGCGACAATTGGTGATATACTAAAAGGAGATGAGACTAACAGAGGCTGGCTCGCTTCGCCGTATGTCTGCTTGGACTCTGAGAATGCCTATGCCCGCTATGGCTTACGCACGGCTTGGACTACCCTTGTCGACGCGAGCAGCTCAGTCTTTTCGACTGGCCGCGTGAACGCGCCTTCGTGGGGGCTTCGTCCCGTAGTTTCTATATCAGCTAAATTGATAGATGTGGACAACACTTCAACCGATGGCACTTCTGCTTTAAAGGCTTGGAATATTAAATAATTTTATCTGTAAAATTTTGTATGTAAATATTTTTTATTTTGAAAAAGTGAATAGCAGTTAAATAATTCATATTAAAGTAGTCTTATGATATAGAATTAACTTATGTGTTAGTTGATTCTATGTTGATGACTACTTTTGTTTTTATATAATTTAAGCCTTTCTTTTCACTGTTGATAATGTTATTTCACAGTGGTATAATTTAGACTATGAATTTTGAAAAAATTACTAACGAATAAATTTTTATGGAGAAGATTATGAAAGATAAAGAAGTAGAAGAAGAAATTTACAGATGTTTGAATTGTGTTAATAAGCCTTGTATGAAGGCTTGTCCTCTTGAAAATGATGTGCCAAAGATAATAGAGCTTTTAAAACTTTCAAAAGAGAAAGAAGCATATGAGTTGTTGTCTGAGACTAATATAATGCCATCTATATGTGGTAGGATATGTCCATATATGAAGCAATGCCAGTCGAATTGTACTAGAAAGTATAAAGAGACTCCTATTGAAACGGGAGAAATTGAGGCTAGTTTGGGCGATTTGGCTTATAAAAATGGTTGGATGTTTGAAAATATTTCTGATGAATTGAGTGGAAAGAAAGTTGCTGTTGTTGGAAGTGGACCTGCTGGGCTTACATGTGCTGTGTTTTTAAAAAGATATGGTGCGGAAGTTACTATTTATGAAAAAAGAGAAAAGCTTGGGGGACTTCTAAGATATGGAATACCAGATTTTAGACTTTCTAAGGGTATAATAGATGAACTTGTGGACGAGATTTCAAAACTTGGCATAAATGTAGTGACCAATTATAGTTTAGAAGCAGGTTTTGAAAAATTAAAAAATAATTACGATGCTATATTTTTAAGCATTGGAGCGAATGTTCCAAGAAATGTTGAAATTAAGGGCAAGGATCTAAAAGGTGTTTATGATGGAAATACACTTTTAGAAAATGGAATTGATTTTGACTGTGAAAACAAGAAAATTTATATTTTAGGTGGGGGAAATGTTGCGATAGATGTTTCGAGGACTGTAAAAAGACTTAAAGCTAAAGAAGTAACTATAATTTACAGACGTAGTGAAGAAGAGATGCCTGCTGAAAAGAAAGAAATTCTTGTTGCACAGAGTGAAGGTATTAAATTTATATTTAATACTAATATAATAAGAATTTTAGGCCGCGACTGCGTTGAGAGAATTGAATGTATTGAAACAAGTGAAAATGATCATATTGTTGAAAATGTAAATGGCAGTGAGTATATGCTTGACGCTGATATGGTTATAATGGCTGTTGGTTCACAAGCCGATACTGATTTGATAAAAAGATTAAGTTTGGAAGTAAGTGAAAAAGGCTTTATAAAGGTGAATGAAAATAACCAAACGTCTAGCGAAAAGATTTTTGCTGGTGGAAATTTAATTGGAGTAAAGGCGACTGTTGCTTGGGCAGCACGTTCTGGACGTGATACCGCTGAGAAGATTAAAAATTATTTGAATTTGAAAAAATCTTAGAATGATTTTGAAATTTAAAAACCTCTTTGCTTGAAATAGGGCATATTTAGCACTATCAAGTAAAGAGGCTGTTCTTTATGTGAGAGATTTTTCCTTTTTTAGTCGAAAATTCTCAATGATTGAAGCTTTTTCAACTTTTTATATTTTCAGCATATTCATTATTATATTTATTGTTATATCAGTCATTGCGTTGTAGTCCATTGCCGAGTGTTTGTGGTATACGAGTTCGTGACATAAATCGTCTATCAGTTTTACTAGTATATGTACTTTTTCTTTTAGATTTTTTTGTGTTATTCCACTACGTATTAAAAAGTCTGTTATGCTTTGCGTTTTTGCCATTTCAAACTCATAAAATATATGTGCCACTTCTTTGTCTGAGTGTACCATTGCTAGTAATTCTTCGTGTGCAGTTTGAGAAAGTTTGTGGTCTTTTACGAAACTTTTTATAGTTTTTCTTAGCACGTTTTCTAAATCGTCTACATTAAATTTTTTCTCTAATGCTGTTAGCATTGGAAAGAATATATTATTAGCATTTTGTTTAATGCCTTCTATCAAAATATCGTGTTTGTCATTAAAGTATTGATAAATTATGCCTGTTGAAACGCCTGCTGCTTTTGCAATTTCAGCAGTGTTGGTGTTGTAATATCCTTTATCACAAATTAGTTCGAATCCGTATTCAATTATTTTTTCTTTTTTTTCTATGGAACGTTTTTGCATAGGCTCTCTCACAGTTGAATTTTTTCTCATTATATTACCTCCGATTAGGAATTATTTACGTTCTTCATTATATAATATACTAACTAAATAGACAAGCAAGAAAGTTGAAATCTTATTCACATAAAGGAGGCAATTGTATGAAAAAACTTGGTGAACTTAAAGTTGGCGAAAAAGCTAAAATTAAGTATTTAAATATAACTAATAAGGAGATTAGGAGGCATCTTTTAGATATGGGACTAACTGTTGGAACGATTGTTAGTATAAAGAAGGTTGCACCTATGGGAGATCCAATTGATATTTCCTTGCGTGGATATGAACTCTGCATTAGAAAGGCAGATTTGATGCAGATTTTTGTGGAGGTGTTATAACTTGAAGAATACTAATGACTTTGAAAATAAAGGTATGAAGATGAATAGGAATACTCCTAAATTGAAAATTGCATTGGTTGGAAATCAGAATAGTGGAAAGACAACGTTATTTAATTTGTTGACTGGTATGAATGCTAAAATCGGAAATTGGCCAGGGGTAACAATTGAGAAAAAGAGTGGATATATTAAGAATACTAATTATGAATTAGTTGATTTGCCTGGTATTTATTCACTTAGTCCATATAGCACAGAGGAAGAAGTTTCTAGAAGATTTGTTTTTGACGAAAAGCCAGATGTTATAATAAATATTGTTGATAGCACTTCACTTGAAAGAAGTTTGTATTTAACTATGCAACTTTTAGAGCTAGATACAAAAGTTATTGTTGCATTAAATATGGTGGATTTACTTGAAAAAAGAGGAATAACAATAAATAAGTTTGAGTTAGAAAAAAGGTTAGGTGTGAAAGTTGTTCAAATATCTGCACTTAGAGGAAGTGGAATTAGTGAGCTAGTGACTTCAATTAGTCAAATAAATGCAAACAATTGTGAAAATATTTTTGATACCAACATTGAAACGGCTATTAGAAATATTGAGTTTTATTTGCCACAAGATTTGAAGCATAAGAGATTTATAGCTGTCAAGCTAATTGAAGAAGATTTTAGATTTAAACAGTTTGAAAGTAACAAGATTAAAAGTCTTATTTTGGATATTAAAAAGAGATATGAAATGGACTTGGAAGAAGTAATTGCAACTCAAAGATACAGCTACATTGATGAAGTAAACTCAAAGACGATTAAAAGAAAAATTGCAAGAAAAAATTTTTCAGATAAACTAGATAGGATATTGTTAAATAAGTGGTTGGCCTTTCCAATATTTGTGCTTATAATGGCATTGATATATTATCTATCAGTTGGGGTTGTTGGAAAATATACAATTGAAGTGATTGAAAACTTTATTACAAGTTTTAAAGAGACTGTTGCAAATTTTCTTGAAACTATAGGTGTTTCTCTATGGCTTAAAAGTTTAGTTGTTGATGGAATAATAGATGGAGTTGGAGCTGTTTTAAATTTTGTACCTCAACTTGCCATCTTGTTTTTTTGTATATCTCTTTTGGAAACAACAGGGTATATGTCGAGAATTGCATTATTATTAGACAAAGTATTTAGAAAGATTGGTTTAAGTGGTAAGTCTTTAATACCATTTGTAGTTGGAGCAGGTTGCAGTGTGCCTGGGATTATGGGCAGTAGAATTATTGAAAATGATGATGAAAGAAAAATGACAGCGATTTTAACACCTTTTATTCCTTGCAGTGCGAAATTACCGATTATAACTTTATTTTCTAGTTTCTTTTTTGATGATTACTCTGGGCTTGTTTCGGTATCGTTATACTTTTTTGCAATAGCAGTAATAATTTTTAGTGCTATTATAATGAAAAAGTTAATATTCAAAAACACGTCGAGTACGTATATATCTGAACTTCCAGATTATAAGTTGCCTAATATAATCTATGTGTTAAAAGATGTTTTTGAAAAAGTGTTTGCATTTATAAAAAGGGCAGGAAGTATAATTTTAGTTTGTTCAATTGTAATATGGTTTTTATTATCATTTTCTTTTAAATTAGAGTTTGGAGTCGATATTGAAGATAGCATATTAGCAGGCATTGGAAATAAAATATCTTGGATTTTTTATCCTATTGTTGGAGAGAATAACTGGGGAATAGCTGTTTCGACAATACAAGGTCTTGTTGCCAAAGAGCAGGTTGTTTCATCAATGACAATTATAAGTGGATTTGCAAGCGGCAGAAATGTTACACAAGATATGTTTTCGGCAAATAGTATATTTGGCTTTTTTACTGCTGCGTCGGCATATGCTTTTATGGTGTTTAACTTGTTTAGCGCACCGTGTTTTGGGGCAATAGGAGCAATGAAAAAGGAATTGGGGGGCAATGCAAGAATGTTAAAAGCAGTGACGTTTCAAACCGTGCTTGCGTGGATAGTTGCAACGATTGTTTATCAAGTTGGCAGTAGGCTTGAAAGTGGTGTTATTACGGCGATGGATATAGTTATAGTCTTGGCAATTTTGATAGTTGTGGTTAGCATAATAGCAAAGGAGAAGAATGTGGACGAATGTGCCAAATGTCCGTATTCTAAATCGTGTACGAGATAATGAAATACTAGAAGCAAATGGAACATTCAGTAAATGTTTGAGGCTTGAACTATTTAAAATCACAGAAGAATGTTTATGATTTGTATATGTACACGTGTGGTGCGAGAAAATATTCAACTTAATTTGCAAGTTAAAAGGCTTTGTAGTATAATGAGGTTCATCAAAAAGTGCGAAAAATAATATATTAGATGAGGAGGAAAATATATGAGTAAAGCAACGAAAGTGGTTTTAGCCATTATGATTTGCATTATAGTAGCATATATTGGCGTTGGGGTGTTTGGCAAATATAAAGATTTTTTTGTGAAAGATGTATCTAAAAATTCAGATGTGCAAAGTACAAATGAGAAGACTATTACGTATTACTTAACTAGTGGAGATAACGATATAACACTAACAGCATACACAGATGCTGAAATAACTAAAACGAAATATATTTACAATGATGAAAATAAAATTGAAAGAATAGAAGTTATTGAGGAAGTTGAGACTGATGAAATCGCTAAAAAAATTTTTGATAAAATAAAAACAGACTCTAATATAAATCAAATGTATTCTGAAATAAAGATAGAAGGCTCAACAGTTATAATGTGCTTAAAGCAAGATTACATAGATTACAACAATGAATTTACGAGAGAAGAACTTTATAAAAAACAAGAAGAAATAGTAAACAATAATAAATAACGGATAAGGATTATTATGAATTATAGAATAGTAAATGGTGCTGTATCATACGGTGCTGAAACAATTTTAGAAGAAATAAATATAGAGATAAAAGAGAAAGATAAAATAGCAATAGTTGGTAGAAATGGTGCAGGAAAAAGCACTTTGTTAAATGCAATTATAAACAATGATATGCTTGAAGAGGGAATTGGCGAAGAAAAATTTAATGTGTTTAAACAGGGTAATCCTGTTATAGGCTATCTGAAACAAATTGAATTTAAAGACACCAGTAAAACGTTGTTAGATGAAGTTTTAGAAGCATATAAACCTATAATTGAGTTAGAAGAAAAAATTAAAAATCTAGAAGAAAAATTAAAAACTGATACAAGTGAGGAACTTATAAAGGCATACACATTAGCAAGAGACAGATATGAGATTATGGATGGTTATACATATAAAAAAGAATATCAAACAATAATACGCAAATTTGGTTTTTCAAAAGAAGATGAACAGAAAAAAATCAGCGAATTTTCAGGTGGACAAAAGACAAGAATTGCGTTTATAAAGCTACTTATAAGTAAGCCAGACATATTATTACTTGATGAGCCAACTAACCATTTAGATATTGAAACAATAGAATGGTTAGAAAGCTATTTAAAAAATTATCCCAAAGCAGTCGTAATTGTGTCCCACGATAGAATGTTTTTGAATAAAATAGTAAACAAAGTGTATGAAATAGAATATGCAGCAGTTACGGAATATAAGGGCAATTACTCAGCTTTTGAAATACAAAAAAGAATGAATTATGAAAAGCAATTGAAAGATTTTGAATTTCAACAAAAAGAAATAAAAAGGTTAACTGCAATAGCTGATAGATTTAGATACAAACCAACAAAAGCAAAAATGGCACTTTCAAAACTAAAACAGGTTGAAAGAATGGTAAAGATTGAAGAGCCTAATAGGTATGATTTAAAAACATTCCATACAAACTTTTCATTAAAAAAAGAAAGTGGGAAAAATGTTTTGAACGTAAAAGACCTTGAGATTGGTTATGATAAGCCACTTGCAAAATTGTCTTTTGATGTATTAAAGGGGCAGAAACTTGCAATTATTGGTGCTAATGGAATTGGAAAATCAACATTATTGAAAACTTTAATGGGAAGAGTGCAAAAACTTAGTGGCGAATTTGAATTTGGATATAATGTTGAGAAAGAATATTTTGATCAAGAATTAGCATTTTCAAATAGTAAAAGCACTATATTTGATGAGTTTTCAAATAAGTTTCCTGCATTAAATGACAGAGAAGTAAGAAGTGCACTCGCAGCATTCCTATTCACTGGTGAAGATGTGTTTAAGAAAATAGAAGTGCTTTCAGGTGGAGAGAAAGTAAGATTAAAGCTATGCGAGATATTTAAAAAAGGTCCGAACTTGATGTTACTTGATGAGCCAACAAATCATATGGACATAGTTGGCAAAGAAAGCCTAGAAAATATTTTAAAAGAATATGAGGGAACTCTAATTTTTGTGTCACACGATAGGTATTTTGTGAATAAAATAGCAGATTCGCTTTTGGTGTTTGATAAAGATGGTGCAACATTTTTTGATGGAAATTATGAAGAATATATGGAAAAGAAAACTCTTGAAGAACAAGAAACAGTTGTGCAAGTGCAAAATCAAAAAGAAGAAAAACCAAAAGTAAATGAATATTTTGCTAAAAAAGAATTAAACAAATTAAAAAATAGAGTAACCAAACTTGAAAATGAAATAACTGAAAAAGAAAAAGAGATAGAAGCGTTAAATGCAGAAATGCTTAAAGAGGACGTGTGCTCAGACTATGTTGAGCTTACTAAAATACAAGAAAAGCTTAAAGCTGTACAAGCAGAATTAGACGTGAAGATGCAAGAGTGGGAAGAGGCAAATGAAAAAATTCTTGCAAATGAAGTTTGATATGGTAAAATGAAAATATGAAATCAAATGAAAAGGAGAGAAAAAAGATGAATAAGGCACTTGAAACCGTTTGGGCTGTACACACACACACAAGCCAATTTTTAAATAAAAGAAATGCGAGAGCATTTTCGTATGAAAGCGCGTTTTGCGTTGCTGTTGTTTGCACAGGAAGTGTTTCAAGTACTTTTAAAGGCATTTTGTTTTTTGTAAATTATATTGAAGATAGTTATGTGACTAACTGAAACTTTGTTATTTGTTTGAGCTTTGTATGAAGCTTGAATAGGTGGCTAGGTTTTGGTTAGTCTTTTTGGCGTCTGAAAACTATATTTATATTTTTGCGAGTTTGATTATAAAAAGTGGCAGTTTAAACTTTATTTGAGAGATATGCTATTGTTTATAAAAGTGATAGTTTGGTTTTATCTAGGCATAGTGCGTCGTAAAAGTAATAGAAAAATTTTTTCTCCTAACCTACCCAACCGAGCCGAAAAAATTTATTCTATGTACTTTTACTCCTTTGAACATAGTGGCTGGATTTAAGTAAGTTTTGTTTAAGTTGTAGTTAAAAATATAAAATGAAGAAATGAGGTTGATTTGTGTATGAAATGTTTTGAAGTAAGAAAGTGTGAACGTGGTATTTCACTTATAGCATTGGTTATTACGATTATAGTTATAGTTATTTTGGCAACTATTGCTTTTAATAGTTCTACGAGTACTATTGGAAAGGCGAATTATTCTAAGTTTGTGTCTAATGTCAGTGAAGTTGAACAAGCTATAAATGAGAAGATGATAGAAGTTAAAGGTGCAATGCTTGCAAAGGGTTCTCAAATTACTGATGGACAGGTTTTTAATTATGTAGCAAAGGGTGGTAAAACAGATGAAGATTTTGTTGTTGAAAGTAGAACTCCAGATTATACAATAATTGAGAAGAGTGCGAACATTGGTATTAAGTTACCAGTAATGAGAGTGAATACTCCAACTGAAACAAACGTTGAAGTTAAGTATGCTGTGACTAAGAAAGGCAAGGTGTTTATTTGGCCACCATTTCCAAGTGAGAATGCGTACAACATAAGAGATAAAGAGTTTGTGGATAGTTCACTTGTTTCAAGTTCAAAAGATATTGATATAACTGTTGCAAGTGCCACATTTAAAATACAAATAAATGAAAATAGCAAGCTTGAGAATAGAGAACTTTTAGATGACGGATTATCTAGAAAAGAGTTTGAAGAAATAACAAGTAAAATAAAAGTAGGAGATTACGTTAATTATATTCCAACAACAGTCCAGAATGTTGAAACAGATTCGACGAAAACAGGAAGTGCAAAACAAACACTTTCAACAGATGCAACAGCAAAGTGGAGAATTTTAAGTATAGATAGTGAAACTGGAAAAGTAATGATAACAACCGAAGGAGCAGTAAACGATGTATCAATAAATGGAGCAAGTGGATATTTATATGGAGTGAGTGAATTGCATAGATTATGTGGAAAGTTATATTCAAATCTAGGCAAGAATTTAATAGCAAAAAGTATGACTATAGACGAATTGAATAAAAGTCTCAAATATAAAAAAGAAGATAAATTTAATAGACGAGTATATTATCCTTATGAATCAAGTGATACACCAGATGTTATTGTAAATGGTGAAAAATATATTGGAATAGCACATGGAAGAAATATAGCTAAATTTTATACATATGACAATAGCGTAAATGGCAAGGAAGAAACTTCAAATGATATACTTAAATATAAGTTCCCAACAGTAAATGTTCCTGTTTTGGTGACGGATACATTCTATCTATATAACCCATCTAAATTAAATAAGGCTATAGGCGAAATATTGGGAAATGATATGGGATGGTTAGCGTCACCAACAGTGTATATAGGCGGTGACTACGTAGGATATGACTTAAGGCATGTTAGTAGTTCAACAACATCGGACGGCTTTCTCATATTTGATTCTTTCGATAGACCTCGTACTTGCACTTATGGGCTTAGACCAGTGGTATCATTTAATGCGAATAAATTGGATGTGTCAAATACTTTGAATAATGGTTTGTCTTCATCAACAGCTTGGAATATAAAATAACACTCAATTTTGTATATCTTACAACAAAATTTTATTCAAAAAAATTTAGGACTACACAAACTAAAAAAAGTATGATAGAATACCAAATGTCTGATATATGAATTTAAAGGAGGAGAGAAAATGTCAGGACACAGCAAATGGAATAATATTAAAAATAAAAAAGAAAAATCAGATTCTCAAAGAGGTAAAGTGTTTACTAAGTTAGGAAGAGAGATTTTGGTTGCGGTTAAAGAAGGTGGACCTGACCCAGCTGGTAATTCAAAGCTTCGTGATGTTATTGCTAAATGTAAGGCTAATAATATGCCAAATGATAATATTGATAGAAGTATTAAGAAAGCTGCTGGAGATGGAAACTCTGCTAATTATGAAGATATAGTTTATGAGGGTTATGGTCCAAATGGTGTTGCTATAATTATTGAGGCAATGACTGATAATAGAAATAGAACAGCTGGGGACGTTAGACATATTTTAGATAAATTTGGTGGAAATCTTGGAACAACTGGTTCTGTTGGCTGGATGTTTGATAAAAAAGGTGTAATTGTTATTGAAAAGACAGCTACAAAACTTTCAGAGGATGAGTTGATGCTTGAAATATTAGAAGCTGGTGCTGATAATATGGAAGCTGATGATGAATATTATGAGATAACTACTAAACCAGAAGATTTTTCAAGCGTTAGAGAGTATTTAGAGAGTAAGGGCATTGAGTATTTAGAAGCAGAAGTTAAGATGGTTCCTCAAAATTATATGCACTTAGATGAAGAAGGTGCTAGAAAGATGGGCTTGATAGTTGAAAAACTAGAAGACTTAGATGACATTCAAGATATTTGGCATAATTGGGATGAGGAAGAATAGGAGTTATTGTATATGCTATTTTTTGATTGTACAAACATTGTTACTTGTGTTATCATTGCTGTTTTTTTTGTAGTGATGGATTTGGTTGGTTATATAAATAAAAAGTCTTGGTTTAGTTTTACTGCAGTTATTGTCAATGTTGGGCTTTTAATTTTGCACACATTGTTTAGGGAACAGATGTATAGTTATGATTTTTTATTTAATATCAATTTTGATTTGATTTGTTTGGCAGTTAATATTTCTATGCTTATAATAGTTGATGAAATTGAGATTAGAAGAAGCATAATAAAGGAAGTTTTTAAAAATAGATATAAAAAGAAATGAGTGAAATTTTAAGATGAACTTGATTAATGGATTTTCAGGCTCATCTTTTTGTTAGTTGTTATTGATTGTGGAAGTTATTTTTTAGAGGGTATGAAAGGAGAATGCTAAATAGTTTTAAATGATGTTTTTGCACATCTTTATTGATTATGCAAATTTTATTTATTGATTATTTTAGCGTTATGTGATTTTATGAAAGCAGTTGTACAAAGAGTTGTTAATTCAAAACTTGAAATAGATGGAAAAATGTATTCTAGTATTGATTCTGGTCTTTTAGTGTTGCTTGGTGTGACACATAAAGACACTAAAAAAGATGCTGAGGTTTTAGCTGAAAAAATAGCGAAACTTAGGATTTTTGAAGATGATAATGGTAAAATGAATTTGTCTGTTATGGACAATGGGGGAGCTTTGCATATTGTTTCCCAATTTACTTTGTATGCAGATTCTCATCACGGCAATAGGCCAAGTTTTATAAATGCAGCAGAGCCAACATTTGCAAACGAGTTATATGAGTATTTTATTGACTATTGCAAGAACAAAATTGGAATTGAGGTGGCAACTGGTTCTTTTGGGGCAGATATGCATATTACTTTTACTAATATGGGGCCGGTTACAATAATTTTAGAGTGTGTTGACGGAAAGATATTGTAATATTTTTATGATCTTGAAAACTGATGTTAATGTGCAAATAAATTGATAATTTGTTTAGTTGTGTGCATAAGTAAAGTGTTTCAAGAAAATGAAGAACAGACTAATAATTTTAAATTTGTAAGTTTGAAAGGAAGAAAGCAATGGAACAAATAAATGAACGTTTGGTAAAAGAATTTAAATTAAAGTCATTTCAAGTTGAAAATGCTATAAAGCTTATTGATGATGGAAATACAATTCCTTTTATCGCTAGGTATAGAAAAGAGCAGACTGGTGAGATGTCTGATGAACAGCTTCGTGATATGTTTGACAGACTTAATTATTTGAGAAATCTTGAAAAGAGAAAAGAAGAGGTTATACGTTTAATTGATGAGCAGGGTAAACTTACTGATGAATTAAAGCAAAGTGTTTTGTCGAGTGAGACGATGACTGAGGTTGAGGATTTGTATAGACCGTACAAACAAAAGAAGAGAACGAGAGCTACCATAGCCAAAGAAAAAGGGTTGGAGCCACTTGCTATTATCATATATAGTCAGGATAAAAAGTACGATTTGATGAAATTAGCAGAGGAGTTTATAAATGAGGAAAAGGGCATTTTGAGTGTCGATGATGCTATTGCTGGTGCAAAAGATATTGTTGCCGAGATGATTTCTGATGTTGCAGAATATAGAAAAGACATAAGAAAGATAATATATGATAAAGGTATTATTACGTCAAAGACTACTAAGGATGAAAAGTCTGTTTATGAGATGTATTATGACTATTCCGAAGCTGTTTCTAAAATCCCTAGTCATAGGATTCTTGCAATAAATAGAGGTGAAAAAGAGGAATTTTTGAAGGTTAAAATTGATGGAACTGATGAAACATCGCTTGAATATTTGAAAGGTAAAGTTATAAAGAATGAAAGTCCATACGAAGAAGTTTTAGAAGATGTTATTGAAGATGCTTATAAGAGGCTTATAAAGCCATCTGTCGAAAATGAAGTTAGAAATGATTTGACTAGTGTTGCTGAGGAACAAGCCATTAAAGTTTTTGGACAAAATGCTAAGAAATTATTATTACAGCCACCACTAAAAGGATTAACTGTTATGGGATTTGATCCAGCATATAGAACAGGATGCAAAATTGCAGTTATAGATGAGACTGGCAAGTTATTGGACACCACAACTGTTTATCCAACTGAACCTCAAAATGATGTTATAGGTGCGAAGAAAAAGCTATTAGATTTAATAGATAAATATAATGTAAGTATGATAGCAATAGGAAATGGAACGGCTTCAAGAGAATCAGAGCAGTTTGTTGCTGATTTAATAAAGAATGTAAAACATAATATTCATTATGCTATTGTGAGTGAGGCAGGTGCTTCTGTTTATTCTGCTTCAAAGCTTGCAACAGAAGAATATCCTGATATAAATGTTTCACTTCGTGGAGCAATTTCAATAGCTAGAAGACTTCAAGATCCTCTTGCAGAGCTTGTTAAAATTGACCCTAAGAGCATTGGAGTTGGTCAATATCAGCACGATGTAAACCAAAGTAGGTTAGATGAGAGTCTGACTGGTGTTGTTGAAGATGCTGTTAATAGTGTCGGTGTTGATTTAAACACAGCAACTCCGTCTCTTTTAAAATATGTTTCTGGTGTTAGTAAAACGGTTGCAAATAATATTGTTAAATATAGAGATGAGAATGGAAAAATAAAAACAAGAAAAGAATTACTTAAAGTTTCTAAACTTGGTCCAGCAGCTTACACACAATGTGCGGGATTTTTGAGAATTCCTGAAAGTAAAAATCCTTTGGATAATACATCTGTTCACCCAGAAAGCTATGAAACTGCTGAAAAGATTTTAAACGGTATAGGTTTTAAAGTTGAAGATTTGAAGACAAATTTAACAGAAATTAAAGCTAAATTGGCTACTATTATTCCAGCAGATATTGCGAAAAAATTAGAAATAGGTGTGCCGACAGTTAGAGATATTATTAAGGAATTGCAAAAGCCAGGTAGAGACCCAAGAGAAGATTTGCCAAAGCCAATTCTAAGAAGTGATGTTTTAAAGATGGAAGACTTAAAAGAGGGAATGATATTAACTGGAACAGTCAGAAATGTAATTGATTTCGGAGCATTTGTTGATATTGGTGTAAAGAATGATGGGTTAGTTCACATATCTGAGCTTAGTGACAAGTATGTAAAAAATCCTATGGATGTTGTTTCTGTTGGTGATATAGTGAAAGTTAGAGTAATTAAAATTGATTTAGAGAAGAAAAAGGTTTCTTTATCAATGAAAAATACTAATGAATAGTGTTAGGTTTTGTGATTAAAAGTATAGTAGGGAGGATAATATATGCAGATTAAAGAGCCAAAATTTGAAATATCAGTTATGAATAAAGCTCAGTATCCTAAAAATAAATTGCCACAAATAGTGCTTGCAGGCAAGTCGAATGTTGGCAAGTCGTCATTTGTAAATTGTTTGACTGGCAGAAAGACTTTGGCAAGAACGAGTAGTGCACCTGGTAAAACAAGACAAATAAATTTTTATAATATGGATAATAAATTTTACTTTGTGGATTTGCCTGGATATGGATACTCGCAGATGTCGAAAGCGGAGCAAAAGAAGGTTGGAGACTCAATAGAAACCTATTTAAGAAATTGTAAAAATATAAATTTAGTGGTTTTGCTTATAGATATAAGACACGCCCCAAGTGCTAATGATAGAATGATGATGGAATATATAAAATCTACTGGACATAGATATATTGTAGTAACATCTAAGGCTGATAAAATTGCCAAAACAAAGGTACAAAGCTATGTCGATGAAATTGCAAAAGACTTGAAAGTTGATGAAGATTTAATTTTTGCATTTTCTTCGGAAACTAAATTTAATAAAGATACAATATGGGAAGTGCTTGAAGAAAGTTTGAGTTTAGAGTAATTTTAATACGTTGTTTAATAAATATGTTGCGAAGTATTGGATACAATTGATTTATATAATAAAGTAATTGAAAAAATTTATTATGAGCTTAATTAAAATTTTGTATATAAATAATTAAAAAAGACTAAAAGAGGTTTATAATGGGGATAATTGAAATTTTTTTAATAAGTATAGGATTAGCAATGGATGCTTTTTCAGTATCCGTTTGCAAAGGGCTTTCAATGAATAAACTTGATGCAAAAAAGGCAATAATAATAGCAATTTATTTTGGAGTTTTTCAAGGTATTATGCCACTAATAGGCTATTTCTTAGGCACTGCTTTTGAAAGCTTAATTTCAGAAATAGATCATTGGATAGCTTTTTCACTTCTTGTATTCATTGGAGCTAATATGGTGGGCGAAGCGTTTGCTAGTGATAGTAAAACTTCAAATGAAAACGTTGATTTTAAAACGATGTTTATATTAGCACTTGCCACAAGTATTGATGCGTTAACAATAGGAGTTACATTTGCATTTCTTGATGTAAATATATTGTTAGCAGCAACCATAATAGGAGTAGTTACTTTCTTACTATCTTTGATGGGAGTTAAAATAGGTAATCGTTTTGGAAGTAAGTACGAAGCAAAAGCAGAAATACTAGGTGGAATAATATTAGTTTTTATGGGAATAAAAATTTTAGTGGAGCATATGTTTTTGGCATAATGGCACGATTGGAGTATCTCTAAATGGCAATAATTCAAAAAATGTAAGTAGCATATCTTTAAAAGCACTTGACACGTTATGTAAATTGTGGTAACATAAACTAGCGATACAAAATTATATTTATTAGGGGGAAGATAATGAAGAGTTCCTAGTCTAAACGTACTAATACTTTTAGTTTCACATTGACGTTGTTGAGTGTGAGACGGTCGGCTTTTAACAGTGATGAGCGTGCGAATGGAGGAAAAATGTATGGGAATTAAGAAGCTGTGTCGGTCTATCGAAGAGGTCATCGCTGCACATCGTGATGATGGGTTCTATAATCTTTCGTACATTCCTCAGAATGGAACGGAGGCGATGTCTCTGGAAACTGCTAAGAGCATTAAGGAGGAGCTCGCGAGCAAGCAGGTTGAGAAGATTAACTATGATGGTGGTTGGTATACCATCACCGATAATACGGTAAAGCGGAACGACAAGATTGTTGCGGCGTATCTCAGCGTTGCTGTTGTTTCTCCTGTTCCTGCATAAAAGAAAAAGAGTAGCTATTCGACTGAATGGCTACTTTTTTATTGCCTTTAATGAATAGTTACTTCTTTTGGCCGCATAATGCTTAAAATGAAAGATTTTGAACATGACACTGGAAAAAATTGCAAATATTTTAAATGCGGTTTACAGAATATGGCTATTATTTAATCAAAAGTACTAAAAATTATCAAAATTTGTCGAAAAAATAATTTTTCTATTGAATGATTATGTGAATTATGCTATTATATAAGAGCACTAAAAATTATGAGAGAGGAAAAGGACAAAATGAATCTTTTCAAAAGAACTAGAAATGTACAGCAACTTTCTTGCCGAGATGATGGACGTTCCATCCTGGAGGTACTTTTCTCAGAGCCTAAAAGCGTAGGCGCTAGCTACATCCTGATGGATGCGTGTTGTGCTGGTTTGAAGGATTTTGAAAAAAGCATAAAGTCGATGATTAGAAAATAATTTGATTTTATGGTTTTATATTGGTGTTGCTAATACCAATGTGAAATAGTCACTTTTTTACCCAACGACATAATGGAGGAATGACTATGAACAAGGAACATGAAGTCTATCAGACCCTGCTGGCGATGGCTAAGAAGATGGATGAGAACGGTGACAATGTGAAACGAATTGTGTACTATCCTGAAAAACGGGATAGTGAGCTCAGTTGTGTGACTGGCTTGCATGTAGCCAGCGCTCTTAGGCAGCGTGGTATTGATACTGTAAAGTATAATGGACGGCTTCTGGCTGTTCGATGTGGAGAAAAGCGAGGGCTGAACGGTGCTCTTGAAGTTGCCTTTATTGAGCTCAAGGTCCCGAATGTACTTGAGCTCACGGAGAAAGCAATTGAGAATGGCAAACGTAAGAATGCGATTGACACATTGCTGAAGCTTGTTAAAGCTACGGCAAATGATGGTGGTCACAGCTACTCATACTATCCGAGTGGGAGCGATATTGAGTATAAGGATGCACTTGACGTGCTGAGTTTGCTTAAAAAAGAAGACTATAATCTTTTTACATATGGTGGACAGCGCTTCGTCGTTCGCAGCGTTGAAAGTCGCGACATGGCTGGCGGACTCGTTTTTGCGAGTATGCAGGTTGCATATCTCAAGACTATCGTCCTTATTGACAGCGACCGGCACACCAATGAAACGGAAGATGCTAAGGAGCCGGCAGCAGTTATGTGAGGTGGGGATATACATGAGAAGGTGCCCTGGGTCTGACCCAGAAGTGCTGAGAGCAACGAAAAAAAGGCAGCAGAGCAGATATTATTCAAAAACTGCATACGCTCCCAAACATCATATTACTTGGGAAGCGGATGAAATTGAGCTTGTAATAGCTCACAATTTGCCTGATTCACAGTTATCTGCTCTAATTGGACGTTCTGTTGGAGCTATTCAGACCAAACGCTCCGAGATGAGAAGAAGGAAAGATTAGAATATTTTCTAGTCATAAAACTAAAAATTCAGTTCATGTTAAAAGTGGACTGAATTTTTTTATTTTTATACGGTATGAAAACTATAGATCTAGTAAATTTTTGCGCAATACTTTTTTATTAAATAGAAAACTTTAATTTATAGAATAGATTTTCTTACTTTCGGTTGAAGATTTTCAGCGGTTAAAACTTGAAAAAACTGAGATTTTTATTTTTTCTCAATAATAAAATGAATTTTAATTACATATTTTTAAAGAGATTTGTGAATTTTTTGAGAATTTTAGCAATCGATATTGACAAGTGCTAATGATAGTGGTATCTTAATAATTGTTGTTAGCACTTAGCAATATTGAGTGCTAAAAAGGAAGGTGATAAGAGTGCTACTTGACGAAAGAAAAAAGCGTATTCTTGAGGCTGTTATAGAAGAGTATAATGCCACTGCAGAGCCAGTTGGTTCAACCAAGATTGCCAATGATTATAAGCTAGGTTTTAGTCCAGCTACAATAAGAAATGAAATGGCAAATTTGGAGGAACTAGGGTATCTTGAACAACCCCATGTATCTGCTGGAAGAATTCCATCAAGTTTAGGATATAGATTTTATGTTGATTCTATAATGCAAGAGAAGAAGTTGACGCCGACAGAAAAACAGTTGATAGACCAAATGTTAAAAGAAGATGTCACAAAGTTTGAAACGCTTATCAAAGAAGCATCTAATATTATTGCTAGACTTACAAACTATGCTTCAATAGCAATTGGACCAGCAATGGATAATTGTAAAGTTGAAGAAATAAAATTGGTTAAAATTGGGCAAGATAGGCTTATGATTGTTATTTTAGCTGATAACGGAATTATAAAAGAAAGTATTATAAAGTATACAGGACAAATACCAGAAGAGAATATTGAAATATTTAATAATTATCTTAATTATAAGTTAAGGGGTATGAATTTCAACGATATTTATGATAATATCAATGAATACGTAGAAAGTGAGCTTTACAATATAAGCACAAATATAGTTCCGTTAGTTGTTGAATTAAATAATTTATTAGTTAATAACAACGCTGAAATATATATGGATGGTACCAAGAACTTACTTGATTTGCCTGAATTGAAAAAAGAAGAAACATTAAAAAATTTCTTAAATATCATCGAAACACAAGATGCTTTGAAAGAGATGCTAAAAAATGGTTATGATGGTAATATAAATGTTTATATAGGTCAAGAGAATGCTTTTGAAGATTTAAAAGATTTTACCATTATTACGTATAAGCAGAAGATAAATGACAAGGAAATTGGAACTATTGGATTGATTGGGCCAAAACGTATGGACTACAAAAAAGTAATTCCAGTTATAAAATATGTCGGAGACGCAATACAAGAAAAAATAAAACAAGGAGGCAATTTTGATGGCGGAGAAAAAAGAGACAAAGAAAAATGAAGTTAAGAAAAATGAGGCGATAGAAAACGAAGAGGAAGTACAAGAAGTTTCAATAAAAGATTTGAACACAGAAATTGAAAAGTTAAAATCTGAGAATGAAAAGTATTATGAACATTTACAAAGAACAGCAGCTGAATTTGATAACTATAAAAAAAGAGTTTCTAAGGAGAAAGAAAAAATATATAGCCTAGCTGTTGGAGATGTTGTTACTAAGTTTATAGCAGTTTTAGATAATTTGGATAAGGCTGTTGAGGCTGAAACAACTGATCCTAAGGCAAAAGAGGGATTTGAATTAATTCATAAGCAAATGCAAGATATTTTCGCAAGTTTAAATATTGAGCATATTGCTACTGAAAAAGAAAAGTTTAATCCTGAATTTCACGATGCAGTTATGCACGTAGAAGATGAAAATTTTGGAGAACAAGAAATTGTGCAAGAATTAAGATGTGGTTATAAAATGGGTGACAGAGTGCTAAGACATGCAATGGTAAAAGTAGCAAATTAGTTTAAGCTTATTCAAGTGATTAAAATCACTTTTTAAATAACAAATAATAAAAATGATATAAAAAGAAAGGATTGATTTATATGTCAAAAATTATAGGTATTGATTTGGGTACAACAAACTCTTGTGTTGCAGTTATGGAAGGTGGAGAGCCGGTAGTAATTCCAAACGCAGAAGGAAGTAGAACAACTCCATCAGTTGTTGCTTTCACTAAAAGTGGAGAAAGATTAGTTGGTCAAATTGCTAAAAGACAAGCAGTAACAAACCATGATAGAACAATTTCTTCAATTAAGAGAGATATGGGTACTGATAGAAAAGTTAAAATAGATAATAATATGTATACCCCACAAGAAATTTCAGCTATGATTCTTCAAAAATTAAAGGCAGATGCTGAAAATTATCTTGGACAAAAAGTAACTCAAGCAGTTATTACTGTTCCAGCTTATTTTAGTGATTCTCAAAGACAAGCAACTAAGGATGCTGGTAAGATCGCAGGACTTGAAGTTTTAAGAATTATAAATGAACCAACAGCTGCATCTTTGGCTTATGGACTAGACAAAGATGATGAGCAAAAGATAATGGTATATGACCTTGGCGGTGGTACATTTGATGTATCAATTCTTGAAATTGGCGATGGTGTATTTGAAGTTCTAGCAACAAGTGGTAACAACAGACTTGGTGGCGATGATTTTGATGAAAGAATTATAAAATACTTGGTTGAAGAGTTTAAGAAAGATCAAGGTGTTGACTTATCAACAGATAGTTCTGCAATGCAAAGATTAAAGGAAGCTGCTGAAAAAGCTAAAATTGAATTATCAAGTATGTCACAAACAGACATTAACTTACCATATATAACAGCTGATAGCACAGGTCCTAAACATATGAATATTACATTAACAAGAGCTAAATTTGAGGAATTGATTAGAGATTTGGTTGACTCAACAGTTGGACCAATGAACCAAGCTTTAAAAGATGCTAATTTAACAGCAGATAAAATAGATAAGATTTTGTTAGTTGGTGGTTCTTCAAGAGTTCCTCTAGTTCAAGAAACAGTTAAGAGAGTAACTGGTAAAGAGCCTCACAAAGGTATAAATCCTGATGAATGTGTTGCTATCGGTGCAGCAATTCAAGGCGGTGTATTATCTGGTGATGTAAAAGACCTAGTATTACTTGATGTAACTCCATTGTCACTTGGTATTGAAACTTTTGGTGGTGTGTTTACAAAATTGATTGAAAGAAATACAACAATACCAACCAAAAAGTCTCAAATCTTTTCTACTGCTGCTGATGGACAAACAAGTGTAGAAGTACATGTTCTTCAAGGTGAAAGAGAAATGGCTGCATACAACAAGACGTTAGGAAGATTCCAATTAACAGGAATTCCAGCCGCACCAAGAGGAGTTCCACAAATTGAAGTTACATTTGATATAGATGCTAACGGTATTGTTCACGTATCTGCAAAAGATATGGGCACTGGTAATGAACAAAAAATCGTTATTACAGCAAGCACTAATTTGACAGAAAATGAAATAGAGCAAGCGGTTAAAGAGGCTGAGGCTCACGCAGAAGAAGACAGAAAGAACAAAGAAGCTATTGAAGTTAGAAACAATGCAGATTCATTAGTATATAACACAGAGAAGACTTTGAAAGACCTAGGCGATAAAGTAAGTGGCGAAGAAAAAGCAAAAGTTGAAGCAGAAATTGCTAATGTAAAGAAAACACTTGAAGGCAATAACATTGAGGATATTAAAGCTGCAACTGACAAATTAACACAAGAATTTTATAAGATTTCTGAAAAGTTATATTCAAATGCAGGAGCTAATGCCGGTGCAGCTGGTGCAGGACAACAAGCTGGTAATGATGCTAACGCAAATGGCGATAATGTAGTTGATGCTGATTATAAAGTTGAATAATAGTACTTTTAAAGTACGTGAAATGACACGAGCAAGCTTCCCCAAAACGGGGAAGCTGTCGACGTATTAAATGAATTCTAACGAGATGAGTATTCATCAAAAAGGAGTAAAAAATGGCTGAAACAAAAAGAGATTATTATGAAGTGCTTGGCGTTCCAAAAACGGCAACAGATGAAGAATTAAAAAAAGCATATAGAAAACTTGCGAAGAAGTATCACCCAGATGCTAATCCAGATAATAAAGAAGAAGCGGAAGCAAAATTTAAGGAATTAAATGAAGCTTATGAGGTTTTATCAGATAAACAAAAAAGAAGTATGTATGATCAATTTGGACATAGTGGGCCTAATGGTTATGCGAATGATTTTAGTGGTTTCAGTGGATTTGATGGATTTAGTGGCGGCTTTAATGGTGCAGGTGTTGATTTTGACCTTAATGATATTTTCTCTTCTTTTTTCGGTGGTGGCGGAAGGAGAAGTAATAAAAATGGTCCAGTAAGAGGCAGAGACTTAAAAGTTCACATTGAGATTACATTTGAAGAAGCGGCATTTGGCGTTACCAAGGAAATAATTATAAATAGAGATGAACAATGTGATGTTTGTAATGGTACTGGAGCTAAACCAGGAACTTCTGCTGAAACTTGTAAGGTTTGTGGCGGTAGAGGAACAGTAACTACTATGCAAAACACAATACTTGGTTCTTTCCAATCTTCAAGAACTTGCGATAATTGTGGAGGAACTGGTAAAGTAATATCATCTCCTTGTACAGAATGTAAGGGTAGAGGAACTGTAAAGAAACAAAGAAAGATTAAAGTTTCAATTCCAGCAGGTATAGATAACGGTCAAATGATTTCTTTAAACGGTGAGGGAGAGCCTGGTTTAAGAGGTGGCGGTCCTGGTAATTTATATATTACAGTATCTGTTAAGAAGCACTCAATATTTACAAGAAAAGGCGATAGCATCTTCTGCGATGTTCACGTTACTTTCCCAGAGGCTGCATTGGGAGCTGTTATTGATGTGCCAACGCTAAATGGAAATGAAAAGTTTGATTTGCCAGAGGGAACACAAACAGGTTCTATATTCACATTAAGAGGAAAAGGAATAAAGAATGTAAATGGCAGAGGCATCGGAGATTTATATTTCACGGTTGTTGTAGATGTTCCTAAGAAATTGTCAAGTGAACAAAGAGAACTTATAAAGAAATTTGCAGATGTAAGTGGAGAAAACTTTGAAACTGGAAGGAAGAGAAGATTCTTCTAATATTGTTTTTAGCAATTTTATATATTAGGGATTATTTACCGTTCTATATAAAACTGCTAATTATAGTAAATGTGTATTTTACTAACAGTGAATTAAAGTGATAGTTAGATATTAGAATTACTTAAAACTAAAAATGAGCTTTGATATAGATAGGAGTTGGGGAAGATTTCAACATTTTATATAAAAAATAATCAAATAATTGGTGAAGAAATAAATTTAATAGGTGAAGACGTGAATCACATAAAAAATGTTTTAAGATATAAAGCTGGTGATGAGCTTACAATTTGTGATGAGTCAGAGCAAAGATATTTAGCAAAAATTAGAGAGCTTTCAAATGAATGTATAACATTAGATATAGAGGAGAAAATTGACTTTTCAACGGAACCAAGCGTGAAAATTATACTTATTCAAGGCTTGCCAAAATCTGATAAGATGGATTTGATTGTACAAAAATGTACTGAACTTGGTGTTGAAAAAATAATTCCAGTAATTATGGAAAGGACAGTTGTAAAAATTGATGGCTCAAATGGAGCTAAAAAAGTTGAAAGATGGAACAGAATTGCACTTGAAGCGTCTAAGCAATGCGGAAGAACAAAAATTCCTACTGTTGAAAAAATAGTTAATTTAGAAAATATTGTTGAAAATCTTTCAAAATATGATATAGTTATAGTGCCTTATGAATGTGAAAAAGAAAATACGATTAAGGCAGTGTTAAGAAATACAGATACTAACATAGGAAATGTTGCGATTGTAATAGGCCCGGAGGGTGGTTTTTCGGAAAAAGATATTTCAATTTTAGAAAAGTTACCTAATGTGAAAAAAGTTTCTCTTGGAAAAAGAATTTTAAGAACAGAGACTGCTGGAATTGCAACGGTCGCAATGCTATTATATGAATACGATATGTAATAGTTTGGCTTTTGTTTTTAGTAAGAAAGGTAAGGATTTTTATGAATTACACAGAAAAAACTAAATTAGTAAATGATCTTTGTGGAGCAGGTTTGATGCTTCTTTTATTCGAGGTATTTTATGGTTTAACAGATAGTGCTTTTACAGTGTTTAACTATAATTTGCAAAATGTTGAGTCAGTAATATATATCTTAGGTGGCATTATTTTAGCTATTTCTGTAGTTATTTTAGCTATTGCTTTTAAGAAAGACAGACCTTCATTGTCTTTATATGGCGTGGAATTATTAGTGCTTGCTGTTACAGCTGCTTTGCTTCCTGGCACTTATTTAACTTTCACAGCACCATTTAACAAATTGAATAAAGTATTTCCAATCGTCTTTCTTGTTTATTATATAATTAGAATTGTAGTAATATTAGCTAATGCATTTGGTAGAAAAGGTCAAAGAAGTGCTAAAAGGAGAAAATAATGGTTAAAAGTATGACTGGATATGGTCGTGGAGAGTTTGAAAAAGACGGAAGAGAGTACACGGTTGAGATAAAGACCATAAATCATAGATATAGTGATGTAACTGTCAAATTGCCAAGATATTTAAATTTCTTAGAAGATAAGGTAAGAAAATATATTTCAAAAAATCTTAACAGAGGAAAAATTGAAGTTTATATTTCATTAAAAAATATGAGTGATAAAGGAAGAAATATAAAAATAGATAAAGTACTTGCGGGAACATACATAGATGAATTAAGAGATTTGGCAAAAGAATATAACCTTCAAGACGATATAACGGTTATGGCACTTGCAAAACTTGGAGATATAATAGTTGTTGAAAATGAGTCTGCTGAAGAGTTATATTCTGATGAGTTGAAATGTGCATTAGAGATTGCAATGAAAAATATCAATGAGGCAAGAAGCCTTGAAGGTAAGAAGCTTGCAGAAGATATAGAGAAGAGACTTAATAAAATTTCAGAATATGTTGCACAAGTTGAGAAAATGTCAGATAAATTGCTTGAAGGCTACAAAGTAAAACTTAAAAATAGGATAAATGAATTAGAAGCGAATGATATTGTTGATGAAAATAGAATTGGAATTGAAGTTGTATTGTTTGCTGATAAATCAAGTATTTGTGAGGAAGTTACAAGGTTAAAGAGTCATATAGAAAGCTTTAAAAATATGCTAAATGCTGATGGACCAATTGGTAAGAAGATAGATTTCTTGATACAGGAAATGAACAGAGAAACTAATACGATAGGTTCTAAAGCAAATTCTATCGGAATAACTAATTATGTTATAGAAATGAAAAATGAGATAGAGAACATAAGAGAACAGATACAAAATATAGAATAGCATTTTGATGATAAGGAGAAGTAAGTTATGAAATTTATAAATATTGGATTTGGAAACATAGTTTCAAGTGATAGGCTTATTGCAGTTGTAAGTCCAGAGTCAGCTCCAATAAAAAGAATAGTACAAGATGCTAGGGATAATGGAAAGCTCATTGATGCTACCTATGGTAGAAGGACAAGAGCTGTAATTATAATGGACAGTGAACACGTAATTTTATCATCAGTTCAGCCAGAAACGGTTGCAGGAAGATTAGAAAACAAAAGTGACGAACAAGATGATGAAGAATAAATTTATTTAATAAAAATAGGAGGAGAAAAATGATTATTAAACCAACTCTTACAGATTTACTTAAGAAAGCACCTGGAAAATACTCACTAGTAATAGGCACAGCTAAAAGAGCAAGACAAATTGCTGATGGTAGCCCAAAGTATACTAATGCGAAAATGGAATCTGACGTTACAACAGCGGCTATTGAAATTGACGAAGGAAAAGTAGAAATAGAAAAGTAATTAAAATGGGGGCATAGAGTTTATATGGAGATAATTTCTTTATTGAAGTATTTTATTATACTTTAATAGAGAAGTTCGTTTCTCATTATAATTTCTATGCCTTTTTACATAAAAAAACGAAAGGAAGAAATAACAAAATGGGATTTTTTAAAAATTTATTTGCTTCATATAGCGAAAGAGAGATAAAAAAGATTAGTCACTATGTAAGTGAGATAAACGCATTAGAGCCAGAGATGGAGAAACTTTCTGATGCCGAATTAAGAAATAAAACAGCAGAATTTAAAGAAAGAGTAAAGAATGGTGCAACACTTGATAGTATCTTGGTTGAGGCTTATGCAGTCGTACGAGAAGGCTCAAAAAGAGTGTTTGGTAAAAGGCCATTTGATGTTCAATTATTAGGAGCAATTGTTTTGCATCAAGGAAGAATTGCTGAAATGAAAACAGGTGAAGGAAAAACACTTACTGCCGCATTAGCTTTATATCTAAATGCTTTGGATGGAAAAGGAGCACATCTTGTTACTGTAAATGATTACTTAGCAAAATCACAAGGTGAAGAAATGGGCAAACTATATAATTTTCTTGGCTTAACTTGTGGAATTATACTTCACGATTTAAACAATGAAGAAAGAAGAGCTGCATATTACTCAGATATAACATACGGAACAAATAACGAATTTGGTTTTGATTATCTAAGAGATAATATGGCAATATATAAAAATCAAATGGTGCAAAGAGATTTAAACTATGCAATAGTCGATGAAATAGATAGTATCCTAATCGATGAAGCACGTACACCACTTATTATTTCAGGGCCATCAGACAAAGCAAATGATTTATATAAAATTGCAGATAGATTCGTAAAAGGTTTGAGTGCAAAAGTGATAACAAAAGATGATGGCAAGCAAGAGGAATCAGAAGATGACTCACATTATGATTATATAGTAGACTTAAAATCTCGTAGAGCTTCACTTACATCAACTGGTATAAAGAAAGCTGAAAAATACTTCAATATAGAAAACTTGTCAGATATTGAAAATATGGAAATATCTCACCATATAAATAAAGCACTAGATGCAAATGGAATAATGAAGAGAGATATAGACTACATTGTTAAAGATGGTCAAGTACTAATAGTAGATGAGCATACAGGAAGAATAATGGAAGGCAGAAGATACAGTGATGGCTTGCATCAAGCAATAGAAGCAAAGGAAAATGTTGAAATTGCAAATGAAAATAAAACACTTGCAACAATAACTTTCCAAAACTATTTTAGACTATTTAACAAACTTGCTGGTATGACTGGTACTGCTAAGACAGAAGAAAATGAATTTAGAGAAATATATGGATTAGACGTAATAGAAGTTCCAACTAACAAACCAATGATAAGAGTAGACCATAATGATATAATATACACAACGGAAAGAGCAAAATTGAGACAAGTTGTAGAGGACATCAAAGAAAGTATAGCAAAAGGCCAACCAGTTCTTGTTGGTACAACAACAATTGAAAAATCAGAACTTGTTAGCGAGATGTTAAAAAGAGAAGGAATAAAGCACGAAGTATTAAATGCTAAATATCACGAGAAAGAAGCTGAAATAATTGCACAAGCAGGTCAATATGGTGCTGTAACAATTGCAACTAATATGGCAGGTAGAGGAACAGATATAATGCTAGGTGGTAACACAGAAGCATTAGCAAAGCACGAATTAAAAAAACGTGGATATCCAGAAGTCGTTATATTAGAAGCAGTTAGCCTAAATGATACGGATGACGAAGAGATACTAAAAGTTAGAAAAGAATATAAAGAAATATATGACAAATTAGATAAAAAAGTATTAGAAGATAGAGAAAAAGTAATTGCAGCAGGTGGACTAAAAATAATAGGTACAGAACGCCACGAGTCAAGAAGAATAGACAACCAGTTACGTGGACGTAGTGGACGTCAAGGCGATGTTGGTGAATCAAGATTTTACATTTCACTAGAAGACAAATTGATGAAATTATTTGGATCAGCTAGAATTCAAGCATTAGCAGCAGCAATGAATATGCCAGAAGATATGCCACTAGAAATGAAAATGTTGACAAACGCAATAGAAACAGCACAAAAGAACGTTGAATCAATGAACTTTGCAGCAAGAAAGAACGTATTACAATATGACGATGTTATGAACGAACAAAGAAAAATTATATACTCACAAAGAAGACAAGTGCTTGATGGCATTGACTTAAAGAGTGAAATAATAAAAATGATGGAAAACACAGTAGACAATACTGTTGATTCTTACTTTGGAATTCATAACGAAACAGAAAATACAGAAGAATTTTTGAATTATTTAAGAACAGCATTAGATGTTGAATACGATTTAGGCGATGGAAAATCACCAGAACAAATAAAGAAAGAAGTACTAGAACTTGTATTGAAAAAGTATGAAGAAAAAGAAGAAGAAATCGGTTCAGAGCAATTGAGAGAATTAGAAAGAATTGTATTATTAAGAACGGTAGATGCAAAATGGATGGATCACCTAGATGCAATGGATCAATTAAAAGAAGCAGTTAGACTTGAAGCATATGCACAAAAAGATCCAGTAGTAGAATACAAGTGTGAGAGTTACGATGTATTCAATGCGATGACAGAAGACATAGCAGAAACAGTTGTAAAAACAATATTACACGTTCAAAAAAGAAATGAAAATATGCAAAGAATAAACTTAGTAAGAAATATGATAACAAACTTAAACGCAGCACAAAACGCTGGTGGTGACGATAAAGCCAAACCAAAGGTGAACTCAACCAAAAAGGTTGGAAGAAATGATCCATGTCCATGTGGAAGTGGTAAAAAGTATAAGAATTGCTGTGGAAAAAACGCATAAAATCAATACTTTCAGAGATTAGAACAATTTACATAAATATGAAAACAATCCAAATTGTTTGCATT
>CAKPAA010000001.1 GCA_934132775.1 uncultured Clostridia bacterium | reverse complement strand
AATCAGCATAAGACATGCTTGGTACTCAAAATATATATTTTTAAATATTTTGTGACAAATGATTGATTAACCTACAAGAATATTTTGTCTTAAATAAAATAACATGTTTACTTTTGTATTTTTTTGTTGTATAATTGCGACATAGTGTTAAAGGCTGAGAACAAGAGGAGTAGACTAAAACAAATTTTGAGAGAGGAAAAGTTATTGAGCTGTGAGCTTTTCTAAATTATGCTAGTTGAAGGTAGCTTGGGAGCTTCGTTGCTGAATTTTAGTAGGCTTTGACGGTTGACATACGTTAAATGTTTTGAGGTGATGCTTTTTATGAGAAGTGTCATAAATTAAGGTGGTAACGCGAGTAACTTCGCCCTTTGTGGGTGGGGTTACTTTTTTGTTTTTCTGCTTTTAGTAAGGATGTGAGTTTATGGTTTTAAATATAATTAGTGGACTTGTTGTGCTTGGGCGGTCTTTTTATGGTGTTTGATTCGAGAAGACTTGTTAAGAAGTATTTGAATTTTGGTGAGGAGAACGTGACAGTTCTAGGTATGAAGATGATGGGATTTACTCTTGCTGTTGTAGGAGCACTAGTTATGTTATTGAATGATTAGTAAGAAAGGGATTATTCACAGATTTTTTATAACTGCTAAATAATTGATTAAGAGGTTTGAAAACATACACGTTTTTTAAGGTGTTTATATTGTAAACAAAAATAAAAAAGATAGGAGAGGTTTTTAGATGAATGTATTAGGTAAGACTTATGAACCAAAGGATTTTGAACAAAGGATTTATGATAATTGGATTGAAAAGAGATATTTTGAAGCTAATAATAAAAGTAACAAAAAAGCTTTTTCAATTGTAATGCCACCTCCAAATATTACTGGTGCATTACATATGGGACACGGTATGGACAATACGTTGCAAGATATTATTGTTAGATATAAGAGAATGCAAGGCTTTGAAACTCTTTGGGTTCCTGGTGTTGATCACGCAAGTATTGCAACAGAAGCTAAAATTGTTGCTAAAATGAGAGAAGAAGGCATAACAAAAGAGGAATTAGGCAGAGAAAAGTTTTTAGAGAGAGCTTGGGACTGGAAAAAAGAATATGGTGGAAGAATTCTTATGCAACTTAGAAAAATGGGCGTTTCTTGTGATTGGTCTAGGGAAAGCTTTACTATGGATGAACACTTAACTCGTGCCGTTAAGAAAGTTTTTGTTGATTTGTATAATAAAGGTTTAATATATAAAGGCGAAAGAATGGTTAACTGGTGCCCTAAATGTTTAACTTCAATTTCTGATGCTGAGGTTGAATATGAAGAGGAAGCTGGACATTTATGGCACATTGCATACAAAACGCCTGATGGTAAGGATGAAATAATTGTTGCAACTACTAGACCTGAAACAATGCTTGGCGATACTGCTGTTGCTGTACATCCAGACGATGAAAGATATACGCATTTAATTGGTAAAACAGTTGTGTTACCGATTATGAATAAAGAGATACCAATTGTTGCTGATACTTATGTTGAAAAAGAGTTTGGAACGGGTGCTGTTAAAATAACTCCTGCTCACGACCCTAACGATTATGAAGTTGGTCTTCGTCATAATTTGGAAGTTATAAAAGTATTTACAGATGATGCTCATATGAATGGACTTGTACCCAAATATGAGGGGATGGACAGATTAACTGCTAGAAAAGCTATTGTTGAGGATCTTGAAAAGCTTGGTGTTTTAGTAAAAACTGAAAATTATACTCATAATGTTGGTAAATGTTATCGTTGCCACGACACAGTTGAACCGGCTCTTTCTAAGCAATGGTTTGTTAAAATGGATGGGCTTGCAAAACCTGCTAACGATGCAGTTAGAAGTGGTGAAATGAAGTTTATTCCTGAAAGATTTGATAAGACATATTTTAGTTTTATGGATAATGTAAGAGACTGGTGTATTTCGAGACAATTATGGTGGGGACACAGAATTCCTGCATATTATTGTGATGAATGTGGTGAGATGGTTGTTTCTGAGGAAGAAGTTAAAGTTTGTCCTAAATGTGGTGGACATATGCACCAAGATGAGGATACTCTTGATACTTGGTTTAGTTCTGCATTGTGGCCTTTTGCTACACTTGGCTGGCCAGAGAAAACACCAGATTTTGAAAAGTTCTTCCCAACTGATGTGCTTGTAACTGGTTATGATATTATTTTCTTCTGGGTTGCAAGAATGTTATTTTCTAGTATTGAACACACTGGCAAAGTTCCATTTAAGCACGTTTTAATACACGGCTTAGTTCGTGATGAGCTTGGAAGAAAGATGTCTAAGTCACTTGGAAATGGTGTTGACCCATTAGTTGTTATTGATGAATATGGTGCTGATTCATTTAGATATGCACTAGTTCAAGGAACAGCCCCAGGAAATGATACTAGATATTTGCCTGAAAAAGTTGAGGCTGGAAGAAACTTTGCAAATAAACTTTGGAATGCTTCTAGATTTGCAATAATGAATATTGGTGATGCTGAATTAAAATGCGACAAAAACAAGCTTGCTTTGGAAGATAAGTGGATAATTGGAAAAGCAAATACAGTTATAAAGGAAGTAACTGACTGTATGGATAAATATGAATTTGGTGTTGCAATTCAAAAGATTATGGAATTTATTCGTGATGAACTTTGTGACTGGTATATCGAAATGATTAAACCAAGACTTTATGATATGACTAATGAAACGAGAGATGAAGCTCTATATACATTAAATGAGATTTTGAAAATTGCTTTAAAATTACTTCATCCATTTATGCCATTTATAACAGAAGAGATTTATATGAATTTGAAACATAATGATGAAAGTATCATGGTTTCAGAATGGCCAAAGTATTGTGAGGAAAATGAGTACAAAGCTGAGCAAGAGGAAATTGAGCTTGTAAAAGAGATTATTAAGGGCGTTCGTAATATTCGTGCTAATATGAATGTTGCACCATCTAGAAAGGCTAGTTTAATATTCATAACTAAGAATGCAAGAGCAATAGAAGAAGGTAGAGGTTTTATTGAGAAACTAGCTTCTGCAGATAATATTGTTATAAAGGATGAGAAAAAAGATATTCCAGAAAATGCAATATCACTTGCTGTACCTGGTGTTGAAATCTATATTCCATTTGATGAATTGGTTGATATAGCACAGGAAGTTGAAAGACTTGAAAAAGAAAAATTAACTTATGAAAATGAGATTAAGAGAGTTGAAAAGATGTTATCTAATGAAGGCTTTATTGCCAAAGCTCCTCAAGCTAAGATAGATGAAGAGAAAGCTAAGAAGGTAAAATATGAAGAATTGTTGAAGAAAACATTAGATAGAATAGAAAGTTTAAAATAAATCTTTTATTTACAAAGGAGAAGAAATGTCAAACGAAAAAGAGTTTATAAAATATAATGTTGAGAACTTTGATGATATTGACGGGATAACTTCGACAGAACTTTGTCAAAATAATATAAGAAAAGCTAAGAAGAAAATAAAAGAAACACAAGATTTCAAACTTAAAATTGATGAAACTCAAATAACAGACTTGAATTTATTTATGAAAAATGTTCTAGATTTATTCAACTATTACAAAGAAAAAGTAACTGAAAACTCGCAGGATGGTAAGACATTTGCTTATATAAAACAAGAAGCTGTAAGCGAGGAATTGAAGACTTTTTTGAAGGTTATGTTTATCAAAGATATTAATGAAAAAAATAGTTACATATATGATTTAGCTTGTGATTATTTTGATAATCTTTTTAGAGAAAAGAATTTATGTGCTTTTAAAAATGATGCTTGTTCATGTCAAAGAGCATGCAAGACTAAACATACTACAATGGGATGTTGTTATGCATTTTACTATAGAAAATATGATGGAATACCAGTATATACTGAAGAATGTCCACATTTAACACCTACTGGTTGCGATACTAAATGCTTGGGATGCAAGATTTTTACATGTAGATATTTAAAGAGTTTAGGATATAAATTTAAATCGGATGATTATTTTCTTTTAAGAGTCTTTTTAAATAAAAAACAAAAGAAATTCACAGATACTACTTATTTCAAGACTAAGGATGAGATTTTAGAAGGCTGGAATAAGTTGGCTAAATAAAGAGTAAATATTGCAAAATAAGAAGTTTTTGTTATTGCGGAGGATTTTGAATCTTTTCACTTCGTAAATTTAATAATTGTAGATATTAAGAACGGTATATGCGAAATATCATATGCCGTTCTTTTTTTGACAAACTTTTTAGTAAAAAGATTGTAAGATGTGTATAAAAGTTTACAAAGGAGGAATAGTATATGCTTACTAATTATGATGAAAAAGTTAGGACACTAACTATAAATTTTGATGGCGAAATTGACCATCATTCGTGTAGTGAGCTTGCCGTAATGGCTGATAATGCTATTAACAGATATGTTCCGCAGAAGTTGATTTTTAATTTTAAAAACGTAAAGTTTATGGATAGTGCAGGGATTGGAATGATAATTGGCAGATATAAGAAAGTGATTAGATTTGGCGGCAAAGCAGAAATGATTAACGTTGGTAAAGAGGCTAAAAGAATTTTTAATATGGCTGGTTTATTCAGAATAATTCCTTTGATAGATGAGGAAAACAAGCAAGTTGAGAATATTTAACTTGCATTGAATTAACTTTTTAATATTAAAAAATAGTTTGATTTTTAATTAAGAAAGGAGATGTGTGAGTATTTTTTAATATTCATACGATTAAAATATATGGATAATGAAATGAAATTAGAGTTTAAAAGTAAGTCTGCAAATGAAGCATTTGCAAGAATTACAGTTGCAGCTTTTGTCTCTCAATTAGATCCAACGCTTGAAGAAATCTCTGATATAAAAACTGCTGTTTCTGAGGCCGTTACAAATTCTATTATACACGGTTATGACGGAAGAGATGGAATGATACATATAAATTGTAAGTTATACGAAAAAACTTTGGATATAGAGATTATAGATTATGGCAAGGGTATTGAAAATCTGGAAATAGCTAAACAACCTTTGTATACCACGAAACCTGAGCTAGATAGGTCGGGTATGGGCTTTACTATAATGGAAAATTTTATGGATGAGTTTAGTGTTGAATCTATTGTTGGTGTGGGTACAAAAGTAAAAATGAAGAAACATATTGGTGGTAAGGAGGTCTTATGACAGATTTAATCTTACGTGCCAAAGAGGGCGACAAAAAGGCAATGGACGAAATAATAAATGAAAACGTAGGATTAGTTTGGAATGTTGTAAAAAGATTTGCAAATAGAGGTTACGAATTAGAAGATTTATTTCAAATCGGCTGTATTGGCTTTGTTAAGGCAATTAGAAAATTTGATTTAAGTTTTGAAACTCAGCTTTCTACATATGCAGTTTCTATGATAATTGGGGAAATTAGGAGATTTTTAAGAGATGATGGAATGATAAAAGTTAGTCGTTCTTTGAAAGAAATTGCTGGAAAGATAAAGGAAATTAAATTGCAAGAAAGAAATGAAAATTTGACAATTGAGTATATCGCAGAAAAATTGGAGCTAGATAAAGAAGATGTGCTTATGGCACTTGATGCCACATCACTTATCGAATCGTTAGACAAGCCTATAGGTGATGAAACGGACGGAAAAACAATAGGTGAAGGTATTAAAGATAAGGTAAATGAATATGATAAATTACTAGATAAAATAACTGTAACTTCGCTATTAAAAGACCTTAATGAACGAGAACGAAAGGTTATTGTGTATAGATATTATAAGGATATGACACAAGAAAATGTTGCAAAAATGCTTGGCACGTCCCAAGTTCAGATTTCTAGAATTGAAAAAAAGGCATTGCTTAAAATGAGAGGAGTGATTGACAATTAGGTAAAAAAACGGTATCCTAGCATAAGAGGGGGCTGGAACGATGGGCAAAGAAAAAGTTAAAAAAATCAAATGGAAAGATATGACTAAGGAACAGCGTAGTGAAAAATTTAAGAATGTGTTAGGACTATGGGTGCTAATAAGTTTTTTAGTGCCAGTAATATTTTTGGTATTCAAGATAATTAGTATCGACAGCGGTAATATTGTAGATGGAAATCAAAGAACAAAGAGTGACTATGTTTTGATGCTTATCCAATGTTTACTTGGAATTGTGGCTATGGTTATTCCTAATATGGTGGTTAAGAAGAAAAATATACAAATACCAAGTAATATGTACATTTTTTATTTGATATTTTTGTATTGTTCAATTTTTTTAGGCGAAGTTAGGGATTTTTATTATAAAATTCCTGAATGGGACACAATTTTACATACATTTAGTGGCGTTATGATTGGCGCTCTTGGTTTTTCTTTTGTTTCTATGTTTAATAAAACAGAAGATTTGCATTTAAAACTTTCACCTTTTTTTGTTGCACTATTTGCTTTTATGTTTGCTGTGACATTAGGTGTTATATGGGAAATTTATGAGTTTACTTTTGATGGGCTTTTAGGTCTTAATATGCAAAAGTTTATGGTTGAACCAGGAGATATAATGCTAGTTGGAAGAGCTGCTTTGGAAGATACAATGGAGGATTTAATTGTTGATACCTTAGGTGCGTTGTTTATTAGTGTTGCTGGATATTTTTCACTTAAATTAAAAAATGGTTGGATTGAAAAATTTATGATAAAGAAAAAGAAATAGTTATCATAAAAAAGACAAACTCCTCATATATATGAATAAAGAGGAGTGATGAAAATGGAAAATACAACAAAAATACAAAACATAATTTTAGAAAACAGAAACAGACTTAATGTTACAGGTGTGATTGATGTCTTAAATTTTGACGAAGAAATTATTACAGTTGTTACAGAGTTGGGAATTCTTATAATTAAAGGATCTGATTTGCATTTGAATAGATTTAGCTTGGATAACACAGAGCTAAGCGTTGAGGGCGAAATAAATTCGTTAAGTTACAGTGACAAAAAAGTTGGTAGCAAAAATGAAAGCGTTTTCTCGAAGATATTCAAATAAATTTTAGCGAGGTGTTAAAATGATTGCAAATCAGGTCTTTGTGTTTTTTTGGAGTATTGTAATAGGTGCAATTTTAGCTTTAATATTTGACTTTTTTAGAATAAGCCGTAGAAAAGGAAATACTAAAAATTGGGTTGTATATGTTGAAGATGTATTTTATTGGATAATTGTTGCTGTTATGATAATAGCAAGTGCTTTTATAACAAACGATGGAGAACTAAGAGGATATATGTTTATTGGTTATGGTATTGGCGCTATATTTTATCTTATATTGTTCAGCAAAATGCTTATTAAAATAATTAGTGGAATCTTAGATTTTATTGAGAATATTGTAAAAAGACTTGTGGAATGTATGATGAAAATAAAAGATAAATTTAATTTTAAAAAGAAAAATGTAAATAATTAGCAGGATTTTTTCAAAAAAAGTCGAATACATTATAATATATAATGTTTTAACGAAAGAAAAAGGATGAGAACTATGAAATTTTTTATTACAAAGCTAATTTCCACCTTGGCTTTAACAGGGTTAATTGTATATTCAGGAGCTGTTCTTATAGAGCAAGAAAAGCAATTAAATAGCTTAAATAGTGAAATGGATAGGTATAGTTTGCTTATAGATGAAGCGACTATGAAAACTGAAGAGCTAAAAGAAATAAAAAGTAAAATCAATACTGATGAATACATAGAAGCTTATGCCAGAGAAAAATTAGGTCTTGTTATGCCATATGAGACTATTTTTGTTGATGCAAGTTTATAAATACATAGCAATGGTATTATAGTGTAAAGCACTAGTTTTAATGAGGTTCGTTTTATTTTTAAGACGAATCTTTTTTGTACTTAAATCCAACAAAGAATTATCAAAAGCTTTTATAGATTTTTGCTTTGGCATATTCGTATTAAAAAATAATTTGCGCAAAAAGAAAACACATACAATCATCTTAGCATCGTATGTGTTTTCTAAACTGAATGGTACATTGGAGTCTCCCTTTCATATTAAATTCATACTATCAAACCACTAGTACAACGAAGTTTAAAACTAACCATCATCGGAATCTTCTCCTAGGCTTCTAAACTTATAACCTCGATATCCGTGAATCATCATTCATCGCTATCGGGAATATAAATACCTTGGTTTTAGTATATTCTTATTCTAGCATAATTAACATAAAAAGTCAAGTTGTTTTTATTTCTATTTTCCTCTTTATGAAACTTTCGGTTTGTGGTATCCTATTGAAAGAGATTTTTGTTGTGAATTGTGAGGGGAATGAAGTGGAAGAAAAAGAAATCGTATGGGACGAGGTAATAGACTTTTTTGCTAAAAAATATATATCATTAAAAGGTGCTTTATTGGGTAGCACAGCTTGTCTTAACGGGAATATACTAGATATTCAGCTAAAAACTAAGGGTAAAGCATTACTTGAATTAAGAAATTCAAATAGAACGATTGAAGAATTCGTTAAAAATACATTTCAAAGAAATGTGACTGCTGTATTTCACGAACCAGAAGTTGTTGAAGATTCATTAAACAAAGAGCGTGAAATTGTTAAGAGTATTTTAGAGGCTCAACAACTTGCAGAGCAAAAGCATAAAGAGGAAGATGCTAAAAAGGCACAAGCAGAAAAGGAAAGAAAAGAACAAAAGCGTATGCAAAATGATAATACGCAAGCAGGATCATATCATGAGCCAGATACTCATTTTGAAGATGCTGTTTCAGCACCTCCTGCTGCTAACAATGGTGACGGCTATCAAGGTGGTAATAGATATCAAAATAGCGGTAATTATCAAGGAAATGGTGGGTATCAAGGTACTCAAAAGTTTAATAAAAAGAAGTCTACTGCATCATTTGTTGAAAATGAAGAAGCACTTATTTTTAAAGGTTGGAAAGATATGAATTCTCCAAAGCTTGTTAAAATCGCTGACTTGTCGCCAGAACAAAACGAAATAATTTTAAAAGGTAAAGTAAGTAATTACGAAAATAGAGAAACTAAAAACGGCGGTTTTTTAATTTCTTTTGATATGTATGATGGTACAAGCTCAATAAATGTTAAGGCTTTTTTAAAGGCAAATGAGTTTGGTGAAGTTAATCCAAAAATGAAGAGTGTAAAAGCTGTTAGAATTGTCGGAACATATGAATATAATAATTTTTCAAAAGAGTTTGGAGTTATTGCTAATTCAATTGAAGAGTCTAACTTTGAAGAAGCTAAGAGAATGGATAATGCCGAAGAAAAACGTGTTGAACTACATTTGCATACGCAAATGAGCCAGATGGATGCTGTTACTTCTGCAACAGATTTAATCAAATGTGCTATAAGATGGGGGCATAAAGCAATTGCTATAACAGACCACGGTGTTGCTCAAAGTTTTCCAGAGGCTAAAAAGGCTGCCAAAGATTCTGATATAAAGGTTATTTATGGAGTTGAAGCATATTTAGCGCCAGATAACGTTACATCTGTTTATGATGCAAAAGATCAAAAAATAGATGATGTTACATATTGCGTTTTGGATATTGAAACAACTGGTATTTCTAGATACACAGAAAAGATTACTGAATTTGGTATTATGAAAGTTAAAAATGGAGAGGTAATTGATACTTTTGAATGTTTTGTAAATCCTGAAAAACCAATACCTCAAAGAGTTGTTGAAGTAACTAATATTACAGACGATATGGTAAAAGATGCTGAAACGATAGATAAAGTTATGCCTAAGGTTATTGAATTTGTTGGCGATGGAATAATTGTTGCACATAACGCCAATTTTGATGTTGGTTTTATAAAATATAATGCTGAAAAGTTAGGCTTAGAGTTTAGCAACACATATATTGATACTTTGGCACTTGCTAAGGAATTATTCCCTGATTTTAAAAGATATAAATTAGGAATAATCGCTGAAAAACTTGGAATTAAAGTTGATGTGGCTCACAGAGCATTAGCCGATGTCGAGACTCTTGTTGCAGTATTTAATGTTATGCTTCAAAATTTGAGAGAAAAAGAAATATTTGATTTAAAAGATTTAGATCAAATGTTATCAAAAGATGTTAATTACAAGACATTACCAACATATCACGCAATAGTGTTGGCAAAAAATAAGATTGGACTTAAAAATTTATATAAGTTGATTTCGTTTTCACACGTTAACTATTTTTATAAGAAACCTAGAATGTTAAAAAGTTTACTTGCAAAATATTCGGAAGGCTTGATTATAGGAAGCGCGTGTGAACAAGGTGAATTGTTCAGAGCGATAGTTGATGGCAAACCGGATGATGAGATTGAAGCAATTGCAGAATTTTATGACTATTTAGAAATTCAGCCACTTGGAAACAATATGTTTATGGTTAAAAACGGCACTGTTCCAAGTGTTGATACACTTATGGATTTTAATAGAAAAATTGTTGCACTTGGCGAGAAACTAGATAAGCCTGTTGTTGCAACTTGCGATGTTCACTTTATGAATCCAGAAGATGAAATATATAGAAGAATTTTGCAAGCGGGGCAAGGCTATGAAGATGCAGACGATCAGCCACCTCTATATTATAGAACAACAGAAGAAATGCTAAAAGAATTCCAATATCTTGGAAAAGAAAAAGCATATGAAGTTGTTGTAACAAACACAAACAAAATTGCAGATATGTGTGAAAAAATTGACCCAATCGCTGATTACAAAGCAGCACCTCACATTGATGGTTGTGAAGATACTATTAGAAATATAACGATGAAGAGAGCTACTGAATTATATGGAAATCCACTTCCTGAAATAGTTGAGCAACGTGTAAATAAGGAACTAGACTCTATTATAAAAAATGGTTTCTCCGTTATGTACATTATTGCGCAAAAACTGGTTCATAAATCAAATGAGGATGGATACTTGGTTGGTTCAAGAGGATCTGTTGGTTCATCATTTGTTGCTAATATGACTGGTATAACAGAGGTTAACTCACTTCCACCACATTATAGATGTCCAAATTGTAAATATTCAGACTTTACAGATTATGGAGTTAAGAATGGCTTTGACTTGCCGGATAAGTTTTGTCCTAAATGTGGTGCAAAATTAGATAAAGATGGTATGGATATACCATTTGAGACTTTCTTGGGATTTGACGGTGATAAGGAACCCGATATTGACCTTAACTTCTCGGGAGAATATCAGGCCAAGGCTCATAGATATACCGAGGTTATTTTTGGTAAAGGCACAACTTTTAAAGCTGGAACGATTGGTACAATAGCAGATAAGACGGCTTATGGATATGTTAAGAAATATTATGAGGAAAGACATATTCCTATAAATAATGCAGAAACAATGAGATTAGCTCTTGGTTGTACAGGTGTAAAAAGAACTAGTGGTCAGCACCCAGGTGGAATTATAGTTGTTCCAATAGGTTATGAAATATATGAGTTTTGTCCAGTACAACACCCAGCTGATGACCCTGATAGTGATATTATAACAACGCATTTTGATTATCACTCAATTGATCAAAACCTTTTAAAACTTGATATACTAGGTCACGATGATCCTACAATGATAAGAATGTTGCAAGATATAACGGGAGTCGACCCACAAAAAATTCCTTTGGATGATAAAGAGACGATGTCTATTTTCTCATCGACTAAGGCACTAGGAGTTACCCCAGAACAAATTCATTCAGAAGTTGGAACTTTTGGAGTGCCAGAGTTTGGAACAAAATTCGTTCGTGGAATGCTTGTTGATACAAAGCCAACAATGTTTGAAGAGTTGCTAAGAATATCTGGATTATCACATGGTACAGACGTTTGGTTAAATAATGCTCAAACTCTTATTGAAGATGGCACTATAAAACTGGAAGAAGCGATATGTACAAGAGATGATATTATGCTTTATTTAATTAAAAAAGGATTACCTCCAAAACCATCATTTAAGATAATGGAGAGTGTTCGTAAAGGTAGAGGATTATCAGAAGAACAAGAACAACTTATGAGAGAGAATAATGTGCCAGACTGGTATATTGCTTCTTGTAAGAAAATTAAGTATATGTTCCCTAAAGCTCACGCAGCAGCGTACGTAACAATGGCATTTAGAATAGCTTGGTTTAAAGTACATATACCACTTGCTTATTATGCAGCTTTCTATTCAATCAGAGCAGATGAATTTGATAGTGATTCGATGATATATGGAAAAGAAAAAGTAATAAATAAAATGAGAGAAATTGACTTGCAAGGAAATAATGCTTCAACAAAAGACAAGAATATGTATTCAATTTTGGAATTGGTATTAGAAATGTATGAAAGAGGTATGAGTTTCTTGCCAATTGATTTATATAAATCTGATGCTAAGAAATTTTTAATTGAAGATGGAATGATAAGACCTCCTCTTAATAGTGTTGGTGGACTTGGCACGGTTGCGGCAGAAAATATTCAAAGAGCAAGAGAAGAGGGTGGAAAGTTTATGTCTATTGAAGAATTAAAATTAAGAGCTGGTATTGGAAAATCAACAGTAGAATTATTGAAGAATGCAAATTGCTTAAAAGGAATGACAGAAAGTAATCAAATGAGTTTGTTTACTTTTTAAAAAAATAGTTTGCTAAAAATTATTTTATGGTATAATAGATTTACAAAGCACTAGTTAAAAATATGAAGTAAGTTAGCAAATTTTAAGTAGAGCTAACGGAGGTGATGCGTTTTGGGGGCAGATAATGAAGTTATAAATAAAATATTTGAAACAGTAGTTGGTGTGATTTCATCTATAATGCAAGGTATAATTTCAGTAATATTTATTAACAACTATATTGCTATAATTGTGTATCTTGTGTTGGTAAATCTATTAGCAGTATTTTTGATGAAAAAGGACAAAGAACTAGCGAAAACACCAAATGCAAGAAGAATAAGAGAAAGCACACTTTTAATAGTCGCTTTTTCAGGTGGTGGACTTGGAGAATACTATGCAATGTATAAATACAAGCATAAGACTTTGCACCAAAAGTTTTTAGTCGGTGTCCCACTAGCGATTTTGCTTCACTTTTTAATACTATCATATAGTGTGTTTGTTGGAATAGCAGCATAACGCATAAAGATTTTAAGGAGGAATTGTTATGAATATTAAAGTAGTAGGAAAAAACATTGAGATTACAGATGCAATAAGAGAATATGTAGAAAAAAGAGTTGAAAGATTAGAAAAATTTGAAGGAAAAAACACAGAAGTTACTGTTGTTTGCAGTGTTGAAAGAGAAGAACAAATTGTTGAAATTCAAATAAGCCAAAACGGTGAATTTATAAGAATAGAAGAAAGAAACGACGACTTATACGCTTCAATTGATTTAGCAATAGATAAAGCTGAAAGACAATTAAGAAAAGAAAAGGAAAAAAGAGTTGAGAAAAACAAAGATGCATCATTAAAAGACAAAGTTATGAACTTATTCAAAGGAAATAGCACGGAGCACGAGGGAGACATTACAAAGACTGTTACATATGATATTAAGCCAATAACTGTCGAAGATGCAAAATTAAAATTACAATCTGAAAGAGATAAATTATTTATGCCTTTCATAAATGTTGAAACAAACGAAGTAAATGTAATTTATAAGAAGAATGATGGTTCATTAGGAATTGTAATACCTGAATAAATATAAAATCCATAGAGATGGCGTTTCAAAAATGTTTATTGTTTTTGGAACGCTATTTTTGGTTATATTATAGTTATGAAGTTTGAAAAATGATTTTCATAAATTTGATAAAAAGGCACAAAATACCAGGTTTAAAAAGCCGAGTAATGCACAATATATAATTGAAAAGATTAAAAGTCTTTTCGAGATTATAGTTTGTGAGCTATATAAATTTAGCTTTCGAACTATAGGTGATAAACATTATTCGGAGGTGAATATAATGGCAAAAACAGGTTCTTATGAAGTACCAGGAGCTAAAGAGGCAATGAATAAGTTCAAACAAGAAGTTGCTAGTGAAGTTGGTGTTAACCTAAAACAAGGTTATAATGGTGACTTAACATCTAAGCAAGCCGGAACAATCGGTGGTAATATGGTTAAGAAAATGATTCAGCAAGCTGAAAGCCAAATGTCAGGCAAATAAGTTTTAAGAATATTATTGAAGCGTCCTATAAGGGGCGCTTTTATTGTGGGAAAAAACAAATAATTTACATAATTATGTTGCATTTTTGGTAAAATTGTGCTAATATATAAAAAGGTGATGAGATTCACGGAATATGTTAGGAGGTTTTTATTTATGAATATTTTTAAAAAGAGAATTTCATTAGTATTAGCAATAGTAATGATTTCTTTAGTAGTATTGCCACTAGTAATAGTAAATGCTGCAAACAAAGAAGTAAGTGCTAGTTACAATTCAACAACTTTAGTAAATAAAGGTGCTGTAAGCGTAACTCCAGGTTCTTCAATTGTTCTTTCAGCAACAGGTGATGACTTAGAGGAATTATTCTTTTCTTGGGACTTTAATGGCGCAGGAAATAAAACTTGGATGACAGTTGGAAAAACTTCATCATACACATTACCAGTTCCAACAGAATACAAAAATGGTTCAAAACACCAATTATATGTATCTGCAAGATATGCTAATAGCGTATTTGCTGACACAAAAGTTTATATGGTAATCATTAGAGATGCAAATATTCACCAAGTGTCAATGGATGCAACTTTAAATGGTAGCAAAGTAACTTTTGGAAATACATACCAAGTAAAAGGTGGAGAAAAGATTAGAGTTAATGCTAGCACATCTGGATATGAAGCTAGTATAGCTTATATCGGTTACTATTATACAGAAAATATGAAAGTAACAGATGTAAAATCAAACACATTAGAAATTACAGTTCCAACAGCTGCAGCTGGTTCAAAGAAAACATTATATATCGAAGCTGTTGCAGATAATGATGATGGAACAAAAGGTCAAACATTAACAAAAACAGGTTGGCAAAAGATTGTGTTAGAATATCCAAGTGTTGAAACAAAAGATATCAACGTAGCTCATAACAATAAAACATTAACACCTGGTTCAACAACAGAAGCTAATCCAAACGAATCACTTAAGATTACAGCTACACCATCTGGTAGGGTTTCAAACTTATATTTCAAATGGGATAATGATAGTTGGAGTAAAGTAGCAAATACAAGCTCATATTCAATGAGAATACCAGAATATTTTGAAGCTGGTTCAACTCATAGACTATATGTAAAAGCTGAGTATGATGATGGTGAAATAATCAGTGAAAAAGTTTATATATTCAGAATTCCAGCAGCTGCTTCTGATATAACAATGAATGTTAAACTTGATTCAAAAACAATTTATGCAGGAAAGAAGTACAATGTAGTTGGTAGAGAGAACATAACAGTTACTGCATCAGCTACAAAAACAAAAGTAGATTATATTAAATATCGTTTTGGTTCTGATGATCCAACGAGAGTAAGCGGAAGCAAAGCAACATTTAAAGTACCTACAAAGAGTGTTGGCACAACATTAAACTTATATGTTGAAGCATATGGTGAAGATGGAACAAGCACAGGTGAAAAAGTATACACATTAGTATATGTTAAAAATGTCGATGGAAAATTAGACATCGAGCCTTGGATGGAAGAAAATGATGAATTAACTGAATTAGCAGTTAATTTAAGAAACGATTCTGAAGAGGAAGATAAAGCAAACAAGAATATATATGCGTTAGATGAACTTGTTACATACTATGTTGATTATAAGAATGGAACAGGCGATGATATAACATCAGAAGTTAAACTAGTTCTTGAATTACCACTAGAGTTTGACGTTGTTAATGCTGATGGTGGAACAGTTAACAAAGATAAGGGAACAATAACTTGGATTTTTGAAGATGGTTTGAAAGAAGACGAAGCTGGTACAAAAGTTGTTGAAATTAAGTATACAAGCTTATCTAAATCAAAATATACATCAGAGAGAATTTACCCAACAGCAGGTATTTATAAGGCTGGTAAAGAAAAAGATAGATCAACAGTTATTAACTTAATTATTAGAGATTACGATGAAAAAGTTAAAACTACACATGAACCTTATATGAAAGGTGATGCAGGTAGAGATACATTTAGACCAGATGCTAGTATTACAAGAGCTGAGGGTGCATTAGTACTTGCTAGAATTTATGGATTAGACTATATGAATACAAGGGTAACAGACGTATTCTCAGACCTAGATGAAACATATGTTGAAGCACAAAAAGCTATTATAGCTGCTTCAAAAGCTGGTCTAATCAATGGTTATACAAATGGAACATTTAAACCAAATGCAAAAATGACAAGAGCTGAATTTATTAAGATTTTAGCTTGCATGGTTGAAATGAATGCTGAGGATGAAGGAATTGACGGACTTGAAGTTAAAGATGTTGAAAGCAACATCAAAGTATACAATGATACAACAAGATATTATATCGTAGATGGCAAGAAAGTATATACACACTGGGCACTTGAAGAAGTAACATTACTTGCTAGATTAAATATGCTTCCACTTAGTGCAGACGATGATGAAATTAAACTAGATAAAGAAATTACAAGAGCTGAAGTTGCACAATTAGTAAACTTCTACCTATTAAGAGCACCAGCAAGTGTTAGCTCAAAGACACAATCAGGATTTAGCGATGTATCTAAGAGACATGAATTATTTGCAGATATTATTGAAGCAACAAGAGAAGATCATGAATTCCAAATGAATGAAGATGACGGAACAGAAATTGCTAAATAGTTAAGAATAAAATTAGACTACTCAGAGATGGGTAGTCTTTTTTTGATACATAAAAAGTAATGAATTTCACAACTTGTTACATCAATTATCTTTCTTATAGTAATTTTAATTTATGTGAAAAATTTTCTTGAACTTTGTAACTTTTGTAACACAAAAATAATAGAAATTTAAAATTATTAGTATTGATTTTATTTAAAATTATAGCTACAATATAAGTAGTGTTAATCTGAAAGGGGTCTACTAATGAAAAATATTAAAAAAATACTTTTGATGATTACGATGTTATTTGTGCTATTAACTGGAACTGCACTTGCATCTGAAAAAGAATATATTTTGACAAAGGAATATACATACGAAAGTTTGAGAAGTAGTGGAGCATTAAGTTCTGGTTTTGTTGAAATTTTAATTGGAAATGTTGATTTTGTTCAATATCAGGATGACAACGAAGTGGTTATTACTCCTTTACCAGATGAAATAAGAGAAGACGATTTAGGAAATATTTATGCTTATTTTGATGTAAGTGGCCTACGTCCAAAGGAAAAATTTAAGGTAACAGTAAAAAGGGATTGCAAAGTTGAGTCTTATGAAGAACTTATCCCTGCAAGGACAAGCACATCAATAAATGATGATTCAAAGGCTTACTTAGATCCAAGTGAATATATAGAATCTGATGATCCCGAGCTAATATCAAAAGCAAAGCAAATCACAGATGGGGCAACAACAGATTATAAAAAAGCAGAGGCAATTTTTGAATATGTAAATGTAAATATGTCTTATGATGATTCTTCTGCATATGCTAATAAAGGTGCACTTTCGGCTTTAAAAAATATGAAGGGAGTTTGCGAGGAATTCACTACGTTATTTGTTGCTATGTGTAGAGCGGTTGATATACCAAGTAGAGCAATAGAGGGATATCAATTGGAAGATGCCAAGAGTGGTGATGAAGTTATTGGATATAATCTTCTAAATCACGTATGGGCAGAAATTTATTTAGATGAATTTGGTTGGGTGCCAGTTGAGCCAACTGTTATATATATGATAAATGGCGAAAGAAAGCCATATTTGGCTTCTTTTTGTAGTATGAAAGGTACAAATTACATAGCCATTGGAATATATAATCACGAGAAGCCAAATAGAAGAATGAAAGCGATAAAAGAAACTGTATTTTCTGAAACAGTTGTTGAAAAAGACACGATAGCACCAGATAAACAAAATGGATTTAAAGATTTAAGTTCGTATGACTGGGCTGTTGATGCAATTCAGTCTTTATATGCTAAAAATGTTGTAAATGGTTATTCAGATAGCAAATATGGGCCAGAGAATAAAATTACTAGAATCGAATTTATTTGTATGTTATCACGTTTGTTAAAGTATTATGACACACAAGCAGCAGAAAAAGGAATGGTTTATTATTATCAAGATTATGATAAAACACATTATTCAAAGGCCGATTACGATTACTTGATGAAATGCTTTGCTATTTTAGATGATGCGAGTGATATATCAGCTTTGGGATTTAATCAAATAACAAACGTTTTTGGAACAGGAAGATTGAATATGAATAAACCAATAACAAGAGCAGAAGTTGTAGCTTTGCTAGATGCTTTTATAGGTGATATAGATGTTGAAGATGCATCATTCAAAGATATTTGGAATTCTAATTTTAGATATAGCATACTAAAAGCATATTCTAGTGGCTTGATAAATGGATATCCAGATGGAACATTTAGACCCAATAATCCAATAACAAGAGCAGAAATGGCTGTAATATTAGATAGATATATAAAAGGAAAAATTTACGTTTTATAGGAGACGACATGTATAAATTTATAGCAATTGATATAGATGGAACTTTGCTTAATTCAAGTGGAGAATTGAGTAAAAAAAATGCGGAAATGATACGTAGAACAGTAAATAATGGTGTCAGAGTTGTGCTAACGTCTGGAAGAGTAACAGATTCTGTAAAGATGATAGCACAAAAATTAGACGTCGACAGGTATATGATATGTGATAATGGCGCTTCAATATATGATGTTCAAGAAGATAAATTGGTGTATTCTTCTGTTATAAATAAAAAGACAGCTCTTAGAATTTTAAATACTTGTGTTGAAAATAATATTTATTATATGATATTTACAACGAAAGAGATTATAGTAAAAGATCTAAGGCATATGGCACTTGCATTTTATAAGCAAAGACATAATTGTAATGATGAAGCAACAGGCGTTGCACAAATTAGGTATGGCGGTAAAGAATGCTTAGAAAATTCAGATGACCCAATAATAAGAATAGTTGTATGCGACCAGGATAGGCCAATTTTCAATTCTATTGTAAACAGAATGAAAGAATACGATGACGTAGATTTAATCTCAGCGCCGCACGTTTCTAACAAAATAATAAAAGAAGATGACAAAGATATTTTATTAAGTTATAGTTATGCAGAATTGCTGCCAAAGAATACGAATAAATGGACAGCAATAAAAACTTTGACTAATAAGTTAAACATAAAAGATGATGAGATTATTGCAATAGGTGATAACTTTAATGATATAGAAATGATAAAAAATGCAGGACTTGGAGTTGCAATGAATAATGGTTCACCAGTAGCAAAAGAGGTTGCTAGGGTCATTGCACCGTCAAATGATCAAGATGGAGTTGCAATGGTTTTAGAGCAGTATGTCTTATCTAATATGATGAATATCGAATAATAAAAAGCTTCAATTAGATATTTAGAAGTATCTAGTTGAAGCTTTTTATATAGTTAAAAATATTATTTTATTTGGCACTAACCATTTTCTTTCCGCAAATAGGGCAAGTATCAGGAGAAATGCCTCCAATATGTGTATGACCACAATTTTCACAAATCCAAACAATATTGCTAATAAAGTTATATGACTTATTGTTGCAATTGCTACCAGTATTTTTCTTTTTAGCAGGAGCTACATTCTCAATATTTAATGGGATTTTATAAATGTCTGGAAGTGGTAAATTAATACTACTCAAAAAGAAATGTGTTTTATAAGTCGATACATTAGCCTCCATAATAATTACCTCCTTTTACGTTCTTTTCATAATGTGTGTGCATAAATTATCGCACCCAAGCAAATAGTATTATATCACATTTAGTGGTATCTGTATACATTTAGAGCATATTTTGCCAGTCCTCTCAATATAATTTTAATAAATGAAAGGACGTGGAAATATGGAAAGAAAAAATAAGATTATAACAATAGGAAAAAGTGTGCTAATAGCATATCTAATCACATTTATATTAACTTTTATATACTCAATAGTGCTTGCTTATACAAGTGTTTCAGAATCAACAATACCAACTTGTATGTTTGTTATAAGCATATTAAGTGTGTTTATTGCGAGCTCAGTGGCTGTAATAAAAATAAAAGAAAATGGTTTAAAGACGGGTGGACTAATAGGCCTAATTTATATTTTGATTACGTATTTGCTAAGCAGTGTAACATCAAGTGGTTTTGCTTTGACTAGCTATGCAATATCTACAATAATATTCAATATATTACTAGGAATGGTTGGTGGAATAATAGGAGTAAACATAGCTAAATAGATAAATTATTTGGTTAGAAAGTCACTGGCTGTTAATCAGTTAAAATAATTTTGTTATATAACTTTATAAAAGAAAATTTTGAAATTTATTGAAGCTATATCTAAAAAATACGTATGAAATATAAATCTTGTATATATACTAAAAAGTGTTGTATAATACGTATTGAGAATAAAGTAAAAGTTAGGAGAGATTAAATGATTACATACGAAGATTTGAAGAATGATGAAGAAATAAATATTTTAATTGAAAACACCGAAAGACAGTTAAAAGAAATAGGCTACACGGAGCACGGATTACGTCACGTAGGAATTGTTTTAAATAGAGCCTATTATATTTTAAAAGAGCTTGGATATTCTGAAAGAGAATGTGAACTTGCTAAAATTGCTGGATTTATGCACGATATAGGAAATGCAATAAACAGAGTTGATCACGCACATAATGGAGCATATATAGCGTATAACATTTTAAAAGACAGAGGGATGAGCCTTAAAGAAGCAGCTGAAATAATGATGGCAATAGGAAATCACGATGAAGCAACTGGAAATGCTGTAAGCCCAATATCTGCTGCTTTGATACTTGCAGATAAATCTGATGTGCACAGAACAAGAGTAAGAGAAGAAAATAAATCAAGATTTGATATTCACGATAGGGTAAATTATGCTGTAAAAGAGGCAAATTTAGTAGTTGTGGATGCTGATAAGTCAAAGGTACACGATTATAAAAAAGAAGTTATTTTGAAGTTAGAAATAGATACTGAAATTTGTCCTGTAATAAAGTATTTTGAGATATTCCTAGACAGAATGTTGATGTGTAAGAATGCTGCGAATTATTTGGGCATTTGGTTTCATTTAGAAATCAACGGAGCAACATTATTGTAATTTTTATATAGCATTTTGCCAATATTTTGTTTTGCATTTTGCGTTCCTAATGATATAATATCGTTAGGACGTTTTTATTTTAAATTTGCACAAGATAAAATTTGCTACTATTTGGCAAAAGGAGTGAAACTATGGAGAGTATTAGAAGTGCTGAACAGTATGAAGAAAAGAAAAAAAGGCTTGATATGCTTGTGAATAGATATAAGTGGCTTGTTACATCTGAGTATCCGTTAAGGGATTTGAAAAATAAACAAGATATATTTTTGACGTTATATTCTAAGAAGGGAATATCTAAGGAAGAAGCTTTGAAAATTGAAAATGAGCTACAAGCTATTAGTGTTCAAAATATGTATATTAACAAGGCTGGTATTGATGGATATGAGGCTATTTTGATGTCTGAAATTAGAGAGGCAACTTCTGCTATTTGTGCTTATGAGGCTGGCCAAAGGCTTTATGAAAAGTCTCCTTTGGATATTTTGAAGGCATATTTTAATAATGATGAAGAGATTAAAAATGATGTGCAATATAGGAGAGCTTATAATTATTCTGTACTCGTTGGTGATGTTGGAATTGAAGAGATAAATTTGTCTCTTACTCCGCCTGAGGTTATTTTAGAAAGAATGGCTAATCAAATTGATTGGGCTGGAATTGAACTTATAACTAAGGAAGAAAGAAAAGAGCTTGAAGCTGAGAAGAATGCTAAAAAGGAGCAAATGGCTTTGGTTGTTGCTCAGAAGCCAAGTAGGGCTCAGGAAAAGGTTTCAGAAGTGGTGCAAGATTATGTTAAGAGTATTGGACTAGTTGATTTAAAAGGAGAAAAGTCTGGAAATGTGTCTAATACCGTGGAATCTTCTGATATTGCTATTAGAGAAAATAATGTTAAGCATAAAGGTAGCAGAGATAAAGAAAGAGCAGAAAAAGATAGTGAGGAAGAAATTAGCAAATGATTTTTTTGTGTGTTGTTGTTTTTGACCAATTGATTAAGTATTTTGTTGATAAGTTTCAGCCTAGTTTTGTTGTTTTGAATGGATTTATAAACATTAAATATGCTAAAAACACTGGTGGTATGTATAGTTTATTTGAAAATAATAATTTTGTTTTTATTATTGTTTCTGTTTTTATATTGGTGTCATTGTATTTTATTGTTTTTAAAATGAAAAAGGATAATATATGCAAGGTTGAAAATGTGCTTTGGCAGTTTGTCTTTGCTGGTGGCGTTAGCAATCTTATTGATAGGATTTTTAGAGGCTATGTTGTTGATTTTATCGCAATGAAGCCGTTTGGAATTTTTAATATTTCTGATGCTTTAATTGTTGTGAGTGTTTGCGTACTTTTATTACTTTATATTGTAAAATCTAAAAAGTTTTCTTAATTGATTTATAAAAGAACGTTTGCACTATTTGATATATGCTGTGATATTTTATTTATATAAAATGTTTTTTAAAATGAAGATATATAAAGTTTGAATTTATTTAAAATGTTGATTTACTTAGACTAAGGAGTGTAATGGTGGAGATAATAAAAAAGATAGTGACTGAAAGTGAAGATGGAATGAGACTTGACAGTGCAGTTTGTTCTTTAAATGAGAATATTTCAAGGACTTTGGCTCAGGGTCTAATAAAGGATGGAATTATTTTATTAGATGAAAAGACTGCCAAAGCTTCGAGCAAAGTTAAAGAAGGTCAAGTTATTTCTATGCCGAATAAACCAAAAGAAAAATTAGATGAAAAGCTTGTTGCTGAGGATATTCCAATTGATATTTTATATGAAGATGATGATATTATTGTGATAAATAAGCCTAAAAATATGGTCGTTCATCCAGCTGCTGGCAATTGGTCTGGAACACTTGTGAATGCTATGCTTGGAAAGTATGAGCTTTCAAATGAAAATGGCGAATTTAGACCTGGAATTGTTCATAGGTTAGATAAGGATACAACAGGAGTTATGGTTGTTGCAAAAAATAATTTGGCACATGCCAAACTTGCTAAGCAGATTCAAGAACATAATTTTAAAAAGGTTTATGTGGCTATTGTTAAGGGGGTTATAAAAGAAAACGAAGCTGTTATTGAATTGCCAATTGGCAGACATCCTATTGACAGGAAGAAGATGGCTGTTGTTAAAGATGGCCGAGAGGCTTATACTAAGTTTAAAGTTTTAGAAAGGTTTAAAGGTTATACTTATATTGAAGTTGAATTAAAGACTGGTAGAACGCATCAAATAAGGGTTCATATGGCTCATATTGGTTATCCGATAGTTGGCGATGATACTTATTCTAATGGCAAAAATCCGTTTGGAGTGACTAGCCAAATGCTACATTCAAAGATTTTAGGAATAACTCATCCTACAACTGGCGAATATATGGAGTTTGTAGCCCCTATACCAGAAGAATTTGAAAATGTACTAAAGATATTAAGGGAGGAATAAACGAATGAAAAAAATACTTTTTGTTGCTTCAGAAGCAGCTCCTTATGCGAAGTCTGGTGGGCTTGGAGATGTTATTGGCTCACTTCCAAAAGAGCTAATTAAAATGGGATATGATGTTTCAATAATTATGCCAAGATATAAAGAAATTAAACAAGATTTAATTTATGTGATGGATTATCCGATTTATATGCAGGGAAAGAAAGAAAATTGTATCATAAGGTGTCATAATCAAGAGGTTGATGGAAAAGTATTAACTACATTTTTTGTTGATAATATAAATTATTTTGATAGAGACGGTATGTATTGTCACCCTGACGAGGCTGAACGTTTTGCTTTTTTTGATAAGGCTGTTATTGAATTTATTAAGCAAAGAACACCAGAGATTATTCATTTGAATGATTGGCAAACTGGCCCAATAGCAATGCTTTTAAGAGATGTACAACACGATACGAAGACAAAAATAATTTATACAATTCATAATTTGGAATATAACGGTAGATTTAATAGAGGAAATCTTTATCATTTTGACCTTAATGATTCTTATTTCACTCCTAGCAAGTTTGAATTTTATGGCGATATAAGTTTTACAAAGGCTGGTATTTTATATTCAGATGTGGTTACAACCGTTAGTAAAACATATGCTAGTGAAATTCAGACTCCACAGTTTGGTTTTGGTTATGAAGGACTTTTGAGGCAAAAGGCTCTTGAAGGAAAACTTGTTGGAATTGTGAATGGTATTGACTACATTGAATATAATCCAGCAACTGATAAGGAAATCTTTGCAAATTATGATGTTAATACAATTGAAAAGAAAATAAAAAATAAAAAAGATTTGCAGAAACAGCTTGCACTTCCAGAAAAAAATGTCCCTATGTTTGGTGTGGTTTCGAGAGTGGTGCATCATAAAGGATTTGATGTTCTTGTTGAGGGAATGAATGAGCTTTTAAAGCAAGATATTCAGTTTGTAGCACTTGGTGTTGGAGAGGAACATTATATAAATAGACTTAAATATTTAAAGGAGAAATACCCTGATAAAGTTTCTGTGAATGACTATTTTGATGTTGAATTAGCTAAAAAGATTTATGCCGGATGCGATATGTTTTTGATGCCATCTATGTTTGAACCTTGCGGTTTATCTCAGATGATTAGTTTTAGATATGGAACAATTCCGATAGTTAGAAGCACAGGTGGTCTTAGAGATACTGTTATTGGATATTTAAGTAATAAAGAGACCGGAAATGGTTTTACTTTTTGGGGAAATCAGGTTGAAGATTTCGTATCGGTAACTAAGAAAGCATTAGATATATATATGAATAAGGATGAATGGAACGTTTTGATAAAACGTGCTATGAATGCAGATTTTTCTTGGGCAGCATCAGCAAAAGAATATGCAAAATTATATGAATAAATAGCATCGAGCTTAAAAAGCTTGAAACAAATTTTTTAAGCTCGATAATCTATATAAACCCATACACGACTTGGAAAGTGCGTATGGAAACTTAAAGTCATATTTAAAATATTCTATATGATAATTTATGAAATCTTTTATTATTATGTGAAGATTTATGAATATAATACTATGAAAAATTTTGAAAATGACTTGTTGTATTGTTGAAAGGAAGAAGTTATGGAAGAAAGATTACAAAAATATTTGGCTGAGTGTGGAGTAGCATCGCGTAGAAAATGTGAGGAAATAATACTAGCTGGAAAAGTAAAAGTAAATGGACAAGTTGTCATAGAGCTTGGAACAAAGGTTATTTCTGGAAAAGATAAAGTTGAAATCGATGGAAAAGAAATTCTTTTGGAAAAAAAGGTATATATCCTTTTAAATAAGCCTGTTGGATATGTTACAACAGTTAGTGATGAAAAAGAAAGACCAACAGTTATGGAGTTATTAGATGGTGTTAAAGAAAAAGTTGTACCAGTTGGCAGATTAGATATGTTTACGTCAGGCTTATTATTGCTATCTAATGATGGTGAATTTATCTACAAGGTAACTCATCCGAAACACGAAACAACAAAAACTTACATAGTAAAAACGCGTGGAGTGCCAACTGAAAAGGATTTGGAAAAGTTACGTGTTGGTATAAAAATTGAGGACTACACAACCTCTCCTGCAAAAGTTGAGCTTCTTTTGAAAGATAATACAAACGATATATCTAGAATTTGGATACAAATTCACGAAGGAAGAAATAGACAAGTTAGAAAAATGTGTGAGGCAATCGGACTTTCTGTTATTGCACTAAAACGAGAGGGGGTAGGTGATTTAACTTGCGAGGGTGTCGAAAGAGGAAAATGGAGATACCTAACAGATGAAGAAGTAAAAAATATTATGAATGTATAGGAGTGAATATTTATGGAAGAAAATGCTGTAAGCACTGAAATGCAAGAAAATAAACAAGCTTCAATTTCAAATTCAATAAAGAATGGAAAGATATTTAAAGATGTAAGAAAACGTGATGTTGATAAAGTGGCAAGAGAAATATCTGAAATAATTAAAGGGAAAAATAACGAAAAAGTAAAAGAAACTGAAATTGAAGAAAGGGGAGAATAGTGTATGAATAAATTAAATGCACGTGCTTATTCAGAAGTTTATCAGATAATACAATTACTTGATGATGATTTAAGAAACAAATTGCCAGATGAGGTTGTACTTTTTTTCAAGGAAAATAGAGACCTTGAATATGAACCTTATTTTAATAAATACGAAGATTTGGAAAATCAAAAATTGTTGAATGAGACCATAAATGTTTTGGCTTTTTTGAAGTTGAAGTATTGGTGTACAACAGACGAAGAGAAAATCTTTTTGAAGCAATTAGAAAAAAATGATGTTGAACAAACAGACGATTATGAAACTATATTAAGGCAAAATTATTATCAAAAATATAATAGAGAAATTGTTCAGAAAGCACAAGGCGAAGAAAAAAGTTTAACTTCAAAAAACTCTTTATGGACTAAGATTAGAAGTTTTTTCAAGAACTTGTTTTCTAATGAAAATGCTAAAAAGTAATTACAAAAAATACTTAGTTTAGTAGATGTTTAAGTTTAAAAAATTTTTGGTCAGGTGTTCATTTGAGAGGTGAACACTTGCCAAAATGTTTACATAATGTCTAGAAAAATTTATTGACTTGTAGCTGATTATGGTATAAAATACCATACGTAAGTTGGAAAGGATTCAAAAACGATTCTGAAATGTATTGATTTTTTGTCAAATGCTAGTGGGCTCGTAGGGGAGTGCCTATTAGATTCAGCATAAATTCCAAGAAATAATGAAAAGGAGAAATGTTATGGGTGAAGAGTTAAAGTCATTGTCTTTACTTAATTTGCGTGACCTTGCAAAATCTAAGGGAATGAAGAATATTAGCAAATTAAATAAAGAAGAATTGATCAATGAAATTATGAGGGTGACTAATGAGAAAAACACAGAAATAGAGGAAAATAAGACAGAAGAAAAGAAAAATGAAGATAAAAAAGCAAGAGAATATGTAGTGGAAAACAATAAAGAATTGCTTGAGAATGATGTCGATAAAGCTATTTCGAACGGAACAGCAGATACTAGTGGTGGCGAAGAAATTATTGTTGAAGGCGTGCTTGAAGTTTTGGGTGATGGTTTCGGCTTTTTAAGAGGCGAAAATTATTTATCAACACCTAAGGATATTTATGTTTCACCAGTGCAAATTAGAAGATTCAAATTAAATACAGGTGATAAAGTAAAAGGTATTACGAAAATACCAAAAGATTTAGATAAATATCCTGCTTTGATATATGTTAATACAGTTAATGGAGATTCTCCAGAAGTTGCAATGAAGAGACGTAATTTTGACACATTAACACCTATATTTCCTAACAGAAGAATACACTTAGAAACTACCCCAAAAGAATATTCTACGAGAATAATTGATCTAATGGCACCTATTGGATTTGGACAAAGAGGGATGATTGTTTCTCCTCCAAAAGTTGGTAAAACGACATTGCTTAAAAAGCTTGCAAATAGCATAAAAACAAACCATCCAAATGTTGAACTAATAGTTTTACTAATAGATGAAAGGCCAGAAGAAGTAACGGATATGAAACGTTCTATAAATGGGGACGTAATCTATTCTACCTTCGACGAATTACCAGAGCATCACGTTAAAGTCGCAGAAATAGTTTTAGAAAGAGCTAAAAGATTAGTTGAACATAAAAAGGATGTTGTCGTTTTACTAGATAGTATAACAAGACTTGCTAGGGCATATAACTTAACAATTCCTTCATCTGGTAGAACATTATCTGGTGGGTTTGACCCAGCAGCACTTCACAAGCCAAAGAGATTTTTTGGTGCGGCAAGAAACGTTGAAGAAGGCGGAAGTTTAACTATTTTAGCAACGGGATTGATAGAGACAGGAAGCAGAATGGATGATGTAATATTCGAAGAATTTAAGGGTACAGGTAATATGGAAGTGCACTTGGATAGAAAATTATCTGAAAAGAGAATTTTCCCAGCAATTGATATTAACAAATCTGGTACTCGTAGAGAAGAGCTATTACAAACACCTAAAGAACTTGAAGTGGTTTGGAAAATAAGAAAATCTTTGAATGAAGGTAATGTTGCTAATGTAACAGAAAATCTAATTAAATTAGTAACCACAACACAAAGCAATGCCGAGTTATTACAAAAATTTAAAGGCTAAGTATTATTATTTAATGTTAGATTATAATAAAAGTTCAGTTAGTTCTATGTGCTAACTGAGCTTTTTTATGCAATAGGAAAGTTGCGGCCACAATAATATTATGTAAATTTGCTTTTCCTATTTACTTTTTCGATAAATAATGGTAAAATATATGAGCAAGCTGGATGAGATTTGTTTTTTCCTACCAAACAATGAAAAGGAGGAGGCTAAATGGGACGGAATAGGTCTATTAGTGAACTATCGCGAGCACAGATGAAAATTATTGCTGAGAATTACGCTTCTACTTCGAATGAAATTTCGGGTGGAATCATTTCTCGGCAATATGAGTTATCCAAGGGAACTCTTGGGCGTCTGCTAAAGAAGGTGGTCATAGAACACATTGTCACTGAGGAAGTGGCAACGAGGATTATGATTAAGTCGGCTGAAAATGCAGAGGTCCACGGTGGTGTTGGGGCGTACACTAGGGTGATAAATGCTTATCACCGTTATCTGAAAGAACGTAGAACTTTCAGATTTGATCGGAATACTGAAGCTGAACTTGTGACTGAGTATGCAAATTCGCCCGTTTCACCTAAGGATTTTTGGGAGTCGCATACTATGGACCGGTTGCTTTTTAATCGGACTCTGGTTTTTGCGATTATTGAGTGGCTTGTCGATGACGATACAGTTGCACTTCTAAAAAAGAAGGCGAAACTGTATAATCCACCAGAGGAAATTGAAGAATACTTCGCATCCCTTTTGTTGGAAAGGGATACGATGAAAGCAAGAGGCGGAGCCAAAAAGATTTCAAAGCAAAGGTGTAAGAGACCGACGGACACCAAGAAACGTCGAAACCGGCGAAAGAATCAGATCCTCAAGAATCAAAAAGAGGCTGAGTACGAACAAATGAAGATTGACTACATGGAGGATGATGGAAATAATTAAAAGAAAAAGCCAAACATAGATAAATTTTTATGTTTGGCTTTTTTGTATATTTGTGCGTAATTACAAAATTTTAAATAGGTGTTGCAAATTAGAGTGAAATATGTTATCATATGTAAGCGTGAGTTATTAACGTGGAGTTAGTTAATAAATTTTAATATAGATGATTATTCAAAAGAGAGGTGAAAATAAATGAAAGCAGGAATACATCCAGAATACAAAGAAGCTACAATTAAATGTGGTTGTGGTAACGTTATAAAAGTTGGTTCTACAAAGGAAAGTATGTCAGTTGAAACTTGTTCAAAATGTCATCCATTCTACACAGGTAACCAAAAGAGCAAAGCAACAGGTGGTAGAGTTGAACAATTCAAGAAGAAATACGGTATTAAGGACTAATTTTAGATTATGTAATGGGGCAGGTTATTTAAAAAACCTGCTTTTTTAATTTGAAATATTTGAGATTTAATAATAAAATAAGAAAGGGAGGATTATTTTATGGGTAAAAAGAAGATGACATCAATTGGCGGACAGGCTGTAATTGAAGGCGTTATGATGCGTGGACCACACAAAATTGCAGTTGCTGTTAGAAAATCTGATGGAGATATTGTTATTGACGAACAAGACGTTAAGTCAAAAGGCTTTTGGGGTAAGATTCCCTTGGTAAGAGGTGTTATTGCTTTTTTTAGTTCTATGATTATTGGTGTTAAGGCTTTGACTTTTTCGGCTAAATTTTTTGAGGATGAGGAAGAAAAAGAGAAGAATGTAAAGCAACAAAGAAGTAATAAAGATGTTGAAAATGCCAATATAAATAGCGAGAATGTCAACAGTAGAGATGAACAAGTGGCTAATGAAAAGTCTGAAACAAATGTAGAAACACGAGAAAATGAAATTGCAACTAATAAGAATGGTAGCGACACTAAGCAAATTAACAAGAATGTTGTTTCTTCAAGTGAAGTCGAAAAGCCAGATAGTGCTATGCCAGACTGGGCAATATATGTATCTGTTTTGGTTTCTCTACTAATTAGTGTTGGCCTTTTTATTGTGCTTCCAAATGTTGTTTCAAATTTTGTTGTGCCTAACAAAGAAGAAAATGTAATTTTGTATAATTTTGTTGAAAGTATCGTTAAAATAGCTATTTTTCTTGGTTATCTTTTTGCGGTCTCACAGATGAAAGATATGAGAAGAGTTTTTGAGTATCACGGTGCTGAGCATAAAAGTATTTTTTGCTATGAAAACGGCGAAGAGTTGACGGTTGAAAATGTAAAAAAATATTCAAGATTCCATCCTAGATGTGGAACGAGTTTTTTACTTTTTGTTATTATAATAAGCATTATCGTGTTTTCAATAATTGGAGTGCATAAAAATCCATTTATAAATATTGGATTAAGGCTTTTATTTTTGCCACTTGTTGCCGGAATTTCTTATGAGATAATTAAGTTTGCTGGAAGAAGTAAGAGTAAATGGATTACTTGGCTTAATGAGCCTGGCAAATGGCTTCAAAGACTTACAACAAGAGAACCTGACGATTCTCAAATAGAAGTTGCAATTGCTTCTTTAAAGGCTGTTATACCTGAAAATGAGGAAGACGATTTATGGTAAAAAAAATTAAAGATGTTTTGAAATATGGTAGGAACCTATTAGAAGAAAGCGGTATTGATTCAAGAGAGGCACGATTATTATTAGCTCTTAGTATGGGAATAGATGCTAGTGAACTTATTAAGTACGACTTATGTTCAGGTGAACAATGTAATCTTTTTAAGGAGTATCTAGATAGAAGAATTAGTGGAGAACCATATGCATATATAGCGGGATATAAAGAGTTTATGAAACTTAAATTTCTTGTGAATAAGAATGTGTTAATCCCAAGAGAAGATACGGAAATTCTCGTGTTAGAGGCTGTAAAGCAAGGTAAAAAGAAAATTTTAGATATGTGCACTGGGAGTGGATGCATTGCTATAAGTCTTGCTAAATACATTGAAAACTCATCTGTTGATGCTGTTGATATTTCAGCAAGCGCGCTAGAAGTTGCAAGAAAAAATGCAGAAAATAATGGAGTAAAAGTTAATTTTATTGAATCTAATTTATTTGATAATGTTCCTGAAATGTATGATATGATAGTTTCAAATCCGCCATATATCAAAACCACTGATATGAAATCTTTGCAAAAAGAGGTTAAGTGTGAGCCACAAAATGCACTGGATGGTGGAGTTACAGGGCTTGACTTTTATGCTAAAATTGCTAGTGAGGTTGTTAAGCATCTAAATGATGACGGTATACTTCTTTTTGAAATTGGGTTTGATGAAGCAATAGACGTTGAAAATATTTTGAAAGAAAATAATTTTTGTGATATTAGAGTAATAAAAGATTTGAGCGAAAATGATAGGGTAGTTTATGCTAAGAAAGGGTGAGTTATTTTGTCTTTCTCATCAGAAGTAAAAGAAGAACTTAGTAGAGTTAGTAATCATAATAATGAATGTTGTAAGCTTGCGGAACTTGCAGGATATTTAATAACTAATTGCAATATTGTAAAAGAAAATGATAAGTTTGTGCTTAAAATGACTACTATAAATCCTTTTGCAATTAGAAGAGTGTATAATGCGTTTAAAAAACTATATGATGTAACTCCTATTACGAATATTGAAAAAGAGGAACTTGGAAAAGAGCAACTTTATGAGCTTGTCGTTTCAAATAATGACGATTTAGAAAAGATATTTAAAAATACGTTAGTTAATATTGACGTTAATTTGCAAATTGTAATAGATGACGGTGGAAAGATAAAAGAAAAGGAATGTTGTATGAAATCTTTTTTGCGTGGCGTGTTTTTAGGGAGTGGCTCTATTAGTGAACCGTCTGCTGGTAATCATTTGGAGCTAGTTATTACAAATGAGCAGAACGCAAATTTTATAAATAGTATTTTAGTTAAGCTTGGCATTTCTGTTAAAGTTATGAAGAGAAAAAAGGCTTTTGTTTTGTATATAAAAGATTCTAATACGATATCTGATTTCTTGAAGATTATAGGCTCAAATAAAGGAATTATTTCTTTTGAGCAAACAAAGGTCGAAAAAGAATATAGAAATAATATGAACAGAAAAATAAACTGTGAAGTTGCTAATATGGATAAGATTGCAGTTGCTGCATCTGAGCAGCTGAAAGATATTATGATTATAAAAAATGCAAAACTCTTTCACAAATTGCCTGATAATTTGAAGCAAATTGCAAATTTGAGAATTAAATATCCAGAAGCCAGTTTAGATAAAATAGGTGATATGCTTGAAGTTAAACTTAGTAGGTCTGGGGTAAGTCATAGGTTTAAGAAAATTAAAGAAATTGCAAATGGGGTGAAGGCTAAATGATGACATCACTTTATGTGCATATACCTTTTTGCAAAAAGAAATGTTTATATTGCGATTTTAATTCTTTTGATAATAAGAGTGAAAAAATAGATAAGTATATGAAAGCTTTGTATAAAGAAATAGAAAGCTATTCTTTTAATAAACTTGAAACTATTTATATAGGAGGAGGAACACCTTCTTTTATAGATAGTAGTTACATAGTTAGGCTACTAAGTATGCTACCTTCTGCTAATGAAGTGACAATTGAAATGAATCCGTGCACTGTTACTATTGAAAAGTTGGAGACTTACCGAAAAGCTGGAGTAAATAGAGTAAGCATAGGGCTTCAAACTACGAACGATAACATATTAAAAGAGATAGGGAGAGCACATAGCTTTGAAGATTTTAAGAAGGCATATGGATTGATTCGCAACGCAGGTTTTACTAATGTGAATGTTGATTTAATGTTTGGGCTTCCAAATCAAACCTTAGAGGATTTAAAAGAAAGTGTTGATTACTTGATTTCAATAAATCCAGAACATATTTCTTGCTATTCTTTAATTTTGCATAATGATATTTTTAAAAATTTGCCTAACGATGAAGATGAGAGAAAGATGTATTACTATGTAAAAGATAAGTTAAAAGCCAATGGATATGAACATTATGAGATTTCTAATTTTGCTAAGAAAGGTTACGAGTCAAAGCATAATTTGGTTTATTGGAATCAAGAAGATTATGCAGGAATTGGCGCAGGAGCAAGTTCATACATAGATGGAGTTAGGTATACTAATGAAAGTAATATTGATAAGTATAATGAACTTGTAAATAAAGAATTTTCACAAAGAATAGTTGAAGAAGTGCAATCATCAGAAGAAAAATTAAGAGAATATATTATACTCAAATTGAGGCTTATAGAAGGGCTTGGTATATTAGAATTTAACAAAAAGTTTTTAACTGATTTTGAGGAAAAATTTAAGAATGAGATAAGCAAGCTCGAAAAGCAAAAATTAGTACAAATAAGGAATGGAAGGTTTATGCTTACTGATAAAGGCTTAGACTTTGCAAATGTTGTTTGGAGAGAGTTCATATAATATATAAAAGATTAGGTTGCAGCTGGATACGGCGCATGTCGTAATTAAAAATAATACACAAGATAATTGATTAAAAAGTAATTTCTTATGGTACAAGAAAGATGAAAATTTTCCGTATAAATTAAAAAAGCTATTTTGAAGCAAATCTTCAAAATAGCTTTTTTGGCAGGGGTGGAAGGAATCGAACCCTCCTCTGGAGTTTTGGAGACTCTTATTCTACCGATGAACTACACCCCTATAACTGCACTGCTTTTTTAGTTTAGCATAAAAGAAGTAATTTGGCAAGGAAAAATTTAAAAAAATATTGCAATATTAAAAATAATAATATATTATATTTAAAGATAAATTTGGTAAAGGAGAATGGTGAGGATGGCTAAAAATATTGAAGGACAAACTTTTGAAATTAAATATAATGGAATGCTTGCAGATACTGATAATGTTTTCTTACATTATGGCTATGAAAATTGGAAAAATGTATCAGAATGCAAAATGAGAAAATTAAAATCTGGTTGTAAAGCTGAAATTACATTACCAGCTAATTCTGAGCTTAATTTCTGTTTTAGAAATGCTGATGGCTACTGGGACAATAATTATGGCAATGATTATTGTTTTACACCATCTCAAAAAAGTGCTTACAGTTTTATAGAAATTAAGAATAAAGTGCCTAAGACAACAGCAGCGACAGCAAAGAAGGAAACTTCTAAAAGGGTTTCTACTTCTTGCAATACAATAACAAAATCAAAGACTGCAAAAACTGTAACTAAGAAAGTAAAATAATTTATATGTATAGCCAGTCTTATTTTATAAGGCTGGCTAACATTTTTTGTTGAAGACTGTTATATAAGTTTTTAGCTGTTTTATTTTTATAGTTATGTGAGTTAAAAAAATATATTAGAACGCTATTAAATTTTAGATATTGGGGGAATATTTATGAAAAAAGAAATGCCACTTGAAATTGAAAAGAAATTTTTAATAAAAATGCCTGATTTAAAGTGGATTAGGGAAAATACTAATTGTAAAATTGCTAAGATTTCTCAAACTTATTTGGGAAGGGTAAAGAATGGATATGGTAATAGGGTTAGAAAGATGACTATAAATGGTTGCACAAAGTTTTATCATACATCAAAAAAAAGTCTTACGGATATGACTAGAATTGAGCTTGAAAAAGAGATATCGAAAGGTGAGTATAATGGCTATTTAGTTAGAAACAGAAGCAGAAAAACTTTATATAAAACAAGATATATTATTTCTATGAATAATCTTAAATATGAAATTGATATCTATCCTTTTTGGCATCAAACTGCAATTCTTGAAATAGAATTAAAGGACGAAAAACAGAAATATGTTATACCTGAATTTATTGAAGTTATCGGAGATGTGACCGGAAATATTGATTACTCTAATAGTTCATTAGTTCGTAAGTATTTTGGACATAGGTAGTTTTTTGTTTCTCAAAATATGAAAAATATTTCATAAAAGTGTTTGAATAATGTGCAAAAAAATATATAATACTTCATTATCATTATAAAGTTTTGATAAATAAAGTTTGAAATCGATTACATGGTGTTTGTCTCAAAACTTGCATCTTGAAAGAAAGGAAGTTTGATAAAATGAAGAATAAGAAAAAAACAATAAAAATAATTATAGGAATTCTTGTAGTTGCTTTAATTGTTGGAGTTTATGCTTTAAGTAGTGCAAAGCCAAAAGAATATCGTACATATGAAGTGAAGAAAGGTAATATTAAAACTGTTGTTTCTGGCAGTGGAACAATTGGAGCTAAGAAGTCTAGAAAAGAGTATTCTAAAATTTCTGCTGAGATAACAGATATATTCTTTAATGAGGGCGATGAAGTAAAAGCTGGCGATGTGATTATGAAGCTTGATTCTAGCACTTATGATAATAGTATTAAATCTCAAATGATTGCAATAGAACAAGCTAAGCTTTCAAAGAATACAGCAGAAAAACAAATTTCTGATTTAAAAATAACAGCTAATGCCACGGGATATATAAATGGATTAACTATTGCAAAAGGAGATTATATCACTAATGCTACACCTGTTTGTGATATTGTTAAAGAGTCTAACTATGAAGTTACATTACAATTTGTGTATAATCAAAATGCTTTGATAAATGTTGGAAACTCAGCAATTGTCACAATTTTAAGTAGCTATTCAACTTTACCAGGAACAGTTACAAAAGTTAGTGATATGAGAAAAGTTATTTCTGGAAATTCGCAAGTTGTTGAGGTTACAATTGAAGTGCAAACAACGGGTTATTCTTTGGATGGAATTTCTGCCAAAGCCGAAGTAAACAATGGTGCGGTTGCTATAACTAGTGTTAATCAGTCACAATTTTCTTTGGTAAAGAAGAATACTGTAAGAGCTCAAACTATGGGAACTGTTGCAGAAGTATATGTTAATAATGGCTCTTATGTTAGAGATGGCGAAGCAATTGCTAGACTTGAAAATGTTGATTTGTCAACTAATTTAAAGAACATATCTTTAACTCTACAAAATCAATATAATCAATTGGCTTTAACAAAAGACCAATTAGACAATTATGAAATTGTTTCTGAAATTGATGGCATTATAACTTCTATGCCATATAAAGTTGGAGATTTAGTTGCGGCTGGTTCTCTATTAACAAGTGTTTCAGATAGAAGCGTTATGGAATTTAAGATACCAGTTGATGAGCTAGATGTTGCGAAACTTAATAAAGATCAAAAAGTATTTATAAGTGTTGACGCAATTCCAGAAACAGAAGCAACTCCGATAGAAGGAAGAATATCTATAATACCTCTTGAAGGTGTTACAACTGCGGGAATTACAGACTACTATGTAACAATAGAATTTAATGGCAGAGATGATGTTAGAATATCTATGAATGCGAATGCAGATATTGTTGTTAGCGATATTGAAGATGTTTTAACAGTGCCAATAGACGCTATTACTAAGGAAAATGGCATTTCATATGTTCAAGTGCTTGAAAAAGATGAAAAAGGTTCAGATGTAGTTACTACAAAAGAAATTAAGACAGGTGCAACGGATACAACTTATATGGAAGTGCTTTCAGGACTTAATGAAGGAGAAAAAGTTATTATACCTGAAACAAGTTCAATTTATATGCCATCAACTTCTAGTATGATGCAAATGCGTGCCAATTAAGGAGTGAGAGGTAATGATAAAATTAGAGCATATTTTTAAAATATATCAACTTGGAGAAAATAAGGTTTATGCCTTAGATGATGTTTCTTTACACGTGGCTGAACACGAATTTTTATCAATAATTGGGCCATCAGGTTCAGGCAAGTCAACTTTGATGAATATGCTTGGTTGCCTTGATGTTCCGACTAGTGGTAAGTATATATTAGATGGTGAAGACGTTAGTAAGAAAAACGATGATGAGCTTGCATACATAAGAAATAATAAAATTGGATTTGTATTTCAGGGATTTAATTTGATTCAAAAGCTTACTGCTATTGAAAATGTTGAATTGCCACTTATTTATTTGAATGTTCCTGCAAGAGAGAGAAGAGAAAGAGCTAAAAAAGCTTTGGAAAGTGTTGGGCTTGGAGAGAGACTTCATCATACTCCAACGGAACTTTCGGGTGGTCAACAACAAAGGGTTGCAATTGCCAGGGCTTTGATTACAAATCCACCAATAATTCTTGCTGATGAGCCGACTGGAAATCTTGATTCAAAAGCTGGCAAAGAGGTAATGCAAATATTTAAAGAGCTACATAAAAAAGGTAACACAATTATTTTAATTACTCACGACTCAGATGTGGCAAAGCGAGCAAGTAGAATGGTTAGAATACAAGATGGAAAAATATATGAAGAGGCAAGAAAAGAGGATTAGAATATGAGTATATTGATGGCTTTTAAAATGGCTATGAAAAGTGTCTGGAACAATAAAGTGCGTTCTGCATTAACAATGCTTGGCGTTATAATAGGCGTTGCGGCGGTTATTGCAGCTGTTGGTTTTGCACAAAGTTGTATGAATACTGTTTCTAGTATGATAGAGGGATTAGGCTCGAATGTTGTAACTGCAATGATTCTAGATACGTCAGCAAGAAATTCAATAAAGTTAGATGATTTGCAAAAATTTGCTGACAGTTCTGCTTATATTGATACCATTACTCCTTTTATAACAAAATGGGCACAAGTTAGAGCAAATGGAGAAAATAAAAATACACAAATTGTTGGTGGTAACGAGACATATTTGCAATTAGATAATTTGACTTTGCGTTATGGAAGAAACTTATCTCAAACAGATATAGATAACTCAAATAAAGTTGCGATATTAGGTAGTGCAGTTGCTAAAAAGTTATATGGTGATGATGTTAAAGCTGCGCTTGGTGGTAGCATTAAAGTTGATGGAATAGAATTTACGATAATAGGTGTGTTAAAGTCTACTATGAATAATGCTGATGGAACTGATGATGATATTGTTGTGTTACCAGTAAATGTTGCGCAGAGAACATTGAAGGTAAGCACTGTTACAATGTTTTTGGCAAGTGCAACTTCGCCTGATGTTATAGACCTTGCAACACAAGCAGTTGAAAAATATCTGTATGGAATTTTTAAGGATAAAGATAGTTATTTTATAATAACACAAGAGACGATGCTTTCAATGTTAGACAGCATAACAGGAATAATGATGCTTATAATAGGTGGCGTTGCAACAATTTCGTTAGTAGTTGGTGGAATTGGAATTATGAATATAATGTTTGTGTCTGTAACAGAAAGAACTCGTGAGATAGGCATTAGAAAAGCAATTGGTGCCAAAAAGAAAGATATAATGATACAATTTTTATTTGAAGCTTTGCTACTTACTGTAATTGGTGGAATTATAGGAATTATATTAGGAGTGTTGATTATTAAATATGTAGTTGGTGCAATTGATCAATTAACTCCTGTATATTCAAAAGAGTGGATAATTGCAGCATTTACGATTTCTGTTTCAATTGGTGTAATATTTGGATTATTCCCAGCAAACAAGGCTGCATCATTGAATCCAATAGAAGCTTTGAGAAATGAATAAAAGTTTAAGGAGATGTTTTGAAGATGAGAGAATTGATTTTTAAAATGGAAAGACCAGATTTAGTAAAGAAAGGAGATATTGTTCAAGTAACAGAAGGACAATTGCCTTCAAGTTGGTATTATATGATTGAACCAGCCGTTGCAATGTCTGCTAATATACCACTTTTTGAAAGACTAAAATCAAAGCAAGGAAGAATAAAAAAGATTGAAGCGAGCGATGTTGGTTTTTATTTGACAGTTGAATTTGATGAGTAGAAGGTAAAATAGAGTTTAGAAATGCAGTAAATGAAGTAATATTGATTGACGATGTTTGTCGCTTTAATGCTACGAATTACGAGAACAAAAATTAAGTAATAAACAACTTAATAAAATTAAATAAAAATAATTTAAGAGTCTGATTCGATGAGATTATCAACACTTTTCATCATATCAGGCTCTTTTACTGTTAAAATAGTTGTGTTTTTAAATTATGAATCAATACCAGAGTAATTAGTAATATCATTAAAAACATACTATTTTGTATTCAAAATTGTAGTATTGTTTATGATTTTCTTACTAACCTTGTTTGTTTTTACATTGCCTGTTTTCCAGGAACCATTGAAGCTACAATTCCATAAATTAAAGCACCCACAATTGCTGAAATCCAACTAATTGAATATCCTGACACAAAGAATTGAGTTGCATATAAAATAACAACTGAAACCGCAAAACCTATTATTCCTCTGCCGAAAGGTGAGGCATCTACTCCTAATACCATATTTATTAAGTAGTCCATTATTGTTAAAACAACAGCTGATAGCACTAATGTCCAAAAGGATGATATTTCAAATCCAGGAGTGAAAAACGCTGTTATTCCGAGCACAATTGCAGACGTTATGAATCTTGCAATTATGCCTCCTGCGGTCATTTGAGTTGATGAGCTTCTTTCTTTATTTGCCATAAGTAAAACCTCCTTAAATATTTACGTATTTTCTATATATGAGTGTTTCCAAGATTTATGAAGATATACAATAAAATGAATAAAATTCCTAAACTTGTAAAAAATATTTAACAAAATTAGAGGAAATGAGGAGAAAGATGGCTACAATATTTATAAAAACTATTATTATATATTTGTTTGTATTATTAGCTGTTAGGCTTATGGGAAAGCGAGAGATAGGACAGCTTCAACCACTTGAATTAGTTGTTATTATCATTATTGCAGATGTTGCAAGCACACCTATGGAAGAAGTCGGAACGCCTATTTTGCAAGGTATAATACCTATTTTTGCACTTGTTGTTGCACAGCTTGTGCTATCTTATTTGAATATTAAGTTTCCATATTTGCATAAGCTGATTTGTGGCAAAGCATCTGTTTTAATATCCAAAGGCGTAATTGTTGAAGAAAATTTGAGAAGACAAAGATATACGTTAGACGGCTTGATAGAGCAAATGAGAGTCGCAGGATATCCTGATATAAGTGAAGTTGAGTATGCTATTTTAGAGACGAGTGGAGAAATAAGTATAATACCAAAACAAGATAAAGAGAATGTAACTGTTGGAGATATGAAGATAAAAACAGACTATGTTGGGTATCCAAGAATAATTGTAATGGACGGAGTTTTATATGAGAATAACTTGAAGAATCTGGGTTATGACAGGAAATGGCTAGATAAGAATTTGAAAAATAACAAAGCAAAGCTGGAAGATACATTTTTACTTGTTAGTGATGAGGCTGGTAAAGTTTTCTTTCAAAAAAAGGCGCAGACTTGAAAATGCGATAATGTGAGGAGTTTTTAAACAGAAAAAATTATTTTAATAGAGCAAGATAAGCTTAAAAAACTTTGTTATTTATGGGAGTGTGTAAATTAAAGATAATGATTATTCTATATTTTTTAGTTTGCATACTAAAACTAAGGAAAGGATTATTAGTCAATGAAAGATTTTTTTGTTATTATGGTAATAGTTGCGATAGTCTTTGGAGGAAGCTTCTTTGCAAGAAAATATTTTGAAAAGTCCGGTAATGAAATAATAGAAATTCTTGAAAACTTTTCTAAGGGACTAGAAGAGGATAGCGATGAAGATAAAGAAAAAAATATTAAAGCACTAAAAGATGAATGGGACAAAAAGCAAAAGATTTGGATAACTCTGCAATATCACTCTAATGTAAATGATATGGAGGATATTGTTATAGAATGTTGCAATTACTATAAAGATAGCAGTCGTGACGAATTTGAAATAAGTTTTGAAAAGTTAAAAAGAAATATCGAGGATATGAAATATAGAGAAGAAATTACGTTAGTAAATATTTTATAAATGTATTGTGTTAAGATGAAATATAATTTGAATAAAATCATTTGATTTACGAGAAATGCCGAAATTTGTAGAAGTAGCCAAAAGACTGAAGAACAAGGATTTTTGTATTTCAAATTTGGATATAGCTAGCAAAAGTCCTTGATTATTTCATACTTTTATTGTAGAATGTATTTGAAAGTTATGAGATTATTTAAACTTCCGATTAAAGTAATTTTAAGGAGGAAATGTTTATGAGTAGCAACTTTGGTTTTAATGCGAAGTATCCTAGTATCAAAACGCTTTTTATCGGCGGCGTTGGAGATGAAGTGACTGGTTCTTGTACGTTGCTCAAAATTCTCACAAGTGATGGAAATGTTCGGTATGGAATAGTTGACTGTGGTGCAGTGCAGGGTGCAAATGAGGAATTGAACTATGAATATCCCGTTAAGGGAAATGATATTAGTTTTGTGCTGCTGACACACGGTCATTTTGATCATATCGGTTCGCTTCCTATTTTGTATAGGCAAGGCTTTAAGGGAAAGATTTATTGCACTAGTGTCGTAAAAAGTATTGCAGGTCCTATGCTTCGTGATGCTGCAAAAATCAATATGCACAGGGCTGGCAGAGATTTTATAACGGCTAAAAGCCTCAGAAAAGTGAGCAACAGTATGATGTATGAATGCCATACTGATATGTTCTACAAGGATAGGAAGAATATCGATTCTGCTATGGCTCAGATTGACGAACTCAATGATCAAGTGTTGTATTCAGAGGAAGATGTTGAGGAAACTTTGAAGCTTTTTGAATCAGTTCAACCTAACGAGTTCGTTGAAGTTGAAAAGAATACGTACGCAAAGTTTATTCCGACACCTCATCAGAATGGAGCTAGCAAGATTGAATTGATGGTTGATGATACTGATACTTTCATTTCTCTTGATATGCTTTTTTCTGGTGATATTGGTCCGAGTAATTCGATTTTGTATAAAAATCGTTTTGAAAAACCAAATTATAGTGTTGATTGTATCTTGCTTGAATCCTTGCACGGAGTTGAGACACCACCTGAAACGCCTAATCAGTCTGTTGAGAAACTTCGGAGTATCATTCTTGACGCAACTAAACGCAGAAAGAGTGTTGTGCTTGCTGGTTTCTCGCTTGATAGAAATGCAATTTTGGTATATCTTCTTAATCAGTTTAGAAAAGAAGGTATTGACATCGATGTCATTATTGATTCGCCACTCACTATGGCTCAGCTTGCGGTGTACAAAAATACTTATGATCAATTTGATAGTTTCTGGTTTAAGAATCTGGACGAAAAACCTTTTGACACAAATCACTTCAAGGTGATTGACTTTAATCGTGAGAGTGTTGCATCTGCACTTCACGGTGAGGGTCCTCGTGTTATCATCACGGCTTCTGCTAATGGTAATGGTGGACGAATCGTAAACTATTTTAAGAATTGCATTCAGCGTTCTGATTACGTTTTTGTAATCTGTGGTTGGGTTGCTCCTGATTCTCCTAGTAGGATTTTGCACGAAGCAAGGCGAGGAGAAATTGTTGAGATTAACCCTGATGAGCACTACGTAAAGAAGTGCGAAACTGTTTGGATGCAAGGTTTTACATCGCACGGCTATTTCCCTGAAATGATGAGTATTATTAACACGTGCCCTAATGCTCATACGGTTATCTTGAATCACGCTAGTATTGAAGCAAAGTTTGATATTGCCGAGCGTGTTCTAATGACTCACAACGTTAATGTTGCTATACCCGATAGCTATGAGGCGTACGAACTTACCAAAAACGATGTTAGGTTGCTGTCGCTTGATGAATGTACTTGTGCTTTTAATGAAGTACTGACAAGGAATCTTTACGCAGACTTTTCGGATAATGCAGTATCTGAAAAGAATGATGATAAACTTTCCGATGAAATCGTAAAGAAAAAAGAATAAAATTAAGTCTGGGTGGATATTTTTTAATATCCACCCTTTACCTTGATATATGGGGGGTAATTTTGAGGAGGAAGAAAATGTTTTTTATAGTAATTTGCGTTTTAATAGTTTTATGCTTAGTAGAAATATATGTTGATAATGAAATACCTAAGGTTACAAGTTTTAATATTGAGTCAAATAAGATTCCTGCTGAGTTTGACGGATATAAGCTTTTACAGTTATCTGATTTACATAGTAAGAGCTTTGGAAATAATAACGAAAAACTAATAAAGTTAATAGATAAAGAAAAACCTAACATTATAGTTATGACTGGTGATATGGTTACTGCGAATGAGACTGACTTTACTGTTTTCTATAATCTAGTTCGTAATTTAAAAGAAAAATATGTGTTATGCTATATATATGGAAATCACGAGGGAGAGCTGGAAAATAAAAATAGAAAAAAGCTTACAGATTTTTTACTAGAAAATGGTGTAGTCATTTTAAATAATGATATTACGAAACTTGAAAGTGGAGATGCTGAAATCAATTTATATGGACTTTGTTATCCACAGAAATATTATTCTTATAAGGCAGGTAAAAAATATAACATTTCAACAAAGTATATAAAAGAAAAAATAGGAACATTAGACAAGAAAAAATATAATATTTTATTAACTCACAATCCATTATTTTTTGATGCATATGCAGACTGGGGAGCTGATTTAACCCTTTCAGGACACGTGCACGGAGGACTTATAAGATTGCCTTTTATTGGTGGACTGCTGTCACCTGAGAGAAAATTCTTTCCCCAATATAGTGCTGGACTTTATGAAAATGGGGACTCTAAACTTATTGTAAGTAGAGGCCTTAGTCGCGGAACAAAAGGTTTTAGATTCTTTAATAGACCTGATGTCGTTTCAATTACGTTAAGGTCTAAGAAGAACTGAATTTTGGTTAATATGAGAGCTACGTGACAAGTAATAAGTTGTAGAAACATTTATTAAAGAAATTATATTGCACGAAAAGAATTAAATTAGCTGTCGACTATAAAGCAATTTTATGGTATTATGTAGAACGAGAGTAAAAAAGAAAGAGGAATAAAAATGGGAGCAAAGAGAAAAATAGCTTTTTACACATTAGGTTGTAAAGTTAATCAGTACGAAACAAATTCAATGATGGAAGAATTCACAAAAGCTGGCTATGAAGTAGTAGATTACGAAAGTTTTGCAGATGTATATGTAGTAAATACTTGCACAGTTACAAATATGAGTGACAGAAAATCTAGACAAATATTGAGAAGAGCAAAAGAATTGAATAAAAATGCTGTTCTTTGTGCTGTTGGCTGTTATGCACAAGTAGCTAAAAGTGAACTTGAAAAAATAGAAGAAATAGATTTGATTTTGGGCACTAACGATAAAAGAAACATTGTTCAAAAGGTTGAGGAGTGTTTAGAAACACATAAAAAGACATCAGAAGTTTCTAATGTTATGGACGAAAGAAAGTATGTAGAATGGACTGGCACAGCATACACGGATAAAGCCAGAGCAGAAATTAAAGTACAAGATGGTTGCGATAGATATTGTACATATTGCATAATTCCATATGCAAGAGGACCAGTTAGAAGTAGAAATATGGCTGATATTGTTGAAGAAGTCGAAAAGATAGTAAAAACAGGAATAAAAGAAATTGTTATAACAGGAATCCATATTTCTTCATACGGTAAGGATTTGCCAGAAAAGCCAAAGTTAATAGAATTATTAGAAAAAATAAATTTAGTAGATGGTGTGAAAAGAATTAGATTAGGTTCATTAGAGCCACTAATAATAGATGAAGATTTTGTGAGTAGAATAAAGAAATTAGATAAAGTTTGTAATCATTACCACTTGTCACTTCAAAGCGGTTGCGATGAAACACTTGAAAGAATGAATAGAAGATACACAACATCTGAATTTAAAGAAATAGTAAAAAGATTAAGAGATAATATCTCAGAAGTCGCTTTAACAACAGATGTTATAGTTGGTTTCCCAGGAGAGACTGATGAAGAATTTGAAAAAACGTATAAATTTTTAGAAGAAGTGAAGTTTTCAAAGATGCACGTTTTTAAATATTCTCCAAGAAAAGGAACGAAGGCTGCTAATTTCCCAAATCAGATAGATGGAAACGTAAAAGAAGAAAGAAGTGCTAGACTTATAAAGATGTCAGAAAAGAATGAAGAAGAATTTGCAAAACAATATATAGGAAAAGAAGTTGAAGTCTTATTTGAAAAAGAAAATGAAGGGCATACAACAAACTACATTGAGGTAGAAACAGAAGAAAAGCACAAACCTAATGAAATATCAAAGGTACTTGTTAAAACTGCAAAAAATGGTAAAATAATTGCTTAAATAACTAAGATAATGTTATAAGGTAAATAACTTTTTGGAGGTATTTGTACTATGAACATTGCAAAAGAAGATGAAGAAAAAGAGCTAAAAAAACTAGAAATCACTCAAAAATATATCGATAAAGAAATAATCGAAAGTGAGCAAAGAATAGAAAGAGGATTTGAAGATTACGATTTTGACGATTATGCTGATGACTATATGAAATCTGCATTAAAAGAAAGATTTAATCAAAGAATTAAAAATCTAAAAATGGTAAGAAACAAGCCATACTTTGCCAGAGTTGACTTCGTTGAAGAGGGAGAAAGCAAAAGAGATGCTTTTTATTTAGGAAAGGTAATGGTAACGGACCACGAAACCTTAGAGCAGGTAGTAATCGATTGGAGGGCACCAATTGCAGATTTGTATTATGAAGGAAGACTAGGAGAAGCAAGTTATAATTGTCCCGCTGGCACTATAAACGGAGAAATAAAGCTAAAAAGACAATATTTCTTTAACGATAAAGGCTTAGAAAATGTTATGGATATAGACATAACAACAAATGATGAAATGTTGCAACCATTTTTATCAGCAAATTCAGATACAAGATTAAAAAATATTATAGCAACAATACAGGCAGAGCAAAACAAGATAATAAGAGCAGATATGTGGCAACCACTTATAGTTCAAGGAGTTGCAGGAAGTGGAAAAACAACAATAGCTCTGCACAGAATTGCCTATTTAATATACAACTACGATAAAAAATTCTTTCCAGAAGAATTCCTTATAATAGCACCAAACAAATTCTTCTTAAATTACATTTCTAACGTATTACCGGATTTGGGTGTTGATAGAGTTGGTCAAAGCACGTATGAAGAAATTGCATTCGATGTGATTGGCAGCACTTTTGAAATAGAAGATCCAAATAAAAAGTTAGCAAGAATTATAAATAACAATAAGAGTGAGAAAGAGAAAGAATATTGCAAAGTAATTGAAGAAGCATCTAAATTTAAGTCATCGATAAGATTTAAAAACATTTTAGATGAGTATATATACGAAATAGAAAAAAGAGTTTTGCCAACAGAAGACTTTAAAATAGGCAGATATAACTTTATGTCAGCAAAAGATATTGCACATTTATTTTATAGAGAATATAAAAAATTGCCAATATGTAGAAGAATAGACGAAATATCCAAACATTTGAAAAATGCTGTAATAATGAGAAATGCCGAAATTTTAAAGGATATTGAAGAAGAAAGAGATTATAAAGTTGCAAAAATAAAACAAGAAGAACAAGTAGAAGAAATAAGATATTCGTTGATTAGAGCTGAATATGAAGAAGCGGACAAGCTGGCAAAGTCTGTTACCAAAGATGTGAAAAGGCAAATTCAAAAGTATTTTGGAGTAAGTAAAATACTAGAACCAATAAAATATTATACAGAATTTATAGAACATTACTTAGAAAAATTGGCAGATGGAAGAATACCAAAAGAAGATATAAAATATATAAAAGACTCATTTAAAGCATCACAGAGAAATGGAAAAATAGAAATGGAAGATATTGCACCACTTATGTATATAAAATATATGGTGAATGGAATAAAAACAAAATTTGAGTTAAAACATATTGTAATCGATGAAGCACAAGATTTTAGTGAGTTTCAATTTTATGTTTTTAAGAAAATAGTTAAAAGCAGCTCTTTAACAATACTGGGAGATTTAGCACAAGGAATTTATTATTACAGAGGCACAGAAAATTGGCAAAAGACAATGAGCTTAGTTTTTGATGAACAAATAGAGCCTCAATACTTAACATTAAAGAAAACATATAGAACAACAGAAGAAATAATGAATGTTGCAAATAAAGTAATATCACATTTAATAGAAAAATTAAATTGCTCTTTGGGCGAGCCAGTTATGAAAAATGGTGCACCAGTTACCATAAAAGAATTTGAAAACAGAAATAAAATGATAGAGCAAATAAAGCAAAGATTAGACGAATTTAAAAATAAAGACTTAAAGAATATAGCACTAATTTGCAAAACGGTTGAGGACTGCGAAAAATTAAAGCAAGAATTAAACATTGAAAAAATACATATAATTAGTGATTCTGACTCGGAATATTCTGGTGGTATAAGCATTGTTCCATCATACTTATCAAAAGGTCTTGAATTTGATGCTGTTATTATAGTTGATGCAGACATCTATAATTATTCAAATTCAGAAGTAGATACGAAATTGCTATATGTTTGCATAACAAGGGCAATGAGTACACTTGATATATATCATATAGAACCACTTACGGAGTTATTAAGCTAGATATAGCACAAAAATGCAAGTTTGAAAGAGAAAATCGAACTTGCATTTTTAATATTTAAAATTTGATATAGAGTAATTCTTATATATAAATAAGCAAAGCTATTTGCGAGAAGGACACCATTTAAAACTATTTATAATATACAAAAAAGCTACTTTGAAGATTATTTCAAAATAGCTTTTTAACTGGTGCCCAAGGCGGGACTTGAACCCGCATGGTTTCCCGCACGATTTTGAGTCGTGTGCGTCTGCCAATTCCGCCACTCGGGCAACTCATCACTACTTTAATTAGTATAAACGATGTTTTATAAATTTGCAAGAGTTTTTTTAGATAATAATTGCAGAAAAGCAAAAAAATCATTAAAACTTGGTATATCAGCAGTTAGAACTGAAAGAATATACTAAAAAACAGTTTGAATATAAGTAAAAAACAAATGAAAAGCTTAAAAGGATAGAGAAAATGTCGAAAAAGTCAACATAATATCAAAAAACAGTTGACAAATGGTTATGGGCAGAGTATAATAGCATCTGTTGGTCAAAAAAAATAACGATTGAAGTTTTCTAGAAAATGGAGGAAAACAATTATGGCAAGTAAGAATGAGACTGCTAAAGTGTACGACCAAGAGTATCTGGTTCGGTATCATCTTTCTTTTGAAAGTGATATCAAAAATGATGTGGCACCATGCAAGGGAGCGCTAGTTATGAACGTCGTAGGGGAGCCCGTTTTTGAAGAACTCGAAGAACGGATTAAAAAGTACGTTTTTCGGTTAAATGAACGCGAAATCCCGATGAACAGGATAACCGTCAAAGTTATAAGAGTGGAGAGGCTTGACCACTGATATGTGAAAGATTTTTCACTAGCTCCTTGCAAGATAGTCAGACAAATGTCTGGCTATTTTTTTATGCAAAAAAAGATAATTGATACGTAAAAGGTTACAAGATTTGTTCTCTATTTGTATGAAAAAAATTTAATTTATGAAAAAGATTTTTTCGATTTTAGTTGAAAATACTAGATGCAAAAAGGCCGAAAATCCGTGATTTTTATCTTTCTTATACATTCTGTAATAAAATATTGCCATTTGTGAAAGAATGATATAAAATGAATTCGAAGAAATTTTCAAAGGAGGAATTTTATTATGTCAGTAAAAGTAGCTATAAATGGATTTGGACGTATTGGACGTCTTGCATTCAGACAAATGTTTGGAGCAGATGGATATGAAATCGTTGCAATAAACGACTTAACTAGCCCAACGATGTTGGCGCATTTATTAAAATATGATTCAGCACAAGGAAGATACGCAAAGGCTGATACAGTTTTTGCAGGTGAAGATTCAATAACTGTTGATGGAAAAGAAATTAAGATTTATGCAAAACCAAATGCAGAAGAACTTCCTTGGGGAGAAATTGGTGTTGATGTTGTTCTTGAATGTACAGGTTTCTATACTTCAAAAGAAAAAGCAGAAGCTCATATAAGAGCAGGTGCTAAAAAAGTTGTTATATCAGCTCCTGCTGGTAAAGATTTACCAACAGTTGTTTACAGTGTAAATGAAAAGATTTTAACACCAGAAGATAAGATAATTTCTGCTGCGTCTTGCACAACAAACTGTCTAGCACCAATGGCCGATACACTTAACAAATATGCACCAATTCAATCAGGTATAATGTCAACAATTCACGCATACACAGGTGACCAAATGTTGCTTGATGGACCTCACAGAAAAGGAGATTTAAGAAGAGCAAGAGCTGCTGCTATGAGCATAGTTCCAAACTCTACTGGTGCTGCTAAGGCAATTGGTCTCGTAATTCCAGAATTGAACGGCAAACTTATTGGTTCAGCACAAAGAGTTCCAGTTCCAACAGGTTCAACAACAATTTTAACAGCTGTTGTTAAAGGTGACGATATAACAGTTGAAGGAATAAATACTGCAATGAAAGTTGCTGCATCTGAATCTTTTGGATATACAGAAGAGCCACTTGTTTCATCAGATATAATTGGAATCACATATGGTTCATTATTTGATGCAACTCAAACAATGGTTACAAAAATTGAAGATGGACTATATCAAGTTCAAGTTGTTGCTTGGTACGATAATGAAAATTCATATACAAGCCAAATGGTAAGAACAATTAAATATTTTGCAGAATTAGGTTAATGTATATGTGGGACGTCAGACGCTTCTGATGTCCCTAGTTATTTAAAAAGGAAGGATAAAGTTATGAATAAAAAAACAATAGAAGACATTGATGTTAAAGGTAAAAGAGTATTGGTAAGATGTGATTTTAATGTTCCACTTGATGTTGAAACAAAAACTAAAATCACAGATGATAGAAGAATTACAGAAGCTTTGCCAACAATAAAATATTTAATGGGACAAGGTGCTAAGGTAATTTTGTGTTCGCATATTGGTAAAACAAAAGATAAGCAAACACTTGCACCAGTCGCTAAAAGACTTTCAGAGCTTCTTGGAAGAGAAATTCCTTTTGCGAGTGATGTAATAGGCGAAGATGCAAAGGCAAAGGTTGCTGCTTTAAAAGATGGCGATGTTATGCTAATTGAAAATGTTCGTTTACATCCAGAAGAGGAAGCGAACGATCCTGAATTTGCAAAGGCTCTTGCATCTTTGGCAGAAGTATATGTAAACGATGCTTTTGGAACAGCACACAGAGCTCACGCTTCAACAGCTGGTGTTGCAAATTATTTGCCAGCAGTTTGTGGATATTTAATTCAAAAAGAAATTGGAATAATGGGGGATGCGTTAAATAATCCTAAGAGACCTTTCTTAGCTATTCTTGGTGGTTCAAAGGTTTCTACTAAAATTGGTGTAATTGAGAATTTATTAGATAAAGTTGATGGACTAATGATTGGTGGCGGAATGACTTACACTTTTGTTAAAGCTAATGGTGGAGAAATTGGTAATTCTATTTGTGAATTAGATAAGCTAGATTTGGCAAAAGAAATTTTGGCAAAAGCAAAAGAAAAAGGTGTTAAGCTATATTTCCCAGTTGATACACTTTGTGCAAAAGAACCAAAAGAAGATGCAGAAACTATTGTTTGTCCATCTGATAAAATCCCTGATGACTTAGAGGGACTAGATATTGGACCAGAGTCTATAAAAACTTTTACTGAGGCAATAAAAGAATATAAAACTATAATTTGGAATGGTCCTGTTGGTTTCTTTGAAGTAGATAAATTCGCAAAAGGAACAAATGCAATTGCAAAAGCACTTGCTGAAAATGAAGAAGCTGTTACTATAATCGGTGGTGGAGATAGTGCTGCGGCAGTTGAAAAAGCTGGTCTTGCATCTAAAATGACACACGTTTCTACTGGCGGTGGAGCTTCATTAGAATTTATAGAAGGAAAAGTTTTACCAGGAATTGCGTGCTTATTAGATAAATAGTTCAGGTGAAAGGAAAATTTTTATGAGAAGAAAAGTTATAGCTGGAAACTGGAAAATGAACAAATCTCCAATAGATGTTAAAGCTTTTATGGAGAATTTCCCTAGTTTGGTAAAAGATACAGAAAATGAAGTTATTTTGTGTGTTCCTTTTGTTGATTTAATTGAAGCCACAGAACTTGCAAAAGGAACAAATATAAAAATTGGTGCTCAAAATATGCACTTTGAAGAAAAAGGAGCCTTCACTGGCGAAGTGTCTCCGAAAATGTTGAAAGATATTGATGTGGAATATGTTATAATAGGTCACTCTGAGAGAAGAGAATATTTTAACGAAACTGATGAGACAGTTAATAAAAAATTAAAATCAGCTTTTAAATATGGATTAAAACCTATTCTTTGTGTTGGAGAGACATTAGCTCAAAGAGAGGTTGGAATTACAAAAGATTTTGTAACAGGTCAAGTTGAAAAGGCATTAGATGGTTTGACAAATGAGGAAATTGCTGGTACTATAATTGCATATGAACCAATTTGGGCTATAGGAACTGGAAAAACAGCTTCGAAAGAAGACGCTAATGAAGTTTGCACTTGGATAAGAGAAAAAATCAATTCAAAGTATGGCGATGTTTCAAAAGATGTTATCATCCAATATGGTGGTAGTGTAAAATCTTCAAATGCAAAAGTTTTATTTAATATGTCTAATATTGATGGTGGTCTTGTTGGTGGTGCAAGTTTAGATGCAGAAGAATTCGCTAAAATTGTAAATTATGATAAATAAAGGGAGACGAAAATATGAGTAAAAAACTAGTTATGCTTGCTATATTAGATGGATGGGGCATAAATGAAAGAGAAGATGGCAATGCTGTTAAGCTTGCCAAAACACCAAATCTTGATTCAATAATGAAACAATATCCTCACACAATAATGCACACAAGTGGCTTAAATGTTGGACTTCCAGATGGTCAAATGGGAACATCAGAAGTTGGACATATGAATATTGGTGCTGGAAGAATTGTTTATCAAGACTTAGCGAAAATTACAAAGTCAATTCAAGATGGTGATTTCTTTGAGAATGAAGCATTTTTAAAAGCTGTCAAGAATTGCAAAGAGCATAATAGTGATATGCACCTTATGGGACTTACATCAGATGGCGGAGTTCATACACATATCAATCACTTATTTGCATTATTAGAATTATGCAAAAAAGAAGGATTAGAAAAAGTGTATGTTCATTGTTTTACAGATGGAAGAGACACTCCACCAACATCTGGTGAAACGTACATAATAGAGTTAGAAGACAAGATAAAAGAAGTTGGTGTTGGAAAAATTGCAAGTATTTCTGGTAGATACTATGCAATGGACAGAGACACTAACTACGATAGAGTAAAACTTGCTTATGATGCTCTAACTAAGGGAGAGGGATTTACTGCAAAAACAGCTGTTGATGCAATAGAAAATGCATATCAAAGAGAAGAATTTGATGAATTTATTAAACCAACTGTAATCACAGAAAATGATAAGCCAGTTGCTTTAATTAAGCCAAACGATTCAGTAATCTTTTTCAATTTTAGAAGAGACAGAGCAAGAGAAATAACAAGAGCTTTTGTTGATGACAACTTTACAGGATTTGAAAGAGAACAAATGCCATTGACATACGTATGTATGACAGATTATGACGATACAATTCCAAATGTTGAGATAGCGTATAAAACAGAGCCTATCAAAAATACCTTTGGAGAATATATCAGTAAATTAGGATATAAGCAATTAAGAATCGCAGAAACAGAAAAATATGCACACGTTACATTCTTCTTTAATGGTGGAAATGAAGTAAAATATGAAAATGAAGATAGAATATTAGTTGCTTCTCCAAAAGTTGCAACATATGATTTAAAACCAGAAATGAGTGCATATGAAGTTACAGACAAACTAGTTGATGCAATTAGAAAAGGTGCATATGATGTAATAATCTTAAATTATGCAAATTGTGATATGGTTGGACATACAGGAATATTGGATGCTGCAATAAAAGCAGTTGAAACGATAGATGAATGTATCGGAAGAGTTGTTGAAGAAGTAAAACGTGTAAACGGCACAATGATAATAACTGCTGACCACGGAAACGCTGAGCAAATGATAGATTATGAAACAGGAGATCCACATACAGCACACACAACAAATCCAGTTCCATTAGTTGCAATTGGTCTTGATGACGGTGTTAAATTAAAAGAAGGAAGACTTGCAGATATAGCACCAACAATGTTAGAAATAATGTGTGTTGAGCAACCTGCGGAAATGACAGGCGAAAGTCTAATAGAAAAAGAATAAGAAATTTGAATTTTAGATATAATTAAAAATCAATATTCTTGTGTGAACTGAATTTTAACATAATTTTGTATCAGATATTAAATATAGCGAAAATTTAAATAAAGGTGGTGTGTTATTCTAGTTTTCACTATCGACTGCGAGGGTAGGCCTAAAAATCTACTGAAAGAGCATATCGATGAAGTTCTTTAAGTTTTGCTCGCGACGCCCAGTCGAGGGTTTACTTAGGGAGTAAGGTTTAAGGGCGATCCGTAATGGCATACGGGCGTTGACCCTTTTACCGTGGAGACATACTTACTCTCAGTAAGTTATGATAAACCTGCGAGGCTTGTTTATGCAAAAGCAAGTACACAGAGTAGCTTTCTTTGAGCGATGCTGGCGAATATATCTTTTAGATATTGAAATCAGCATTGCAAAAGAAGATAAACAGTTGAGACGTGATGTCTGGGAAAACTTCTAGAACATTCTTAAAAGAGACGTTTTAGGGATTGAAGTGTGGACTAAGTGGTAATCTAGGCTCTTATTTGGCGACAGTAAGATGCTATCTTTAAATGGAAACAGCTAAGACGGCGACATCTTAGCAGATAGTAGGGAAATCCTTCTAGACCTAAGCCGCAAAATTTATCTAAAACGTTACCACCTATATATAAATATTTTAGTGCATATAAATACTGTTACTAAACAAATTAAAGGAGAAATATATAATTGAGCAAAGGAAAGAAAAGCTTAAAAAGTCACTCTCCGTGGCTTATAAAAATTTTTATAATAACATTTATACTATCAATTGTTTTCAACTATTTATCAACCGAAGTAGTTGAAAATTTGAATATTGCAGTTTCAATTTTAATTTTGATACTTGTAATTTTAATTGGAGTGATTTCAGATTTAATTGCAACAGCAGTAACGGCAGCAGATGAAGCACCTTTTCACGCAAAAGCAGCAGATAAAAAAAGAGGCGCCAAACAGTCTGTGGCAGTAATAAAAAATGCTGACAAAGTTTCTAATGTTTGTGGAGACGTAATAGGAGATATTTGTGGAGTTTTGAGTGGTGCAACAAGTGCACTTATATCAGTTAACATTGCAACTTCGCTTGGAAAAGCAGATATATCAGTTATAACAATGCTGGTAACTGCAACAGTAACTGCATCTACGGTATTAGGAAAAGCAATAGGAAAGCATATGGGAATAAATTATGCGACAGAAATAGTAAATGTTATAGGAATTGTGCTTTCTTGGTTTTCAATAAAAAAGAAATAAATATAAATTGCATATAATTACCTTTTTCGGAAGATACTATCTTATATATTAGAGAAAAATTCCGAGGAAGGTGATTTTTTGCGAAAAAATAGATTTACAGTGGCAATGATATTGTTCATAATTTTTTATACGTATATAGGAATAGTATACTTAGCAGAGCAAGGAAAAGGAATGGCAGAGGTACTATCAAAGTATGGTTCTTCTGGCTCAGAAGTGAGACAAATACAAACAAGATTAAAAAATTGGGGCTATTATACTGGAACAGTTGATGGCGTGTATGGAAGTAGAACAGTGTCAGCAGTTAAATACTTTCAAAAAGCAAATGGCTTGAATGTAGATGGAATAGCGGGAAATGCTACACTTGCCGCAATAGGAATATCTAGCAACAATAGTAGCAGTGCTGGAACAGACAAATCGAATGTAAACCTACTTGCAAGGGCAATACATGGAGAAGCACGTGGAGAGCCATACACAGGAATGGTGGCAGTAGGAGCGGTTATATTAAATAGAGTGAATGATTCAAGATTTCCAAGCACAATAGCAGGTGTTATTTATCAAGCAGGAGCATTTGACGCAGTAAGCGATGGACAAATAAACTTAGAGCCATCACAGCAGTCATATAACGCTGCGAGAGACGCGATGAACGGCTGGGACCCATCAGGTGGTGCTGTGTATTATTTTAATCCTGCAACAGCAACAAACAAGTGGATATGGTCAAGACCAATGACAGTAACCATAGGAAAGCACAGATTTTGCAAGTAAAAGAATAAAAAGTTAAGAAATCAAAAATTGGTTATAATTTTATTACCATAAAAGACTGAAATTGAATTCTAATTTCCAAAACTTTATAAATTTATAGATTTTTAATGTAATAGACTGGTTACTTGAAAAAAATTAGTTTAAGGGGGGCTTTTTATAGCCCCTTTATTTTTTATACACTAGAAAACTTGTTAAAGAATGTTAATGAAAATTTTTAAAATTTAGTTCTATTTTTATATCTACTTGCATATACATATTATAGAGGTGAGAAGTATATGCTTCAAAAAATAAATGATGAAATTCTTACATATTTTCCTGAAAAGATTAGGGACAAGTTTGAAACTTGCAATGATGAAATGTTGGACAAGGCACAAGAAATCCGCATTAGAATTGATAAACCTATTATTGTTTCTTCTTATGATTGTGAAGAAATATTGGGCTATTTTGCTACTGTTGAAGATATACTTCGTCTGCTAGAAAACTTTTCAGACAACTCTATTTATGCGGTTCAAAATGAGCTTAATTCTGGTTTTATAACGATTAGAGGCGGGCATCGAATTGGAATTGCAGGTACGTCAATTTTTGAAAATGGAAATATTAAAAATATAAAATACATATCTAGTTTGAATATTCGTATAGCAAGGGAAGTTAAGGGTTGTTCTTTAAAGATCTTGAATTTGATTTATGATGATGATTTTGAAAACACAATTATACTTTCTCCACCAGGCTGTGGAAAAACTACTTTACTGAGGGATTTGATTAGGGTACTAAGTGATGGAAATGAGAAAATTAAGCACTATACTATTGGGTTAGTTGATGAACGTTCTGAAATAGCTGCAACATATAGAGGTGTATCTCAAAATGATATTGGTATTAGAACTGATGTTATGAATAGTTGTGTAAAGTGCATTGGAATTAGAATGATGGTGCGTAGTATGGCACCTCAAATTATTGCTACTGATGAAATTGGTGGAAGAGATGATGAAAGTGCAATTTTTGAGGCTGTTTGCTTAGGTGTGAAATTATTATTGACTGCTCACGGAAGTTCTTTATATGATTTACCTCAGCCGTTTTTGGATAATAAAATTTTTAGATATGTTGTTTTGCTGTCTAAAAATGGTCCACCAGGTTCGTTAAAAAATATTTATAAATTGGAGGATGATAAGTATGTTGCTATTTATTCTTAAATGTTTTCTGGTTGCCACTGTGTTTGGCATTTCAACTTTTATTGGGTATTTGCTTGCAAACAAGTTTTCGTCAAGGGTTTCGGAGATTAACGATTTGTTGCTCGCTCTTGAAATTTTTGAGACCAGAATTAAATATACATATGATTCTTTAAGTACTTCTTTTTTATATATTGCTGATAATGTTAAGACAAAGATTTATAGAATTTTTTACATAACTGCCGAAGAAGTTAAAGAAAACAAGAATGCTAGTGCTGGTGATATTTTTAAACAGGTTATTGATGATGAAAAAGTGTTTCTAAATTTGAATAATGACGATATTGAAATTATAAAGGAGCTTGGTATTTCTTTGGGGCAGACAGATTTAGAAGGGCAACTTAAAAATATTAGGTTAGTGCAAACTGCTTTAAAATCTCAACTTGATAATGCACGTGAAGAAAAAAACAGAAATTTTAAACTATATAGAAATATGGGAGTGTTGTGTGGACTTATACTTATCATAATTATTTTATAGTTTTAGGAGGTTCACTATGGGTATTGATTTACTTTTTAAAATTGCTGCAATTGGAATACTTGTTGCCGTGCTTCATCAGGTTTTAGTTAGGGCAGGACGCGAGGATCAAGCTATGATGACTACTTTGACAGGCCTTGTAATTGTACTTGCTATGGTAGTTAAAGAGATTAGTGAGTTATTTAACACAGTTAAAACGTTGTTTAATTTATAGATAGGAGAATTACTATGAATATAACTCAAATTGTAGCATTTGGACTTGTTTCAACGTTTATTATTGTTTTATTGAAACAATATAAAAGTGAATATGCAATTTATGCTTCGGTTATTGCAGGAGCGACTTTGCTACTTTTTGCAATTAGTAAAGTTGGAGCCGTTGTGGCATTGCTTGATAATTTAGTTGATACGGTTGGAATTAACAAAGAGTTTTTTAAGATACTTTTAAAAATAACTGGAATTGCGTACTTAGTTGAATTTGCCTCAAATATGTGTAAAGATGCGGGAGAAAGTGCAATTAGTTCTAAAATTGAACTCGCAGGAAAAATTTTAATTGTTACAATGTCTATTCCAATAATATCTACACTTATTGAGACTATTACGGAAGTTATTTAGTTAGGAGACTAACATATGAAAAAGTTTTTAGTGTGTTTGATTTTTATTTTTCTAATGAGTAACAAGATTAGCTTCGCTACAAGTGTTGATATAAATGCTTTTTTAAACGAAACAAAAGAATATACGAATGATTTTTTCCCTAATTTAAGTAGTGACAATATAGTTGCTGAAATCACTAATGGACAAGCTTTGAATAAAAAAAACTTGCTTAATAAAATTTTAGATATTTTTATTGGTGAAATAAAGGATAATGCTAAAATAATTTTTTCTATTATAGCTGTTAGTATTCTTTGCGGAGTTCTAAAAAACATCCAGTCTTCTTTTGGTGGTAACGTTAGTGAAATTGCATTTTATGTTTGTTATCTTTTTATAGTTATAATGATTATTGCATCATACACTGAGATAATTACATTATGTCGTGATACGATAACAAAATTAAATAATTTTATGAATATGCTAATTCCGCTTATACTAAGTCTGCTTGTGGCAAATGGCAGTATTGTTTCGGTTGGAATGTTACAACCAGTGCTTCTCATAATGGTATCTATTATAAACGTGGCTGTTACTAATGTTATATTACCTATTATTTTTATTTCAACGATGATAATCTTAGTTGGCAATATTTCTGAAAATATTAAAGTTTCGCAGATACCACAATTACTGCAAAAAGTATGCATTTGGAGTTTAGAGTTTATGCTAATTATTTTTGTTGGCATTTTATCTGTAGAAGGCACATTATCTGCTAATGTTGATGGAGTTACTGCTAAGGCAACAAAAAATCTTGTGAGTACGGTTATACCTGTTGTTGGAAAGGCCTTAAGTGACGCAACAGATAGCATATTGGGTGCAGCATCTATAACTAAGAGTGCTGTTGGAATAGTTGGAGTTATTGCTATTTTATCTGTCGTGCTTAGCCCACTAATTAGGGTGCTAATTATGATGACTACGTATAATGTGGCAGCTGCGCTTATTGAACCTATTGTGGATAATAGAATTTCTAAATGTTTAAGCAGTGTTGGTAATTCAATAAAAATTGTTTTTGCACTAATGGCAACAGTATCTGCACTATTTATTATTTCAACAACTATTATGATTAAAATCGGAAACTTTTCAATTTAGAAAGGAAGTTATTATGATAGAAAGCTTGTCTAATTATGCTTTTGCAATTATTTGTTCATCATTTATTATGAACCTAATTCAAATGATTTTGCCAGACAGTTCAAACAGAAAATATGTTATTTTTGTTTGTGGAGTGATTATTACAATAATACTTATAAATCCAGTTATAAGCATAGTACATAAAGATTTTGATATTCAAAAAATCTTGACAATAAATGAGGAAAAATATGTGGATATAGAAAAAAACTACGAAGAACAGTATAACGAAGAGATACTGGGAAGATATAAGAAAAACGTTGAAGAGGGAATTGTAAAACGTTTAAATGATGCTGGATATGTTGTCCACAGCATTGAGTGCGAATATGATGAAAAAACATTAGAGCCGAAAGCTTTGAAACTTAATATAGAAGCAGATAGCGGAACTGTTACACCAGTTAGAATAGAAGTATCAAGCGAGTATAATGGCGAGAATAAAAAACTTTCTTTTGTCCAAGTCGCTAATTTAAAGAGTATGCTTAAATCTACATATGGCATAAACAATATAAAAATAAATGAATGATATGTAAATAGTTTTATGTCTTGCGATAAACGCAGAGACAGAAAGGAATGAAAGCGGATATGGAGAAATTGTTAGAAAAATTTAATAACAAGAAAATGATTGAGAATTTAGTTATATTTTTAATACTAGCTATCATAGTAATGATAGTGATAAATACTTTGTTTGATGGCAATAAAGGAAATAAAAGCACAGGAACAAACACAATAATACCTACAAGTATTGGAAACAGCACTAAGAAAGATGGATATGAAACAGACCTTGAACAAAAGCTAGAAAGCATATTATCTAAGATAAATGGTGCTGGCAAAGTATCTGTTATGATTTCTTATGCAAATGAAGTATTGAAAACTCCGATGACAGATGTTAAAACAACAACAACTGTGGTTAGTGAGAAAGATAGTAACGGCGGAGAAAGAAAAACAGAAGAAACAAGCACAGAAGAAAACGTTATTTATGAGCAAAATGGAAATGATAAAACTCCGATGATAAAGCAAAGTGTATTGCCAGAGATAGTTGGAGTTATTGTTGTGGCTAGTGGTGCTACAAGTGTTTCTGTGAAAGAAGACTTAATCAAAGCTGTTACGGCAGCGGTAGATGTCCCAAATCACAGAATACAAGTTTTTGCCGGTGCAAGCAATTAGAAAAAGTTAATAAAATTTAGTAATAGATTTAATAAAAAAACACTTGCCTAGCAATTACGTAAAAATCATTTATAAAATGAAAGGAGAAACACTATGAACTTTAAATTTAGTGTCATAAAGAAAAATCAAATACTTACGTGGAGTGTTATTGTAATGCTTTTAGTTGCAGGATTTTTAAATTATAAGAATGATCCTAATAAAGTATATGATGTGGAAGTTACAGGAATAATGGACGAAAATTTAGGTGATGCTGTTTTTGTAGATAGCTCTAATTTAGTTACCAACATAGATGGCATAGTTGACAACATAGAAGACAAAGACGTAAAAACAACTTCTGCGGAATATTTTTCTAGTAATAGAATTGCTAGAAATAACAGCTATGCAGAACAATTAGAAACATATGAGAACATACTAAAAGATTCTAGCATTTCCGACGAGCAAAAAACGTTTGCACAAAATGAAATAAAAAGGATAAACGACGAAAAAAATGCAGTTATAATTTCAGAAAATTTAATAAAATTAAAAGGAATTGAAGAGGTTTCAGTGCTGATAAATAAAGGAAGTGTTAATGTTGTTGTGCTAGATGATTCACTAGATGAAGCAAAAGTGGCACAAATTCAAAATATAATTCAAAATGAATTAGGCGTTGAAGCTGAAAACATACATATAAATTCAGTAAAATAACTTGCTTTGGAAAATATATTCTACATATATTGTAAAAAAGGCTTGAAATATTGGCTTTTTTGTTATAAAATGACACAGTAAAAAACGAAACGAGAGGAGTTTTAATAATGATAAGTGCAGGAGATTTTAGAAATGGTGTAACATTTGAGATGGATAGCCAAGTATATAGAGTAGTTGAATTCCAACATGTTAAGCCAGGAAAAGGAGCTGCGTTCGTAAGGACAAAATTAAAAAATGTAATGACAGGGTCTGTTTTAGAAAAAACATTTAATCCAACAGAAAAAGTGCAAGAAGCACAAATTGACAGAAAAGATATGCAATATCTATATAATGATGGAGATATGTATTATTTTATGGATAATGAGACATATGAACAATTGCCATTAAATAAAGATGAACTAGGTGATACATTAAATTACTTAACAGATAATATGATAGTTAAAGTTGTATCATATAAAGGAAAAGTATTTGGAATTGAACCTCCAATATTTGTTGAACTTGAAATTACTTATACAGAGCCAGGTTTTAAAGGCGATACATCAACAGGTGCTACAAAACCAGCAACAACACAAACAGGATATGTTTTGAACGTACCTCTTTTTGTTGAGATTGGCGACAAGATTCGTATAGATACACGTACTGGTGAATATATGGAAAGGGTATAGGTATAGTATGAAGGAAGAATTAACAAAGAAAGTTAATGAAATAAAAGATACTATTTCTAATAAAGAGGAAGCTGAAAAGGTTATGGGGTCAGTGTCTGAACTTATAACCATCTTCACAGATAAACTTCTTGAAATATCTGAAAGACAAATGAAACTTGAAGAAAAGACAGAAGAGATATTAGATGTCCTTTCTCAAATAGAAGAAGAAATGATAGAAAATCTTAATAGTGAGTTTGAGGCAGCTTGTCCTTACTGTGGAGAAATAATTCCTTTTAAAATTCCCGAGGAGGGCGAAGATTTTGAATGCCCAAAATGCGGAAATACAATTGAAATGGAATTGTTGTTTGATGATGATGGATGTTGCGGTGGTTCTTGTGGAGAGCACCATTGTCACGGTTGTCATAATGAAGAAGATGATGAAGGCGAAGAAGAATAGGCAAGTGATTGCTATTTAAGCCTTGAAATTGTTTTTCATAGATAAAAAATGTTAAGGACATCTTATTGGTGTCCTTATTTTTGGTACAAAAGGAGTGAATAAAATAGTGGTTGAAGCAGAAGAAAAACAAAAAATAAAAGATGAAGAAAAAATAATGTTACAAGCACGTGAGTACACGGCTGGTCTTAAATACTTTATAAACACTATGGGCTGCAAACTTAATGAAAATGACTCTGAAAAAATTGCGGGAATGCTTACAGAAATGGGATATGAAGAAACAGACACAATTCAAGAGGCTAATTTGGTTGTGTTTAATACTTGCTGTGTTAGAGAAAATGCCGAAGAAAAGCTTTTTGGAAAACTTGGCGAACTAAAAAATCTAAAAGAAAAGAATAATATGATAATATGTCTTGGCGGATGCATGAGTCAAGAAAAGCATATTGTGGATAAAGTAAAACAAAGCTATAAGCAAGTAGACATAGTATTTGGCACACACAATATACACAAGCTTCCAGAAATGATATTTGAAAAATTAGTAAATAATAAAAAAGTTTTTGATGTTTGGAATATAGACGGTGAGATAGTTGAAGGATTGCCTGTTAAGAGAACAAGCGGAAGAACTGCACTAGTTACAATTATGTATGGATGTAATAATTTCTGCACATATTGCATAGTACCATATACTAGGGGAAGAGAAAGAAGCAGAAAACCAGAAGATATATTAAAAGAGATACGTGAGCTTGCAGCAGAGGGATACAAAGAAATAATGCTATTAGGTCAAAATGTAAACTCTTATGACGGTGGAGAAGGCTACAATTTTGCAAATTTACTTTATGACATAGACAAGATAGATGGAATAGATATTGTTAGATTTATGTCGCCACATCCAAAGAACTTTACAGATGATGTAATTGATGCAATAGCTGAATGTGATAGTGTTTGTAAGGTAATACATTTGCCTTTACAATCAGGAAGTTCAAACGTTTTAAAACTTATGAATAGAAAATATACAAAAGAACAATACCTAAATTTAGTTGATAAAATAAGAAGTAAAGTAAAGAATGTTTCTTTCACAACAGATATAATAGTTGGTTTTCCGGGAGAAACAGAAGAAGATTTTGAAGATACGTTAGATGTAGTTAGAAAAGTGAAGTTTGAACAGGTATTTATGTTTATTTATTCGGTTAGAAGAGGGACAGCAGCCGAAAAGATGCCAAATCACATCCCAGAAGAGGTAAAATCAGAGAGATTTTCGAGATTAAAAGAGCTTGCTGATTCTATAACAGCAGAAGAAACTAAGAAGTATGTTGGAACAGTTCAAAAAGTATTAGTTGAGGGAGAAAGCAAAACTAATAAAGATATGCTAACAGGTAGAACAAGAAGTTATAAAGTCGTAAATTTTGAAGCTAGCAAAGACTTAATCGGAAAAGAAGTAGATATAAGAATAGTTTCTGAACATACGTGGTTCTTAAAAGGTGAAGTGCTTTAATATTTAATTGACTATTTAAACATAATTAGTTAAAATCATATTCGTAAGGAGGTTGTTTTATGATTAAAGTAAAATATGAACATCAAGAATATGAAATAGAAAAAGGAAAAAAAGTTATAGATTTTTTGAAAGAAGATTTAAAGATAGATACAAGTACGGTGCTTGCGTGCTATATAGATAATGAGGTAAAACCACTAGATTACTATATTGAAGAGGATTGCAAAATATCATTGATAGATTATACACTTTCAGATGGATGCAGAATATATGTTAGAGGTTTAACTTTTGTCATGACGAAAGCATTTGAAGAGTTATATCCAGATTTAAGAATAATAGTTAATTATTCACTAGGATATTCACTATATTGCGAAACGGCTGATGGAAGTGATATACCAGACGGAGCAATAGAAAAAGTAAAAGAAAAAATGAATGAAATTATTAAAAAGGACATTCAATTTGTCAAAAGTGAATTATCTGTTGAAGATGCTAAAAAACTATATATGAAGAGCAATAGACTAGATAAAATTGGACTTATCGAGGATAGAATGAAATCACACGTATCTTTATATTCTTGTGGAAATACAGTTAACTATTTTTATGGAGTTATGCCACTTTCAACAGGTTATATGAAATACTATGATTTGTTGCCATATGAAAAAGGCGCACTTTTAGTTTATCCAAGACGTTCAAATCCAACAAGAATTGAGAAAATAAAGGAAACTAAAAAATTATATGCAACTTTTAATGAATATGAGAAATTGCACAGGGTGCTAGGTGTACAAAATGTATCGGAATTGAATAGCTGGATAAAGAATGGTAAGGCCTCTGAACTTGTTAAAATATCAGAAGCTTTGCACGAAAAGAAAATAGCACAAATTGCAGATATGATAGCAGCAGATAAGAAAAAGAAACTTGTTTTGATAGCAGGGCCTTCATCTTCTGGAAAGACTACTTTCGCACAGAGATTAGCAATTCAACTAAGAGTAAATGGAATCACATCAGTTGCTTTATCTATGGATAATTATTTTGTTAACAGAGATAAAACACCAGTTGATAAAGATGGAAACTATGATTTTGAATGTTTAGAAGCCCTTGACTTAGAATTGTTTAATGAACAATTGACAGCACTATTAAATGGTGAAGAAGTAAGTTTACCAACATTTGATTTTACAACTGGTACAAGGGTTTATGAAGGAAAATTCGCAAAACTAGAAGAAAATCAGGTCTTGATAGTAGAAGGAATTCACGGATTAAATGAAAAAATGACAGCTGCTATTCCGAGAAAAAATAAATTTAAGATATACATAAGCGCATTAACGGCACTAAATATTGATGATTACAATAGAATATCAACAGCTGATACTAGACTTATAAGAAGGATAATGAGAGATAGTTCATTTAGAGGACATTCGCCAGTTTCAACACTTAAAATGTGGCCATCAGTTAGAAATGGTGAAGAAAAATACATTTTCCCATATCAAGAAGATGCTGATGTTATGTTTAATTCATCACTAATCTATGAAGCAGCAGTTATAAAGCCTTTCTTAGAGCCAGAACTTGCTAAGGTTGAAAGAAGCGAAGCTGAGTATGCAGAAGCAAGAAGACTATCTGAATTTTTAGGATATTTCTTGCCAATAGATATAAATGAAGTCCCAATAAATTCAATACTTAGAGAATTTTTGGGTGGCGGTTGTTTTTATAGATAAAAAGGAGTTTTAAATGGGTAATTTTACTGTTATAGATGAAGAATTTATATGTGAAAATTGTGGCAAGAAAGTTAGCAAGTTAGGATACACTTGCAGAGACCATTGCCCATATTGTCTATATGCAAAACACGTTGATATAAATCCAGGAGATAGACTAGAAAAATGTCACGGAATGTTAGAGCCGATAGGAATAGAGAATAATTCAAAAAAAGGTTATGTGATTGTTTATAAATGCAAGAAATGTGGTCAGATAAGAAAAAATATTGTAGCAAAAGATGACAATATGAACTTAGTAATAAAACTTTCTGCTAATCCATTATAAAACCTAAAATAATGATAAAATAAAGAATATAATTAAACTCTTCCTAATACTTATGTATTAAAGGAGGAGTTTTTTTATGAAAACAAAATCTATATTTATAATAGTAATTCTGGTAATTTTAGTTGTTGTGTTTAATACGATTTCAAAAAAGGAAGAAACAATAGAATTTAAACCGTTAGAAATAGATGTTGGCGATGAATTTACAGGAATAGATTATGGAACAACAATGTATGTGCTTAATTATGAAATTGATGATGTTACTGGTGATGGCGAAAAAGATATGATAATAGTTATAGGTGAAAAATCAGAAGTATCAGAAACAGATGCAACCAACATTGATGTTGTTGTGTATGACACTCAGAATCAAGAATTTATAAGAGGAAACTTGAAAAAGCTAAATGCAAATAAGCCCAAAATATATTTAAAAGATGTAACAGGAGATGGAATAAATGATATAGTTTTAATTGCCGAAAATGAGGACACAACTAATACAGTTAGGATACTAACTATAAGCAATGGAGAAAGCAAAGAAATATTTAAAAATAAAGATAACAGAGGTTTAATATTTACAGGTGCATTTCTAGATGGCTTTAAGGCTCATATAACAGCTAGAAAAATAAATTATGAAAAGAAAATTGAGATAAATGATAAAAAAGAAAATTACATAACAAGTGGTTTCTATGACGAAAGCGGAAGAGTTACAGGAACTAAAAATAATATAACAACTTCAGGATTTACTAAGGTAGAATTTGTGGAGTTAAACGATTATTATGGAATAAAAACAAAACAGAGAATAAAAGGTTTTGACAATCTAGATATATTAGATCAAGTGGATGTTATTTGGAAATATGAAAATGGAGCTTGGAATATAAAAGAAGCAAAAGGCGAAAAATTAGGAAATCTTTTATATTAGAATAAATAATATTATCATAGTAACACTTTGCATTGCTCTTGCATAAAATAGAGTATAAAAGCAAAAGGAGGTATAAGAATGGGAGACTGTAACAACTCAATGTCAAACAACTGCTGTTGTAGCAGTAGATTTTTATTCTTTGTTTTAATATTTTTAATAATACTTAGAGGCTAGAATTAAGCTTCATTTCAAAATTAAATAGTTGCTTGTGACAAAAAGAATACTGAATCAAAGTGTGTAAAGATTCAGTATTTTTTTTACAATGTTGTGTTAAAAAATGAATCATAAATACATTTTGCACAAAAATTTGGTTTTACTAACGAGAAAATCCCACAAGAATACTTGATGATAAATGGAATATTGAAAATTTATTATCTTTTCGTGAAATTGAACGAAAAGTGGATAAATTAGAGCTAGGGCAAGAAAAAATATGAAATTTTACTATTGCGTTATGCAAGATTATGTTATATAATACTAACGAACCTTGAGATGGACACCTTAACAATATCTCCGTTAACGTTTCTAGCTCATAGGCGATTATTATTAAAAGAAGGAGGTAATTCAAGATGGATAAGGCTCAAATTATTAAAGAATATGCTACTCACGAAGGCGACACTGGTTCACCAGAAGTTCAAATTGCTTTGCTTACAAATAGAATAGCTGAGCTTACAGAACACCTAAAAGTTCATAAAAAAGATAATCATTCTAGAAGAGGACTTTTCAAAATGGTTGGACAAAGAAGAGGCTTACTTAAATATCTAGAAAAGACTGATGTTGAAAGATATCGTTCTTTAATCGATAGATTAGGTTTGAGAAAGTAATTATGAGGGAGGTAAACTTATTAAAGTTGCCTCCCTTAAAAAAATCTAAACTTAGGAATTTTTTATGATGTAGGTGTAATGTGTGGAGATTTTAGCAATCTTTAGACACTACAGCTACATATAAAACTCCCGAGTTAAGTGCATTATATTTTTTGCTAAAAAGCAGTAAAAGTGAAATATATTTTTCTGCTATTAAGCAATAATAGTGCACCTTTAAAGTCGAGCTAAGTTTCGACATATGAAAGTTAGGGGTCATTGACTTTTAAATTTTCATTTTTTATATAATAAAAAAGAGGCACGGCCTCGGAAAAGGAGAAATATATATGTTTAAAAGTTATTCAATGGAACTTGCCGGAAGACAATTAACTTTGGAAACTGGCAAAATGGCTGGACTAGCTAATGGCAGCGTGCTTGTTAGATATGGTGATACTGCTGTTATAGTTAATGTTACAGCTTCAAAGAAACCAAGAGAGGGGATCGACTTTTTCCCACTTTCAGTAGATTATGAAGAGAGATTATATTCAGTTGGAAAAATTCCAGGAAGCTTTATAAAAAGAGAAGGAAAACCATCTGACAAGGCTATTTTAGTTTCACGTGCTATTGATAGACCAATCAGACCATTATTCCCAAAAGATTTAAGAAATGATGTTTGCGTAAATGCAATGGTTCTTTCTGTTGATCCTGATTGTTCACCAGAAGTTGCAGCTCAAATTGGTACATCTGCTGCATTATCTATTTCAGATATTCCTTTCAATGGACCAACAGCAGCAGTTAGTGTTGGATATGTTGATGGTGAAATAGTTATAAACCCAACATTAGAACAAAGAGCAAAAAATAGACTTAATCTAACGGTTGCTGGAACGAAAGAAAAAGTTTCTATGATAGAAGCTGGTGCTGATGAAATTCCAGAAGATGTTATGCTTGAAGCTATAATTAAAGGTCATAGTGAAATTAAGAAGATTGCAGAATTTATTGAAAATATGCAAAAGGAAATTGGAAAGCCAAAATTCGAGTATGAATCTTGTGCTGTTCCAGATGATTTATTCAATGAAGTATATAACTTTGCCAGTGTAAAGATGTGCGAAGCTGTTCAAGAAAAAGATAAGGATACAAGAGACAATAACGTTGCAAACTTACAAACTGAGATAGAAGAATTTTTGAAAGCAAATCACTCAGAAGAAGAGTTCGAAGCTATTAAGCCTTTAATTGGTGAAACTGTGTACAAGCTTGAAAAGAAGACAGTTAGACACTTGATATTAGAAGAACATAAAAGAGTTGATGGCAGAGCTATTGATGAGATAAGACCATTGAGCTGTGAAGTTGATTTATTACCAAGAGCACACGGTAGTGCTTTATTCACAAGAGGACAAACACAAGTATTGTCTGTAACAACACTTGGAACAATTGGAGACGAACAAGAATTAGATGGACTTGATGAAGAAGAAACAAAGAGATACATTCACCATTACAACTTCCCACCATACAGTGTTGGAGAAGCTAGACCATCAAGAGGTCCTGGTAGAAGAGAAATTGGTCACGGAGCACTTGCAGAAAGAGCGCTTGCACCAGTAATTCCATCAGAATCAGAATTCCCATACACAATAAGAGTTGTTTCAGAAGTTTTATCTTCAAATGGTTCAACATCTCAGGGAAGTATTTGTGGAAGCACATTATCACTTATGGCTGCTGGTGTTCCAATAAAAGAACCAGTTGCAGGAATTTCAACAGGTCTTGTAACAGATGATAGAGACAGAAATAGATATGTTATGCTTACAGATATTCAAGGACTTGAAGACTTCTTTGGAGATATGGACTTTAAAGTTGCAGGAACTAAGAACGGTATCACAGCAATTCAAGTTGATATAAAAATTGATGGTTTGACATATGATATAATTAAACAAGCTTTTGAGAGAACAAGAACAGCTAGAATGTATATTTTAAATGAAGTTATGCTTAAAGCTATTGCAGAACCAAGAAAAGAAATATCTAAATATGCTCCTAAAATCATAACGATGGAGATAAATCCAGATAAAATTAAAGACGTTATAGGTAGTGGTGGAAAGGTAATAAATAAGATTATTGCTGATACAGGAGTTAAAATAGATATAGAAGATGACGGAAGAGTGTTCATTGCTGGACAAGATTCGGAAATGGCAATGAGAGCGAAGGAGACTATAGAAGCAATAACAATGGAACTTGAACTTGGAAAGACATATGTTGGTAAAGTTGTAAGAATAATGAACTTTGGTGCATTTGTTGAAATTGCTCCTGGAAAAGAAGGAATGATACACATTTCAAAACTTGCAAAAGAAAGAGTTGAAAAGGTTGAGGATGTTGTAAAGATAGGAGATACAGTTGCGGTTAAAGTTATTGAAATAGATGATCAAGGCAGAGTTAATTTAATGCGTATTGTATAAAATGGTACAAAAGGGATAAATTACTAGTCATATATCTTGAACATTTATAATAATCGGCTTTTAGAGGCAAAATTATGATATGGATGTATGGCTAGTAAAGATTTAAGGCAGGTGCTTATAGTGGAAAATAAAGATATTAGAATTGTTGCTTTTGTCGGACCAAGCGGAACAGGCAAAAGTCATAGAGCACAGATGGTTGCTAAAAATAAAGGTATTAACTATATAATTGATGATGCAATTTTAATACATGACAATAAATTGATTGCAGGCACATCTGCAAAAAGAGCTAGCACGAAAATAGAGTCAGTAAAAAGAGCTTTGTTTTCATTTGAAGGTCAGGCAGAAGAAATGAAAAACGCGATAAGAGATAAGAAACCAGATGCAATTCTTATATTAGGTACATCTGACGATATGGTAAATAAAATTGTGAAAAATTTAGATTTGCCACCAATATCTGAAACCGTTTACATTCAAGATGTTTCGTCGCCACAAGAGATGGAACTTGCAAGAAGTATAAGGATGTCCGAAGGTAAACATGTAATACCAGTGCCAACTTTTGAAATAAAAAAAGATTTTTCTGGATACTTACTTGACCCATTACAGATATTCAAATGGAAAGGAAAAGGAACAACTCCTTTTATGACGGAAAAGTCAATAATAAGACCGACTTTTAGTTACTTAGGTAAATATATAATTTCAGATAACGTTTTGAGGGCAATTGTAGAGTATGCGAGCAAAGATATTGATGGAATATACAAAATTCAAAAAATAAAGATTGAAAATTATCCAGATGGTTTGATTGTTTATATTGATGTTGTTTTAGAATATGGTCATAATTTACCTGATGTAATGAAAGTTTTAAAAGAGAAGGCTAAGAAAGATATAGATAGATTAACTGCTATGAATGTGTTAGATATACAAATTACCGCTAAGGGTTTGCATATTCCTGGTGAAGATGAAAATTAAATTAACTTCGCCATATGTTTACTTTGGATCTGAGTATGCCACTGTATACTATGACTTACTTCTGGATTATGTTACTACCTTCAACTAAAGGCTCTTTTGCATTAATACTTGGAATATTAAGTAAAAGTAAAAAAATAGCCTTAATGGTATTTTAAATAAAAAATCGAGCTTAAATAAATTGAAACTTGTTGCTAAACTATTAGTCAAAGCAATTTAGGTTCAATATTTAAACTCGAATTTTTGTTTTTTCTGTATTTTTCTGTTTTTATTTTTTTAGCAAAGTTAAACTTCTAAATAAGATTTCAAAGTTTTATTTTTAACTGCTTTTTCAGAATTATACGGAATTTTTTTGATGTTCTAGTGCGTCTCTAAATATGAACTGCAACAAGTTTCGTCTTCTGGTGACCCTGTTTTACAGTTCTTACAAGGACATACTTGTATTGTCTTTAATGTACACTCATTTTTATCTGGTGAGTTGTATGCACAACTACAAACTGAACAACTTATTTTTGCCATAATAACCACTCCATTTTATAAAATTTTGTCACAGTATTATTTTGAGCTTTTTTTCAAAAAATATTATGGAATTTTTTTCTTTTTGTTTGAAAATTGAACTTAATAATATATAATGGATAGAGAGTGAGTTTGTACAAATGGAGGAGTTTTTATGAAGAATTCTAAGGGTATGTCGGTTGTGTCTCTTGTTGTTACAGTTATTGTTATTATTATGATGACGTCGATAGTTACATATAATGGCATTGGGGCTATTTCTAGTGCAAGAAAGAAAGAGGCTATTGATAAGCTTGATGTTATTTGCAATGCTATTAGAAGAGATGATGATTTGCTAGACTTGAATGTTGTTAATGATGTTGAGATTGATTATGATGAGCTTAGAAAATTTGAGCTTGAAAAGTATTACAATGAAAAGAGACCTATATATATGAGTAAGGAATCTATTAGTAGTGATTCTCAGATTGAAAATATTTATACCTTGAAAATGTATAAAGATGAGAATAAGTCAGAGGTTTTGGCGGATACTTCTTTTTCTATCATAAAGAAACTTGAAAAGAATATTATTGATGTCTCTTTTGATGAAAATAGAGGGGTGAATAGGCCTTTAATTTATGAACATATGTATCCTATTGCTGCTGATGGCGAAAGTCTCGTTGCAGATGTGTTTGAGGATAGTTGGTATAATTATAGTGATGCCGCTGCTATCTTTGCAAAAATGAAGTATGATACTGATTATGATGGAAGTGTGACTGATGAGGATATAACTTATATTTGGATTCCTAGATACGCATATTCTATTCAAGAGTATTATAATGGTTATGATAATGTTAAGAATGCTAAAACGAGTGTGCCATCATCTGCAATTAAGGTTGTATTTTTGAAAGAAAATACGAATTATATGGCTAATAATGAGGTTTTGCCAGATGATTATATAGTTCATCCTGCTTTTAGAACTAATGGCGTTGAGCTCGCAGGCATATGGGTGGCTATGAATACGTCTGATTCTGCTAAAAATGTTTTTAATGCTGCTTCTGATGCTGCTGGCTGGATTCCTGAAAATGATAATGTTTCAAGTCATTTGATGACAAATACAGAGTATGCTGCTGCTCTTTATTTAATGTTTGCTAAGAATGCTTTTAATCAAATTGATTTTATAGAGCAGAATGAGGTCGTTGCAGCTGGTGTTAAGGGCGTTAGCCAAAACCTAGCTGGCACGAAGTATACTGATTTGTATGAACTTGATGCTAGTTCTAGCACGGGTATTGTGAACAAGGTTGGAGATGCAATGGCTGAAACTAACTGGGACAGGCTTACAGCCAATTATCCAACAACAGCTAATCCATATGTTGTTAGATTATTAAAGTCTGGTTATTTTGATTTTACTTCTACAGACTCATACACAAAGTATCATTTTAGAGCCGTTGTTGTGAATAAATAGCCCATTGTGTTTTGCAGTTTAAAAGGCTGATGTGCAAGGTATAAGTGGTAGTGCACAGTTTGTATAAGAAACTTTAATTTATTGCTTATAAATCGCTTATTTTTACTAATTTTGAATATTGTAATAAACTTGAAAGGAATGAATTATTTTATGAAAAAGAACGCGCCATATCCTTTTTATGAGGTTAAGAAAATTAAAAATTTAAAAGAAATGCTTGAATCTTCTTGTAGAGAATTTAGAGATAGAACAGCTTTTTTAGTTAAGAAAAAAAGTGGAGAACCATATGTTGAGATTAAGTATTCGCAAGTGTTATCTGATGTTAATGCTTTGGGGACGGCACTTATTGATATGGGGCTTAAAGGTAAAAATATTGCTGTTATTGGCGAAAATAGATATGAGTGGTGTATAACGTATTTGGCTGTTGTTAATGGAACTGGTTCAATTGTGCCACTTGATAAGGAGTTACCAGAGGCTGAAATAGAGAGTTTACTTACTCGTTCAAATACTACTGCTATTGTTTATTCAGGTAAGAGAAAAGATGAAATAGAGAGTATTAAGAGTAAAAATTCAACTCCAATAAAGCACTATATTTCAATGGATAATGATAGCACTGCTGAAATTACATTAAACAAACTTTTGGAAAAGGGAAGAAAGCTTTTAAAGAAAAAAGATAAGAGATTTACGAATGCTAAAATTGACAATGAAGCCGCTAATATAATATTGTTTACATCGGGTACTACTGATAAATCTAAGGCGGTTTTGCTATCTCATAAAAATATTGCAGTTGATATGATGGCTGCTTGTGCAAATGTTTTGATTTTGCCAGAAGATAGATTTTTTTCTATTCTTCCAGTTCATCATACATATGAATGTACAACTGGCTTTTTGATACCACTTTATAGAGGTTCTTCTATTGCTATTTGTGAGGGTCTTAGATATATTTTGCCAAATATGCAAGAAGCTCATCCTACTTTGATTTTGGGCGTTCCTGCTATATTTGAAAATATGTATGCTAAGCTTTGGACAACAATAAATAAGAAAGGACTTGCTAAAAAGTTAAAAGCAATTATAAAGGTAAGTAATGCCCTTTTGAAAGTTGGCATTGATATTAGAAAGATTGTTTTTAAGTCTATCCACGAGAATTTTGGTGGCAAGTTGAGGCTTTGTATTGTTGGCGCAGCTGCTGTTAATCCAGAGGTAAGTGCTGGTTTTAGAGAGCTTGGTATTGAGTTTATTCAGGGTTATGGGCTAACCGAGTGTGCTCCTCTAATTGCGGTAAATAGAGACCATTATTATAATGATGCTGCTGCAGGAGTTCGAGTAAAAGGTGTTGAGTTAAAAATTGATAATCCTAATGACGAGGGAATTGGTGAGATTTGTGCCAAAGGCGATAATGTTATGATTGGATATTATAATGATGAAGAGGCTACTAAAAAGGTTTTAAAAGACGGTTGGTTACATACAGGAGACTTGGGATATTTTGATGATAAGGGATTTTTGTTTATAACGGGAAGATTAAAAAGTGTGCTTATAACTAAGAATGGCAAAAATGTTTATCCAGAAGAAATTGAGTCTTTGCTAAACAAATCTGATATTATTAAGGAAAGTATGGTATACCAAAAGGATAACAAAGAAAAAGATGATACAATTATTTCTGCGATAATTGTACCAGATTACGAAACTGTTAAAGAAAGGTTTGGAAAGCTTTCAGATGAAGAGTTAAAGGAAAAATTGTGGCAAGAAGTAAAGGCTGTTAATGAGCAATTAGTTACATATAAGCACATAAAAGAGATAACTGTTAGAGAGCAAGAGTTTGAAAAGACAACAACTCTAAAAATTAAGAGATATTTGGTAAAATAACGTAATTGCAAAAGACTGTTTTTGCTGATATAATAGGCGGCGTAGAACACAGAAATGGAGGAAATACTTTTGAGTAATCAAGATAATATTAGAAATTTTTGCATTATAGCACATATAGACCACGGAAAATCCACTCTTGCGGACAGACTTATTGAACTTACTGGTGTTTTAACTAAGCGTGAAATGCAAGAACAGGTTTTGGACAATATGGATTTAGAAAGAGAAAGAGGAATAACCATAAAGCTTCAATCTGTTAGAACGACTTATAAAGCGAAAGATGGTAAAGAATATATATTAAATCTAATTGACACACCAGGGCACGTTGACTTTACGTACGAGGTTTCAAGAAGTTTAGCTGCTTGTGAAGGAGCAATTTTGGTTGTCGATGCTTCTCAAGGTGTTGAAGCACAAACTCTTGCGAATGTGTACCTGGCTTTGGATAATGATTTGGAAATAGTACCAGTAATAAATAAAATTGATTTACCTAGTGCAGATCCTGAGATGGTTATAAATGAAATTGAAAATGTTATTGGCATAGAAGCACAAGATGCTCCTAGAATTTCTGCTAAAACGGGACTTAATGTTGACCAAGTGCTTGAAGCTATTGTTAATAAAATTCCTGCTCCAAGCGGAAATGAGGACGCTCCAACAAAAGCACTTATATTTGACTCGTATTACGATAATTATAAAGGTGCGGTTGCTTTTGTTAGAGTGAAAGATGGTAGCATTAAAGTTGGCGACGAAGTTGACTTTATGGCGACTGGCAAAAGCTATGTTGTTTCTGAGGTTGGATATTTTGGAGCTGGCACATATGTACCAACAAATGAACTAAAAACTGGCGAAGTTGGTTATGTTGCTGCAAGCATAAAGAATGTTTCAGATATTCACGTTGGTGATACAATAACTTTAAAGAATAATCCAGCAAAGGAGCCACTTCCGGGATATAAAAAGATTACTCCAATGGTTTATTGTGGAATTTATCCTGCTGATGGTAGTGATTACGAAGATTTAAAGGTAGCACTTGAAAAGCTTTCTTTGAATGATGCTTCTTTATTTTGGGAACCTGAAACTTCTGTTGCATTGGGCTTTGGTTTTAGATGTGGATTCCTAGGTTTACTTCATATGGAGATTATTCAAGAAAGAATAGATAGAGAGTATGACCTAAATGTAATAACGACTGCACCAAGTGTTATCTATAAAGTTATAAAGACTGATGGAACTAAATTTGATTTATATAATCCAACTGATTTACCACCAGCACAAGAAATATCTAAGATGGAAGAGCCTATTGTAAAGGCTGATATAATGCTTCCAAAACAGTATGTTGGAAATATAATGGAGCTTTGCCAAGATAGAAGAGGCGTTTACAAGAATATGCAATATATGGACGAAAATAGAGTTATTCTTGTTTATGAAATGCCACTTAATGAAATTATTTACGATTTCTTTGATGCGCTAAAATCTAGGACAAAGGGATATGCTTCATTTGATTATGAAATTATTGGCTATAAAGAGTCAGATTTGGTTAAACTAGATATATTATTAAATGGTGATTTGATAGATGCTTTTTCTTTGATTGTTCATAAAGATAAAGCATATGCAAGAGGAAGAAAAATGGCTGAAAAGCTAAAAACAACAATACCAAGACAAATGTTTGAAATACCAATACAAGCTGCAATAGGTGGAAAAGTAATTGCGAGAGAAACTATTTCTGCAATGCGTAAGGATGTTCTTGCTAAATGTTATGGTGGAGATATAACTCGTAAGAAGAAGTTATTAGAGAAACAAAAAGAAGGAAAGAAAAAGATGAGACAATTAGGCACGGTTGATGTTCCTCAGGAAGCATTTCTATCAATTCTAAAATTAGATGAAGAATAAAGGATAGAGGGCGATAACTTTGATGTCTGCAACACACGCTATGTATGCTAAGAAAATATATGAGCACATATATCTTATGTATGGTGTGAAATTGAAAAAATACAATTTAATATATGGAAGTATAAAGCCGGATGTTTCGATACTTTTTCCGAAATATCCGCATTATATAAATGATTCACTTGATAGTTTATGTGAAAGTGTTGATATGATTATTAAATCCACTCATAATCAACGAGAGGTCGAAACAAGAGCTTTTTCACGTGAGCTTGGTGTTGTACTTCATTATATGACAGATTTCTTTTGTATGGTTCATAATGACGTAAATGGGAAGAAACATCCAACGAACTATAAGCATATAGCCTACGAGCAGAGTTTTCAAAATAAACTTAAATCGTTTGAGCTTGATGAAGTTAGAGAAAAGATTGCTAATAGTTTTTATGATGAATTAAAAAGAATAAATAATACTTCTTTGAAAAGCTATATTGTATACAAGCACAACAAATATATGAAAGAGATTGGAAAATCATATTTGTACAATTCAAATAATAAAAAGAGAAATATTGATATCAATTATTCTTTGGGAATGCCGATGATTATTGCTTCTTACATTATTGATACGATATTGTCTTAAAGAAAGGATAATGAAATGGACGATTTTAAAATAGAAGGAAGAAATGCAGTAATTGAATTATTAAAGTCTGAAAAACCAATTAACAAAATATATATCTTAAAAGGAGAAAGACAAGGTTCAATTAACGAAATTATTAAACTTGCGAAAAGGAATAAGAATGTAATAGTTGAAGTGGATAAAAATAAATTAGATGCACTTTCTGAAACAAAGCATCACCAAGGCGTAATTGCTTTTGTTTCGCCAGTTGAGTACAAAGAGTTAGATGATATTTTTGCACTTGCAGAAGAAAGAAATGAAGATCCTTTTATAGTTATTGCTGATGAAATTGAAGATCCACACAATTTAGGTGCACTTATAAGAAGTGCTGAGTGCGCTGGATGTCATGGAGTGATAATTCCTAAAAGACGTGCTGTTGGTGTAACTGAGATAGTTGTTAAAACTTCTGTTGGGGCAACACAATATGTTCCTGTTGTTAGAGTTAATAATATAAATGAAACAATAAGAGAGTTAAAAGATAGAGGTGTTTGGGTAGTTGGCACTGATGGAAATGCAGACAAACTATATTATGAACAAGATTTAACTGGTCCTATTGCTATTATTATTGGTAGTGAAGGCAGAGGTATGAATTCTCTTACAATGAAAAACTGTGACTATTTAGTTAAAATTCCAATGATGGGAAAAATCACATCACTTAACGCAAGTGTTTCTGGTGGAATAGTTATGTTTGAAGCTTTGAAACAGAGGATAAATAAAAAATAATATTCTATAAGTATAGTATCGAAGAATATAGGAGATAAACGATATGGAAAAAGAAGAATTGATGCAAGCTGTTGAGGCAATGATGTTTGCAAATGGCAAGCCTGTAAAACCTGCGGTAATTGCTGAAATACTAGAAGTTGAAGTAAGTGACGTCGTAAATGCAATTGAAGATTTGAGAATCCGTCTAATAGAAAGAAATAGTGGGATTCAAGTTATTAAAGTTAATGATGCGTATCAATTAGCTACGCTTGAAAAATTTTATTCATACATTTGCACGATGCTAGACAATAGACCCAAGCCAACACTTTCACAAGCCGCATTAGAGGTACTTTCAATAGTTGCATATAATCAAAATGCTACTAGGGCTGAAATTGAAAAGATTAGAGGAGTTTCATCAGATAGTGCTCTTAATAAATTGATAGAATATGATTTGGTTGAAGAAGCCGGAAAAATGAACGCACCAGGAAGACCAATGATGTATAGAACCACAGAAGAGTTTTTAAAAATGTTTGGTTATACATCGCTTAAAGATTTGCCAGAGTTACCTGATTTGCGAGAAACGGTTAATGAAGAGAATCAGTATGAGAATCAGATGAAAATCGAAAATGATTAACTATTAAAAGAGGATGTGTACAAATGAAGTTAATAATAGGAAGAGCAGGCTATGGTAAAAGCTATTACTGTATGAATGAAATAAAACAAAACTTGGAAGAGGCCTATGATGGGCCTCTAATTTATATTGTGCCGGAACAATTTGCACTTACTGCTGAATATGATATTTCCAAAGCGATAAATAGAGGTGGTACGTTAGAGGTACAAGTTTTTTCGTTTAAAAGATTATGCCACAGGATATATAATGAATTTGGATATAAAATGCAAAATATAACAAAACCGGGGAAAGCAATGCTTGTTTATTCAATAATGAAAGACTTAGAAAAAGATTTAACATTGTTAAATGGTGTTGATAGAAAGCCTGGGCTTGTTTCAACTGTTTGTGATTTAATATCTGAGTTTAAAAGATATAATGTTACGCCGGAGATTTTGTTAAATGCAAATGTTAAAGATGGAAGACTAACGAGTAAGTTAAGAGAACTTGCGTACATATATGCAGAATATCAAAGAAGAATTGGAGATAAATTTTTAGACACAGATGATGACCTTAATGCAGTGCTAAAATTTATTGATAATTCAAAGTTTATAAATGGTGCTAAGATATGGATTGACGGCTTTGATGGTTTCACCCCACAAGAGATTGAAGTTGTGAAAGCCATAAATAAAAGAGCAGATCTTACAATTGCAATATCGGCAGATAGTGAAAATAGTGAATTGTTTTTACTTAATAAGAAGACAATAGAAAAATTAAAAAGATTTTCAAATGTTGAAGAAATATTTTTAGAAAATGAAAGCAAAAAGTTTAATAATGATGAATTAAGATTCTTAGAAAAGTATTATAATGTTATTTCTAATGAGACATATAATGAGAACACGAAGCACATTGATATTTCAATAAATTCAAATTTATATAGTGAAGTTGAAAATATTGCAATTGATATATTAAAAAAGGTTAGGGATGAAAATTATAGATATGAGAATATTCTAGTTGCGACTAGAAATGTAGAAAGTTATAAACCTATATTTAAGATGTTGTTTGAGAGATACGGTATTCCTTATTTTATCGATGCAAAAACAGATTTATCAATGCAACCTCTTATTTCTTTGGTGCTTGCTATATTAGATATTGCTAGCAAGAACTTTCAGACAGAGAGCATAATAACTTATTTAAAGACGGGTCTTTCAAATATTTCTGATTTTAATGATGTTGATGTAATAGAAAACTACGTATTGAAATATGGAATAAAGGGCTTAAAATGGCTTCAAGAATGGAAATATGATAACGAAGAGACAAACAAAAAAATAAATACTATAAGAGAAAAAGTTGTGACACCAATAGTAAACTTTATGTCGAAACTTGATAAAAAGAAGACAGTTAGGGAACTAACGGTGGCGATTTATGAATTTTTAATAGATATTGAAGTAGAAAAAAATTTAAAAGACTTTCTTGAGAAAGTTAAGGATAATACATCAAGTGCAGAAGCTATGTTTGCTAACAGCTACGTTCAAGTTTGGAATATATTTATGAAACTTCTTGACGAGTTAGTGCAAACAATGGGAGAAGATAATATTACTTTTGAAAAATATGCTTCTGTTTTGAAACAAGGAATATTAACGCAAGAAATAGGTTTAATTCCAACTAGCAAAGATCAAATCGTGATTGGTGATATTGCACGTTCAAAAAACTCACACATAAAAGTTTTGTATGTTGTTGGAGTTAACGATGGAATATTTCCAATGCAATATAATGAAGAGGGATTTTTAAATGATAATGAGAGAAATATTTTAATGGAGAATGAAGTTGAGCTTGCAAAGGATACAAAAATGATGTTGTTAGAGGAAAATTTTAATATCTATAAAATTTTGACAACACCAAGCGATGAGTTACATCTATCATATCCTATAACTGATGATGCAGGAACGACTTTGAGACCATCTTCTGTTATAAATCAGATAAAAAAATTATTTAAAAATATTACAAAGTTTGATTATTTAGTTAAAGAAGTTGATTTTAAAGACTTGATAAACACACAAGAATCAACTTTTACACATCTTGCACTTAATATTAGAGAGATAAAAACTAATGATAAAATAGATAAAAGATGGCTTGGCGTATACAAGTGGTATGAGAAAAATAATCCGAATTTTGTGTCACTTATAAAAAGTGGACTAGAATTTGATAATAGTGTTGGAAGAATCAGCAGTGCTAATGCAAGAGGGCTCTATGGTTCAACGATGAATTCTAGTGTCTCTAAGATGGAAACTTTTGCATCTTGTCCGTTTATGTTTTATTTAAGATATGGTCTTAATATAAAAGAGAGGAAAGTTTTTAAACTTGAAACCCCGGATATTGGTGTTTTTATGCACGATATATTAGATAAGTTTTCTAAATATTTAGAAAAAAATAATTTGAGTTGGAGAGAGCTTGAAAAAGAAGAAATTGATTATATTGCCGATAAGATTGTTGATGATACTTTGGGTGAGTTAAGGTATCAAATTCTTACGAGTAGTAATCGTTTAAAGTTTATGAATATTAAATTAAAGCGTGTTATAAAAAGAGTTTTATGGATTATAACAATGCACATAAAAAATAGCGAATTTGATGTTGCAGGTAGTGAAATAAATTTTGGAGTTGATAAAGAATATCCGGCATTAAAGATTGAACTAAAAGATGGAAATACATTACTTTTAAACGGAAAAATAGACAGGTTAGACATTGCAAAAACAGAAGATAATAAATATGTTAGAATCATTGACTATAAGTCTTCTGCAAAAGAAATAAACCTTTCTAATGTTTACTATGGACTTCAATTGCAACTTATAACATATCTTGATGTTGCAAGCGAAAAAGAATATACTCCTGGTGGCGCACTATATTTAAAACTTGATGACCCAATAATATCAACTAAGAAGGATATTACACCAGAAGAAATCGAAAATGAAATTAGAACTAAATTAAAAATGAATGGAATAATTCTTGCTGATGTTAAGCTAGTCAAAGCAATGGACACAAATATGACAACTGAATCTCAAAACTTAAATTTAGGTGTTAAGAAAGATGGGTCATTTACAAAAATGCCTGTTGCTACACAAGAGCAATTAAAAGACTTGTGTAAGCATACTAAGAAGCTTTTAAAAGAGTTTGCAGAAGAAATTTTAGATGGGGATATAAAAAATGAACCAATAAAAAATAAGAAACATACGCCTTGCGAATATTGCGATTACAAAGAGATTTGTAACTTTGACAGAGAATTAGGCAACAAGTTTAGAATGGTTAATGAACTAAAAAATGAAGAAGTATTTGAACAGATAAAATTGTTTTAATATGTAACGATTAGCAAGAATGAAAGGAGAAAGCTAATGGCAGATGTAAAGTGGACGAAGGAGCAGCAGGAGGCAATTGATGTTAGAAATTCAAAAGTATTAGTTGCTGCTGGTGCTGGTAGTGGAAAAACAGCTGTTTTAGTTGAAAGAATAATACGAAAAGTAATAGACGATAAAGTTGATATAGATAAAATGCTTATAGTAACATTCACAAATGCTGCTGCAAGCGAAATGAAAGAGCGTATTCGTGCAAGACTTTATGATGAGGTAAACACAAATCCGTCGTTGCAAAAGCAAATTCTTTATTTGAATAGATCAAGCATAATGACAATAGATGCTTTCTGCAAAAAAGCTATAAAAGATTATTTCTATAAAATAGATATAGATCCTAATTTCAAAATAGCAGATAACACTGAAAATGAGCTGCTAAGATTAGAAGCTATTGATGAAGTGTTAGAAGAATTGTATGAAACAAACGACGTTAGTATTATTGAAGTTTTAGATGCTTATTCAAATAACAAGTCAGACGAAAATTTGGTAAATCTTATTTTGACAATACATAAGTTTATTCAAAGTTGTCCAAAACCACTTGAATGGCTGGCTGAAAAATGTGATATGTATAGCACTGGGGAAAGTGATTTTTCTGATACTCCTTGGGGAAAGATGCTAATAAGATATACTAGAAAAACAATTCAAGAAATAGTAGAAGAGTTAAAAACTGTTGAAGAAGAATTATTGCCACTTCCAGATGCAATAAATTATTTGCAAATAATTCAAGAAGACATTTTTAAGCTAGAAGCTTTACGAAAAAATAATTTTAAGTGGGACGATTATTATGAAGAATTTAGAAAAATAGAATTTTCACCATTAAAACGTGCACCAAAACTTGATGAAGAAACAAGAAAATATGTTCAAGATGCACGTAAAAAGATGAAAAGTTTAATAGATGATTATTTTAAGGAAAAAGTGTACATATCAACATCAGAAGAGATTTTAAAAGATATTGAATATGTATATGCAAACTTAAATGTGATATATAGCATAGTAAAAGCTTTTGATGAAAAGTTTAAAAAGAAAAAGAGCGAAAAAAACTTATTAGATTTTTCTGACATAGAACACTTGTGCTTAAAACTGTTTGAAGAAAACGAAGATGTTGTAAGAGACTTTAAAAATAAATATTCGGAAATATTGATTGATGAATATCAGGACAGTAATTTAATACAAGAAGAAATATTAACGAAAATAGCAAATGATAGTGTGTTTATGGTTGGAGACGTTAAGCAGAGTATTTATAAATTTAGACAAGCTAAGCCAGAACTATTTTTAGAGAAGTATAATTCGTATGCTAATTATGAGGCAACTAATAATAGCAAAGAAAATAAAATATTATTATTTAAGAATTTTAGAAGTAATGAAAATATAATAGATGAGGTTAACTTTATATTTAAAAATATTATGTTTAAAGAAACCGGAGAAATAGACTACACAGAGAGGGAATATTTAAAATTTGGTGCGTCTTATTATCCTGTTAAAGGCAAAACAGCAGAGTTGCACATAATAGATAAAAAGGTATCTGAGGAAGATGCAATAATAGTTGATGATGACATTGAAGAAAAGCCTCAACTAGAAGCAAGAGTAGTAGCTAAAAGAATAGAAGAACTTGTTGATAACTTTGAAATATATGATAAAAATACAAAAAGTATGAGAAAGGCTACATATTCTGACATAGTAATTCTACTAAGAGCTACAAAGGGCTACACTGAAACTTTATCAGAAGAAATGGCTACTAGAAATATTCCTGTATATGTTGATGTTAAATCTGGTTACTTTGATAATGCAGAGGTCCAAATTATATTATCTCTATTAAAAATAATAGACAATCCATATCAAGACATTCCACTGCTTGCAGTTTTGAGGTCTCCTATTGGTGGTTTTGATGTTAACGAATTAACAAAAATTCGTATGTATGATAAAAAATGCAGTTTCTATGATGCACTTACAATTGCGATGTCAAATGGAGACGAAAAAGCGAAGGCATTCATAGAAAAATTAAGTATGTGGCGTGAAAAGTCGAGATATCATGCAATTGATGAATTCGTTTCATATCTATATGAAAACACAGGCTACTATTATTATGTGTCATTATTACCAAATGGTGAGGTAAGGCAAAACAACTTGAAAGTATTACTAAAAAAAGCTGGTGAATACAGTAAATCTTCATTTAAGGGCTTATATAATTTTTTAATATTTATAGAAAATGTAAAGACGTCGTCAGGAGATTTTGATGCACCAAGTGAACTTTCGGAGAGCGACAATGTCGTAAGAATAATGAGCATACATAAGAGTAAAGGCTTGGAGTTTCCAATAGTTTTCTTATGTGGTACGGGAAGAAAATTTAATACAAGAGATTTAAGCAATAAAATAATATTCCATCAAGACTTAGGTTTGGGTGTTGATATAATAAACGTCAAAAAAAGGATAACATATGAAAGCATTCCAAAACTTGCGATAAAACTTCAAAACCAAAGAGAATTACTAGCAGAAGAAATGAGAATTTTATATGTTGCTATGACAAGAGCCAGAGAAAAGTTAATAATAACAGCATTAACACAAAATTTAGATAAGAGAATGGATGAGTGGGAAAAGCCGATCAGTATGTATGGAATAAGTAATGCGAAGAACTATGCCGATTGGATATGTAAAGTAGCATTATCTAAGGAAAACGACTGGGAAATAAAGACTTGGAGTTATGAAGATGTTTTAGGAATAAGTCAGCCAGTTTCTCAAATGCTAGAAAAAGAAACTTCAATTGGTGGAAATCTAGAAAGTGAGAGCAAATACATAGGCGAGAGATTTAATTGGGTATACCCATATATAACTTCAACAAAACTTCCTAGCAAGATGTCTGTAAGTGAGTTAAAAAGGCTAAACGATATATACGATTATACAGACACAAAAGCCCTTAAAGATATTGAAGTACCAGACTTTATAGATGAAAAAGCAACAGTTGGAGTTATATACGGAACTTTGCTACATAACAAAATGGAAAAGCTAGATTTTAATAAGTTAAATGTTGATGAAATCCTTGAAAATGTTGAAGACGAAGAAACAAGAAAAAGACTAAAAAATGATATTGAAAGATTCTTAAATAGCAAGTTATTTGAAGAAATCAAACATTCAAACAGTATACATAAAGAAACACCGTTTAACTTAAATATGACTGCCAAGGAAGTTTTCAAAGTTGAAGACGCGTCAGCAAACGATGAAATAATGGTACAAGGTGTTATAGACTTATATTGTGAATATGATGACGGTATCATAGTAATTGACTACAAGAGCGATAAACTTTATGATGAAAATGAATTTAAAAACAGATATAAAAGTCAGTTAGAATACTATAAAAGAGCATTAGAAACAACAACAGGCAAGAAAGTAAAGGGAACATATATATACTCGTTTAGTATGGGAAAAGAAATAAAGACATAAATAGCAAAAATAGTTTGATATTTTTAAATCAATGTAATATAATTGTAACAGAAACGTAAAAGATTCGTAACAAATTGAACAAAAATAGAAATTGTAAGAGAAAGAGGTTGATGCTGATGTTCGGCTTCGGTCAATCTATTGGAATAGATTTAGGAACAGCAACAGTGCTTGTACACGTTAAAGGGAAGGGAATAGTGCTTAGAGAACCATCAGTTGTAGCTATAGATAGAAACACAGGAGAAGTTGTTTCAGTTGGAGAAGAAGCTAGAAGAATGTTGGGAAGAACACCAGGAAATATAGTGGCAATTAGACCACTTAAAGACGGTGTAATTTCAGATTACTCAGTAACTGAAAAAATGCTAAAATATTTTATTAGAAAAGTATGTGGAAAGTTTGTAATGGCACCTACAATAATGGTTTGCGTTCCATCAGGAGTAACTGAGGTTGAGAAAAAAGCAGTTGTTGATGCTGCAACACAGGCAGGAGCAAGAAAAGTTTATTTGATAGAAGAGCCAATAGCAGCAGCTATTGGGGCAGGTCTTGACATAAATAAGGCTTGTGGAAGTATGGTTGTAGATATGGGTGGTGGAACAACAGACATAGCAGTAATTTCTCTAGGTGGAGCTGTTGCAAGTACATCTATAAAAGTTGCAGGAAATAAATTCGATGAGTACATAATAAAGTACATAAAAAGAAAATATAACGTAATACTTGGAGAAAGAACAGCAGAAGACTTGAAAATAAATATCGGTTGCGTATATCCAAGGATGCAAAGGCTTGAAATGGAAGTTAGAGGAAGGCATTTAAAAACAGGACTTCCAGTTAACTTAACAGTAAATTCAGATGATATATTGGAAGCTTTGCAAGAGCCAGCAGCTATGATTGTTGAAGCTGTTTTCTCTGTGTTAGAAAGAACACCACCTGAATTATCAGCAGATATAAGCGATAGAGGAATATATATGACTGGCGGAGGTTGCCTAGTATATGGACTAGATAAATTGATTCAAGAAAAAACAGGAATACCTGTTATGATAGCCGAAGAATCAGTTTCTTGTGTTGCACTTGGCACAGGCAAAGCACTTGAAAATGAAGAAATGTTACAACAATTAGATTTAAGAAGAAGAATGCCACAGTATTAGAAAAAAATAAATGCTAGCTAAGTTTTTTTTATGAAAATATCAAAATCGAGAAAATAGATATGAAATTGTTAAGTGGCAGTGTCTCAAAATTAGGCACTGCCACTTAATTATTTTTAGAAAAAGGGACTTTTTATATTCCCTGAGCACATAGAAATGTTTATGTGAACTAGCACAAACTTTTCTACATACTCCTAAATATTAAAATTCGTATTATATTCGAGTGTGTAGAAAAAATCCCTTAGTATACTTTTTTATTTTAAGTATTTAATTTTATTACCACTTTGTTAGTAATTTTTATTCCATTAACATTCTTCCAAGTTTAGTAATAGAGCCGGCTCCAACTGTTAATATGATATCATCGCTTTGAATATTGTTTAGCACATATTCTTTTGCTTCTTCTAGTGTTGGAATGTATTTACAATTTTTTGAATATTCGTTTACTTTTTCGGCAAGTTGTTTAGAAGATACTAAACCAGTGTCTTTTTCACGTGCAGCATAAATGTCTAAAATTATTGTGTTGTCTACGCCCTCAAAGGCTTTTACAAATTCGTCAAATAGGGTATAAGTTCTTGTGTATGTGTGGGGCTGGAAGATTACCCATAGTTTGTTATATTTCATATTTTTTGCTGAACTTATTGTTGCTTTAATTTCTGTTGGATGATGTGCGTAGTCGTCGTATATTGTTGCACCTTTTACTGTTCCAACATATTCGAATCGTCTGCTTGCACCTCTGAAATCACTTAAAGCTTGTGCTATTTTTTCGGCTGAGATACCATAATATCTTGCTACTGCTATGCTTGCAAGTGCATTATAAACGTTATGATGCCCTGGAACATTTAGTGTAACTGGCACTTCATCATTTTTGCAAGTGGCAACGAAAGAATATCCACCATTTTTATTAAGCGTAACGTTTTTAGCTGTCCAGTCAGCAAATGTGTTGTTAATGGCAAATGTTATTACTTTCGCTTTATGATTTTTAGATATTTCAAGACAGTTTTTATCATCTGCATTTAAGATAATAAGTCCATCTTCTGGCGGAATATCTAAAAATGAGTTAAAGGCACTTTTTATATCGTCGATGTCTTTGTAGCAGTCAAGGTGGTCTGCTTCAATGTTTAAAACGACTGCTGTTTTAGGGAAGAACTGCAAAAAGCTTCTGACATATTCGCAAGATTCTACAATAAAGTAATCGCTTTTACCAACTCTATAATTTTGGTCATCTAGTATTTTTAAATCTGCACCTACTTGGACGCTAGGGTCTTTTTCTGCTTCAATGAATATTTGTGAAAGCATTGAAGTTGTTGTTGTTTTTCCGTGTGTTCCACTAATTGATATGGTTTCAGAATATAATTTTGTAAGTAGTCCTAAAAATGTGCTTCTTTCGATGAGTTCTAAACCTAGTCGTTTTGCTTCTACTATTTCTGGATTATCTTGCTTAATTGCGGCAGTGTAAACAACGATGTCAGCTCCTTTAACATTTTCGGCACTATGTCCTATGAAAACTTTTATTCCTTGTTTTTCTAATCTATCTGTTGTTGCAGATTTATTCATATCAGAGCCTGTTACTTTGAAGCCCATCGATGTGATAATATCTGCAATTCCACTCATACTAACTCCACCAATACCAATCATATGTATTTTTTTTGAATTATCTTGTAATATATTTTCCATATTGTCGACCTCCAATCAACAAATTTATTATATATAATCATATTTTTAATGTCTATAAAAAAACGAAAAAAGTATAGTTTGATAACATATTCACTTATATTTTATGAGTTATTATTGTTAATAATACCATTTTAAAGAAAAAAATCAAAAAAGTGAAACACAAAAGCAGGATTTTGGAAATATTTGTAGTAATATATACTTAGTTGACGGCTAGTCAACTGATTAACGTAAAAAGAAAGGACGTGCGTTTTAATGCAAATCACAGACGTAAAAGTAAGAAAAGTAGAATCTGAAAACAGAATGAAGGCTATTGCTTCAGTAACATTTGATAATGCTTTCGCAGTACACGATATCAAAGTTATCGAACCAACAACAGCTGAAAAGCCATTCATAGCTATGCCAAGCAGAAAGACTCCAAAGGGAGAATGGAGAGACATAGCACATCCAATTAATTCTGAGACAAGAACAATGATCGAAGAAGCTATCTTAGCTGAATACAACAAAGTATTAAGCGAGCCAGCTGAAGGATCAGTTGAAGAATAATAAATTTTTAAGATTTAGGGTTGCATCTTATAAGGGTGCAACTTTTTTTGCGTTCCATGTTTTTACTATATCTTGTAATGCGGGGTGAAACGTGTTATAATTCGAATGTTTCTATATTACAAGTGAGTGTTTGAATTTCAAATGCTCGTGACCAAAAGAAAGGAAGGGCAATATGTCTTATAGGAGCTTGGGAGATTTAGTGATTCACTTGTTACATCTTCTGGTTTTTGTGGTCTTGACGGCTTTGACGATGTATTTTTTTAAGATTCCTTTCAATATTTTTAGTCTTGAATTTGTTTTTACTATTCTGATAATTTCAGCTTGTATATTTTCCATTTCATTTATTTTTGAAGAGCGTTTTTGCTTAGGTATTGTATTTGCAATAAGTCTTATTTGGCTTATTGTGGGTGGAATCGGTAGCTTGAAGCTTTTCAACGTTGAAAAGTATAGAAGTTTGGTTGAAATTGAAGCAGATGGCAATTTTGAAACGGACATTCCTAAGGTGAATAGTGCTGATGATATTCCCGTTGTTGATGTTATCACAGCAAGAAAACTTGGTGATAGAACGATGGGCGAGATGGAGAAATATATTTCGCAGTATGAAGTAAGCAACGAATATAATTTGATTTTCTATCAGGGAAGGTATTATCGCATTTCTCCTTTGCTTTATGGAGGCTTTTTCAAGTATCAAAATTCTAAGGATGTTGGAATTCCTGGATATGTGCTTGTGGACGTTTATACTCAAGAAGCAAAGCTTGTTGAACTTCCGAAAGATATTCATATCAATTATTCGCCGAGTGCCTATTTTGGAAAGAACTTATATAGATATGTACTTTCCAAGTATCCATCCGCAATGATTTATGGCTTTCATTTTGAAATTGATGAAGATGGCGTTCCGTTTTATGTTGTCACTACTATTAAGAAAACGGCATTTATTTTCGGGGCTTCTAAAATTGATAAAGTGATTTTGGTAAATGCTGCGACAGGTGAATTTGATTCGTATGAGCTTGACAGTGTGCCTGAGTGGGTTGATAATGTGTATGAGGCAGATTATCTTATGGGTGCCGTTGGCGATAAGTATAATCTTATTCACGGAGTTTTCAATTTTTCTGAAAAAGATGTGAGAAGAACTTCTTATAGTTATAGAGATGATAATGGAGTAAGGCAGTGTTATTTTATGCCAAAAGATGGTGAGGTTTATCTTTACACAGGTGTTACCTCTGCTGGTGGCGATGAATCAAATATTGGCTTTTTACTCTGTAATATGCGTACGGGAGTTATTAAATATTATCAGAGTCCTGGTGCTGAAGAGAGTTCTGCACAAGGTTCGGCAGAAGGTCAAGTTCAGCAGTACGGATACAAAGCTGGGCAAGTTATGCTGGTGAATATCAACAATATTGAGACATATTTTATGACTCTTAAAGACTCGCAAGAGTTGATTAAGAGAATTGCCTTGGTAAACAAGAAAGACTATAATATTTCTGTCGTAGAGGAAACTTTGGAACAAGCTCTGAAAGTTTATCTTAAAAAGGTTAAGTCTGTTGATGGCGTTACAACAGAAGGAAGTGGCTTGGCAAATGGAAAAGTGAATTTTGTGTATAATGCAGTAATTGATGGTACAACGTCTTTTATTTTTACTATTGATAATGTCGATGGAATGTTTATTTCACCTGTTGATATTAACTATGAGCAGGTGATGAAGCTTAGTATCGGCTCGGATGTTGAAGTAGTATTTGAACACAGTGACGGATATAATTTGGTCAGTGAGATTAGTTTTAACTAAACTCTGTATTTGGGCATTTGAGGATTTTTTCTCAAATGCCTTTTTCTTATTATTTGCAGATAGTTAGCTACTGTGCTATAATTTCTCTATACGAGGTGAAAAAATGTTTGATATTAAGGAAGAATTGAAAAAATTGCCTGATAAACCAGGTGTTTATATAATGAAAGATAAAAATGATAAAATTTTGTATGTTGGAAAAGCAGTTGTACTTAAAAATCGTGTGCGTCAGTATTTTCAGAAGAATAAAAAGTCGGCACGTATTGAAAAGATGGTTTCTTTAATTGACCATTTTGAGTATATAGTTGTTGATTCTGAGATGGAAGCTCTTATTTTGGAATGTAATTTGATAAAACTTCATAGGCCTAAATATAATGTGTTGCTTAAAGACGATAAAATGTATCCTTTTATAAAGCTTACTATAAATGAAGAGTTTCCAACTTTGCGTGTTACTAGAAAAAAACTTAATGATACAGCCAAGTATTATGGTCCTTATACTAATGCTTTTGCTGTTAAGGAAACAGTAGATTTTTTAAATCAATTATTTATGCTTAAACATTGTAGAAAAATTTTTAAAAAGCCAGAAACACCGTGCTTAAATTATCATATTAAGCGTTGTATGGGCGTTTGTAGTGGAAATGTATCAAGAGAAGAGTATATGAAGAATATTAAAAAGGTTATGATGTTTCTTGATGGTAAAGTTGACGATATTTTGAAGGACCTTGAAGCTGAAATGAAGCAGGCTGCCAAAGAGATGAATTTTGAAAAGGCTGCAAATTTGCGTGATAAGATTTATAGCATCCAAAATCTTTCTCAAAAGCAAAAAATCGATAATTTTAATGAGAATGATATTGATGTTATCGGCGTTATAAAATCCTTAAACAAGGCCTCTCTTGAAATATTTAGAATTCGTTCTGGTAAGATGATTGGTGGAGAAAATTTTATATTTGAAGATGTTGCAGAAGTTTATGAGGGCGATATTATTTCTGATTTTATGAAGCAATTTTATACAGAAGATAATATTCCTAATAAGATTATTTTTAAATATGAATTTGAGGATATGGAGCTTTTAAGAGAGTGGCTTATTAAGTTAAGAGATGGAAAAAACGTTGAATTTAAAATACCAATGAAGGGTGAGAAAATGCGTTTTATAGAGATGGCAGAAAAGAATGCCTTGATTTCTTTACAAAATAAGAGAGACGTAATTCAAAAAGAACAAATTATGAATAAAATTAAGAATTTATTGAATTTAGAAGAGATGCCAATAAGAATTGAAAGCTACGATATTTCTAATATTTCTGGAACAGACACTGTTGCAGGAATGATAGTTTTTGAAAATGGTAAACCTAAAAAGAATGAGTATAGAAGAATTAAAATTAAGACTATAATTGGTCAAAATGATGTTGAATGCCTAAAAGAAGTGCTTAGAAGAAGACTTAAATATGTTACTGGCGATTTTGAAAAAAATCCGTTTGGACCTAAACCTAATTTAATTTTGATGGATGGCGGAATAACGCAAGTAAGAGCAGCAAAAGAAGTCTTGAATGAACTTAAAATAAATATTCCTACTTATGGACTTGTTAAGAATGATAAACATAGAACGCGTGGAATTACAGACGAAAATGGAAATGAATTTGAGATAAATGATGATGAAGTTATGCATTTTATAACTTTTATGCAAGATGAAGTGCATAAAACAGCAATTGAATATCATAGAAAGTTAAGAGAAAAAAGAACGTCGAAGTCTATATTAGATGAAATACCAGGCATAGGCGAAAAAAGAAAAGCCGAATTGCTTAAAAGATTTAAAACTGTTAATAATGTTTTGAATGCGAGTGTTGAAGAATTAGAATTAGTGGATGGCATAGACAAGAAAACGGCTAGGGACATATTTGAATTCATACATTCTACAAATATTTTCTAAAACTTCCTATCTTTTTCGGGCATATTTTCTTGACATAAAATAAGTCGAAATTTATAATATTATGTAGGTAGTAAAATACAATTTGATAGGAGTGAAATTTAAGTGGCTTATACAATGAAAAAAGAGGGACCGGTTAAATTTCCAGCTATACTTACTAATGAAAAATTAGAAGCGATATATGTTGGATTATTGATTTTGAATCCAAAAGGTATTGGTATGTTTTATCTTGAATGTGAGGAGTGCCAATTTTCAGTGCCTTGGATGCTAGATATATATAAGTTGGTCTTGTTTAGAGAAGGACAATCTTATGCATCTGAAGCTGCTAAGAGGGGCTTTTCATTCCCAAAGATAACTGAAAAAACAGATACATATATGGAAACTTGTAAAAAATATGCGATAGATTCCAATTATACTATGGAGCAAGCATATTACGAGATAAGAAAGCTATTCTTGCTTAAAATGAGTTATGCTAATGCACCAACAAAAACTATTCAAGACAAGGTTGTGTCTATAAAGAAATATGATAGATACAACGAAATGGGAATCGATGAAATCGTAAACTCATTGAATCAGATTAGTTTTACAAGTAGTATTAGAGAATGTATTTTGAATGAAGGAATAACCAGTTTCTTGTTAGAGGGAAATAATAACTTAAAAACGGGTATTTCAATTCCGTTTCCTGTTATGAATAAAACTTTTAAAGGTTTTAGAAAAGGTGAGACAGCGTCGTTTGCGATGCCATCTAACTATGGTAAAAGTAGGTTTATTTTAAATATAATTTCTTATCTTGTTTATGTTGAAAAGAAAAAAGTTTTGCTAATTTCAAACGAGATGACAGAAGATAAGATGAAGCTTTGTTTGATTACAACTATTGTTAATGCACCTTTCATACAAGAAATTCATAAGCAAAAGCTTCATAAAAGAGAGGCAGAATTGCTTGCGCTAAAATTTAGACCTGATAAAGATAAAGTTGTTGAAGTTGACGAGGATGGCTTTGTGCTTAGAAAAGAGGACGAAACTGATGAAGAGTATAGAAATAGACTTGCTTTGGTTTCAGAAGAATTTAATAGCACAATAAGAGCTACTAATTGGCTTTCTGACTTTAAAGATGCTGGTATTTATTTCGTACATACGGCGGATCATACTAATGATGAGTTAAGAAATATTATATTAGACTACTACTACAAAGAGGGAATTGAATATTTCTTCTATGATACATTGAAGACTGATATTGAACATATTGGTAACGGTGAAGAAGTTAAAAAGACCGCAACAGTTCTTTCAACACTTGCACAAAGCTTTAACTTATTTATTGGATCTACTTTGCAGTTGGTAGATAATGCGACTTTGCCACTAAATATGTCTGTTAATGATATGCAGAGTACGAGAACAGTTAAAGAGGTTTTGGATAATCTTTGCTTGATAAAATCAATAAATAACAATACACTAAAAGAGTATGAATATTCAGAACAAGAAGAAGCTGAAAATTATAAAGACTTAGAACCACCAGAAACGCCAAACACCAAGTATTACGCTTGTGTCGTTGATAAGAACAGAGCTGGTTCAAAGCCAAAACTTTTATTTAAGCTAGACCTTGACTATAATATGTGGATTGAAAAAGGGTACGTAAGACTTAAACAGCAATTTGTTTAAAATATAATAAGAGTTATATGTATTGATTATAAATTCTTGGAAAAAATAAGTGTCAGATAGGCACTTATTTTTTTATACAAATAGGAAAGTGAAAACTATATAAACGGAGTTTGCGGCTTTTTAAAAATCTTTTGTCTTTTCTCTGGGTTTAATAATAGGACGTGATGTAAACGGGAATTATTATAATTGTTCTAGCTGTTTTTATTGTTAGCTTAATTTTTATAAAAATAAAAATTGATTTTGAAATTGAAAATGAAAAATTTGATATTCATTTTATGATTAGGGTGCTAACCGAGAAAATAAATGGCACATATGTATTATCTGGTAATGCTTCTAATAATACTTATATTGTAAAAAAACATAAAAGAAAATTTAGAAAGAAAAAGTGGAAGAAGAATTATATAAAAACATTGTGTGATATATCAAATTTAATAGAGCTTGAAAAACTTGATATCAGAGTAGTTGCTGGGACACCATTTGTAACTTCAACAGTGTTATCGAATGTCATATTAAATGCGATTATTCCTGCAACGTTTTCTTTGCCTTTTAAACATAAAAAAGATATTAGTTATATTGTTGTGCCTAATTATAATAAATTTATTTTTAAGGCTCAAATAAAAGGGGAGATAAAAGTCTCTATTTTTGATGGCTTTTTAATCTTGCTAAAATATTTTGAATATTCTTAAAACTTAATTGGATGAATAATTTTTAAAATTTTAGCAGAACATATATGAGAAAAGATATGGATAATTTCATTGTTGAAGTTCGACAAAAATTGTATCTATATATTGAAAAACAAAACATATTATAGGAGGAGAATGCTATGGAAAATCACCCTATTGAAGGTCTTATGGATTCTGCTATGAACAATTTAAAGGATATGATAGATGTAAACACGATAGTTGGAGATGCTATTGAAACGGTAAATGGAACTGTTATAATTCCAATTTCTAAGGTTACATTTGGCTTTGCAGCAGGTGGCAGCGAATTTGCTACTGAAGCATTAGCACAATATTCAAAGGCTGGTATCGATGAAGATATTGCTTATAAATTACCTTTTGGTGGCGGTAGCGGAGCAGCAGTAAACATAACACCAGTTGGCTTTGTAATTGTTTCGGGGTTAAGTGACAGCAAATGCCCTAAATTTATACCAGTTGATCACTGTAATGCGGTTGATAAATTATTGGATTATGTTCCAAATTTTCTAGATAAGCTTGGAGAAATGTGCAAAGAGAAAGGAACAACATATTCATATGAATTTTATAAAGATGATGATTGTGAATGTGGATGTAAAAAAGGACAAAAAGAAGAGCAAGAGGAGGACTTAAATTCTGAGCAGCAAGAAGAGCAGTAGTGACAAATTTTGAAACATAATTAAAAGCTCTGCACTTTATAAATAAATTTATGAAACTATGTTTTGTAGAATTAGAATAAAAAAACAAGTTTGTTCAAGGAATTTATATGATATAGTTTTTAGATTAAATAAAAAACTGTCGATATTGAAAGACATTTTAAGTATTAAACAAAAGTAAAATATTTAAAATGTAACTCATTTCGACAGTTTTTATATAACTATTTCTTTTGGATTACGTATACGATCGCAACAACTGCAATAACGATAACGATAGCTATGATAGCACCAACAACTGTGTTGTTAGATTTAGCTGGTTCATCATCAGTTGTTGTATCTGGTGTTGTTGTGTCTGGAGTAGATGGTGTGTTTTCACCACTTTCAGCAGTTTCACCTGATACTTCTTCACCAGAAACTTCTCCACTTACTTCTTTGTTTTCATCGCCAGAAACTTCTGCGATTTCTCCAGATGTTGTTTCGCCAGAAACTTCTCCTGAAACTTCGGCAGGAGTAGCTGTTAGTAAATCAGCACCATCTGTTGCGAAAGCTACGCAAGAAAGAGAAAGTATCATAACTAAAGAAACTAATAAAGATATTTTCTTTAACATATGAAATTCAACCTCCTATTAAAATTTGTAGTTACGTTTGAATAACTGCGAAAAGTATTATATAATAAAAAAAGTCTAAATGTCTATAAAAATTGACGATTTTTTATAAAATGATACAAATTTATGCACGGAGGTAACATAATATGAGACTGAAAAAGGTGAAAAATGCAAAAGAAAGGGTTGAAGCTTCAAAATATTATATTGGAAATCCAAAAGAACACATTGGAAAATGGAGTGAAGTTTTCGGAAATTCTAATCCTATTCATATTGAAATTGGAATGGGAAAGGGAAGATTTATTGTAAATATGGCAAAAACATATCCGAATATCAATTTTATAGGAATTGAAAAGTATGATAGTGTTATGGTAAAGGCTTTAAATTTACTCGAAGAAATGGAAGAACTACCTAATTTAAGACTTATTTTATTCGATGCAACTGAGATAAAAGAAATTTTTGATAAAGATATAGACAGACTTTATTTGAATTTTTCTGACCCTTGGCCAAAAAGTAAACATCAAAAAAGAAGATTAACGAGTAAAGAGTTCCTAGAAAGATATGATTACATATTTAAATGTGAAAAAGAGATTTTTCAAAAAACAGATAATTACGATTTCTTTGAGTTTTCACGTCAAAGTTTGAGTGATTATGGATATGAGATTAAAAATTTAACTTATGATTTGCATAATGAAAAGCTTGATTTTATAAATATTCAAACTGAATATGAACAAAAATTTAGTGGTAAAGGTGTTAAAATAAACAGACTAGAAGCATACAAAGACTAGTTTAAAGGTGTATTTATTTGCTAGCTTTAAAAGATTATAAGGTTAAAAGCGGATAATAAAATTATTGAAAAACTTATTTCTGTTTTGTATACTTAATATAGGTAATTTCAAATTGACAGGCGAAAGAAAATTTAATTTGAGAACTAGTTCACAGAGTCTATAAAAGCATTATAACAAAAAAGTAAAAATTTTAAAGAGAGGAGTTCGTATAATGTTATATGTTCATTATACGAGGTTTGAGTATGAATATAAATGTGAAGCGCCTCAGAGCATTGGCGATTTTAGTTATTGGACTTATTGCTTTAATAATAATTATTATGAGTATGAAAGTAAACATAAATAAAGGTAAGAGCAACGTTAAATATTCAAATAATATTTCAAATAATTATTCTCACATAATAAAATATGATGATATGTTGTATTATCAAAATGAATTTGTGAATAAGGATGGGAGTTTTTCAAGTTATTTAAGTAGACTTCCTGCGAATTTTGAAGATGAAAAATCGGTGAAATTAGTAGATTTTGAAAAAGTTTCTGCGATAAATAGTGATATGTATTTAAGAGAAAACAAAATTTATTTTATGTATAAAGGAGATACATATCAATATAATATCGCCACAAAGACCGCTAAGTTTTTTTGCGAAGGAGAACTGCAATACTTTAACAATGATAGAGTGGTGTTCTTATATTCTCAAACATTATATACAGCTGAATTTAATGAAAATACTAATTCCATAGTTAATATTGAAGAAATAATATCTGGGAACGTAAAGAAAATATATGCTGATGAAAATAATATTTATTACGTTGCTGATGGCGATAAGAGTAATTTAATAATATTAAAACTTATAAAAAAGGAAAATTCACTAATTGATTTAAGCAGTGGAGAACCTAATACAAGTGAAATTGTGCAAGCTGTTGCATCAAAAAATTATTTGTTCTGCTGTGTAAGAAATTCAGAAAGAAACTTGCATATATTGAAATTGCCTCTAAATGGTAGTTTAAAGGCACAAATAATAAATATATTTGAATATGATAATATTTTTATGTTTATGAACGATAATGGAGACACACTTCATTTTTATGCTACAAAAAATGGAGAAGATGAAAAAATGTATGTGCTTAATAATGATAAAATTAGCGAAAGCAGCGACAAAATAAATGTTGATATAATAAAGAACTACACAACTAAACTTTCGAACGGAAAGATAGAATTGTACAATAAAAATGAAAAAATTGGAGAAATAAATAATACGTTATCAGGAGCTAATAACGTTGAAGTACGCTATGGTTACGAAATAGATGGCTATTACTATTATAGTATTAAAGTAGAAAAAGAAATTTTGGATGAGGACGAAGTTGTTCCTAATATGAGTTATGATGAAACAATAGGCAATACATCTTATGACTACGATTTTATACTTGTAAGAGTGCCTATAAACGGTGGCACAGTGCAAGTGCTAAGTAGATAGATTTAATTATAATTTAACACAAAAAATGATTACTACTCTTTGAAGTTAGTAATCATTTTTTGCTATGTTTTCATTTTATTTCAATACAATAAATTCTTTTCCCACGTGAACCGATTACAATTTTATTATTGTAAATGGCTGGTGAGCCTTCAAAATTGCCACCACCAGAATTTAAGGTATAAATAGTTTCACCAGTTAATGCATCGATTAAAAGCACTTGACCGTTTGAATTGCAAAAGATAATGTAAGGTGTGCCATCATTTGAATATATGGCTGTTGGAGAGCTCCAAGAGTAGTATGGCATATCTTTTTCCCAAACGACGCTTCCGTCTTTTTTATTTAATGCAACCATTTTACCGTCACGTAAAGTATTTACTTTTGAGAAGTTGTAAATTACTAGGTTTGAAATTTTTCCTTTTCCAATTACAGGAGAGGAAAGCACACCGCCATTTACATTTGCATCGAACATACAGTCACAAGTGTATTCCCATAAAGTATTTCCCGTTCTTCCATTTATTTTTCTAACAATTGATGGAGATTTTTGTTTTCTTCTATCTACTTCGTTTCCGATGTAAAGCATTATGCTGTCATTTTCTTCTTCGAGTCCAATTGTTGAATCGCAGTCATCGATTATATCGTGATTCCAAATAGGAGTTAATGTGGTTAAATCTAGACATTGAACATTTCCGTTATTGTTTGCAAAGTAGGCATAGTTTTTGTAAATTGTAATTGAATTTTCCATTCCGCCAGCTTTTCCATTTACTGTGTATCTATATCTTGTTGTTACTGGATTTATTGAGATAGTTCCAGCTAGTTTGTCATAATTTGTGTTTAATTTTACAATATATATTAGTCCATTTTCTCCTGGAAGTATAAGTGTGTCGGTTTCTTTGTCTATAAGTGGGTTTCCGTCGAATGCTCCCCAACCAATGTATGCAAATTTATCTCTACCATTTATAAAGTATAATTCTTTGCCTGTTATTAGGTTAAATATATGGTATCCCACACTTACTGATTCGCCACTTACTTCGTTTATTCCTTGGCCAACGTAAAGTAGAGGATAGCCCCTAGGATCTATTGTTATACTGCCTTTTATTGAACTTGGAACTTTTATTGAAGGCCTTGTTTGAGCTCCTGTTTCTAAATCATAGAAGTGTACATTACTATCTAACGTGCCATAGATAACTTCAACGAAATCTTTTTTGCTTTTAAATTCGTCGTATAAGTTCATTTGAGCTTTTACGTCATCGTTCCATTTTACAATTGATGGCTGACCGTTCCAGCCAACTCCAGTCCAGTTGTCTGTTTGACCAATTGTTGCAGTCCAGACTTTTGAAAGTTTTTTATCTTTTACATCTAGTGTGCCATAAAATGCACCATCTCTATAATTGTTACCTCTAAATGTTGTTATTCCAGCTATTTCGTTATATTTTGATGAGTCTTTAAAGTAAATTTGAGATGAAAATTTTTCACCACTTTGTGTTTTTATTTGGTGAGTGCTTTTTTGGTTTGCAACATCTCCCGAGGATAATGGTGGTAGCTTTTGGCTTTTTTCAATTATTGCACTAGAAATATTATTTTTAGTTTGGTTATCGCCTGACAAGTCGTCACCTGAATTACTTTCAATTTCCAGGCTCCAAGGCTGATTTACATTTATTGTTTTTAGATCTATTATTGATTTAATTTCAAGTATACTAATAAAAATTAAATAAATTACAAAGATACAAATAAAGATTCTATATAAAGTTTTTTTCATTTTAAATTCAATTCCTTTCTGCTTTACGTAAGGCATACGCATAGAAATTGAAGCTTGAATTTTAAGTTTATTTCAAACTATTTCTCCTATGTTTTAACAAAATTATAATACAAAATCTGACATAAAATTGCAATAGAAAAGATTATATATGAATATTTAGATTTTTATTGCTTTGTGCTTTCTTTTATTTATGAGATATGTTGTTAATTTTGTTATTATTGCTAGTAATAATAGTCCACAAATACAACTTATTAAGTTTGAAGTCTCGTTTATGATTACAGGTGAACTGCTATTTGAATAGCTAAATGCAGGTAAAGTTTCGTTTAAAATATTTGTGTATGATAATAAAACATAGGTGTATGTTGCAGCTATTGTTCCGTGAAGTAATTTTCCTAAAATATAAGGAATAATTGATAATCCACTATTTGATATAATGCTTGAAACTTGCATCATAACTGAAATTCCACCAAATCCAAGCAAAAAGGCTGCAATACAAATTTCAGTTTTTCCAAATTCGATAGTAGAGTTTGTTAATTCTTTTAGGCCATTTGTTACTTCAAAAATTCCTTTTAAAATACTAATTATATATTGTTTTGGAATATTTAATATATTTGTAACAGAGTGTATTGCATTTGCAACTTGCTCAAATATCCCTAATTCTTCGAAAATATCTCCTAGCACTGCGAAAAATATAATATATCCACAGATTAGTAACAGTGTTGTTATTGAGTTTTGAATTGCATTTCCCATAAAAAAGCCTAATTTAGATAGACATAATTTGTCGTTTTTGTTTATTTTTTTGTCTTTATGTGTTATAATACGTCGTGAGTTAAGGGAAGGGTTAGGTTGATATTTCCTAAAAATAATTCCTACGGTTAAACTTGCTAAGAAGTGTGTTATGAGCAGTGTGATGCCAATTTGTGCATTACCAAACATACCAATTCCACAGGCACTTATTATAAATAATGGCCCTGAGGTGTTTGTGAATGAAAGGAGTCTTTCGGCTTCTATTTTGTTACATTCATCGTTTTCAAATAGTTCACTACTTATTTTCGCACCAATAGGGTAGCCTGATGTTATGCCAAGTGCGACAGCGAAGGCACCACAGCCAGGAACATTGAATAGTGGCCTCATAATTGGAGTTAGCAGTTTACCAATTATATTTATAAAATTTGTGTGTTTTAGCAAGTCTATGCATATTAAAAATGGAAACAAGGCTGGCACAATGTTGTTTACCCACAGCATAAAGCCTTCTTTGGCTGCAATGTATGTACTATTTGAAAATATGATAATGCAAATCATTATTACAAGCAAAGAACAGGTTAGTAAATATTTTTTGATATTTACGACTTTAAAATTTGAGTCCTTTGGTAGAAGCATATAAACAATTGCTAAAAGCATAAAAAGAATAAGTTTAAACAATCTAATCACCTTTTAAAAAATATGTTTAGGAGAATGAAAATATGATTATTTCTGATAAGTGGAAAGACTACGAAATACTTGATATGGCTGACGGAGAAAAGCTTGAAAGATGGGGAAATATTGTTTTGATTAGACCAGACCCACAAATTATATGGAAGTCGAAGTCTAAGCCTCAATTGTGGAAAAAAGCTAATGCGCATTACCATAGAAGCAAAACAGGTGGCGGTGAATGGGAGTATATAAAAAATGTGCCTAAGGTATGGCAAATTAAGTATAAAGATTTAACTTTTAATTTGAAACCTATGGGCTTTAAGCATACAGGACTTTTCCCAGAGCAAGCTGTTAACTGGGACTTTATGATAAATAAAATAAGAAGTGCTAAAAGACCAATAAAAGTTTTAAATTTGTTTGCATACACAGGTGGAGCAACCGTTGCTTGTGCATCAGCAGGTGCTTCTGTTTGTCACGTTGATTCTTCAAAGGGAATGACTGCTTGGGCAAAGGAAAATCTTTCATCTTCTGGACTTGCAGAAAAGTCAGTTAGATTTATTATTGATGATGTAGTAAAGTTTGTTCAAAGGGAAATAAGACGTGGCAATAAATACGATGCAATAGTTATGGATCCGCCATCATATGGCAGAGGTGCGAATGGCGAAGTTTGGAATATTGAAGAAAGTTTATATATGTTAGTTGAATTGTGCACAAAAGTTTTATCGGATAATCCGTTGTTCTTCTTGATAAATTCATACACGACAGGACTTTCACCAACTATACTTGCCAATATTTTGGATATGACTATTAAGAAAAAAGGAAAAGTTACGTCTGGAGAAGTTGGTTTGCCAATGACGGGCAGCAACTTGGTGCTACCTTGCGGTATTTATGGAAGATGGGAAAGTATATAAGGAGAGTTGTTATGCTGAATGTAATATATGAAGATAATCACATTATAGTTGTTCAAAAGCCTTGCAATGTGCCATCACAAGCTGATAAGACAGGAGACATAGATATGATTACCTTAGTAAAAGAGTATATCAAAGAAAAGTACAATAAACCTGGGGATGTTTTTGTTGGACTTGTACACAGACTAGATAGACCAGTTGGCGGAATAATGGTGTTTGCAAAAACTTCGAAAGGAGCTTCACGTTTGTCTGATGCAATTAGAAAAAATGAGTTTTCTAAAACATATTTGGCTGTCGTGAATGGAAGTTTTAATAATAAATCAGGTACACTTGAAAACTATTTATACAAAAACGAAGCTCTTAATAAGAGTATGGTTGTTTCAAAAGAAAAGAAAGGTGCGAAACTTGCAAGACTTCAATATGAAGTGCTTGAAGAGAAAGGAAACCATTCGCTTGTGAAGATTAAATTAGAAACAGGTAGACATCATCAAATAAGAGTTCAGTTTTCGAATGCGGGTCATCCATTAGTTGGTGACCAAAAGTATGGCAAGGCAGAGCCTAATACACAAATTGCATTGTGGGCGTATAAGTTGGAATTTAAACATCCAACCAGGGATGAGATTTTGAGTTTTACGTGTATGCCTAGAAGTGTGAAACCTTGGAATGAGTTTGATTTTATAAAGGAGTCCGTATGAGAAAGATTATAGTGGAAAAAGATTCTAAAAAAGTATCTATTTATTTGCAAAATAAATTTAATAGATTGCCGAAAGGTATGATTTATAAAGCTTTGCGAAATAAGGATATACGTATAAATGGAAATAAAATATCAGAAGACTTGCCATTAAGTGCAGGTGACGAATTGACAGTGTATATTACAGATGATATTTTGTTTGGAAATGTTACATTAACAAAAGAGCAGATTGCATATGATGATCAAAATATAATAATAGTTAACAAGCCACAAAATATGCTAGTTGTTTCAGAAGAAAATGATATAGGGCTTGATAAGTTAGTGGAGAAGTTTATTGGAAAAGCTGTGTATCCGTGTCATAGGCTTGATAGGAACACTTCAGGACTTGTTATATTTGCTAAAAGTCGTGAGGCAGAAGAGACTATGTTAGAGATGATAAAAAATCACGAAATAAAAAAACTGTATAAATGCACTGTTTATGGAAAACCAAAAAACAAAAAGGCTACGCTAAGAGCATATCTTTTTAAAGATAGCAAAAATAGTATGGTATACATAAGCAATGAAAAGAAAAAAGGTTATGTAGAGATTGTTACAAAGTATGAAGTCTTAAATTATAATAACGATAACACAACGGATTTAGAGGTTGAACTTGTTACTGGAAAAACACATCAAATACGTGCACACCTTGCATATATAGGATATCCTATTGTTGGAGATGGCAAGTATGGCATAAATAATGTAAACAAAGCACATAACACAACTTGGCAGAAACTTTCTGCATATAAGTTGATATTTTTAAATGGTTATGGTGAATTAGATTATTTAAAAGGAAAAATTATTGTGGCTAAAAAGTAGCAATAATGCAGTTTTGACGAATAGATACGTCAAATTTTGTTTGGAACAGACAAAAATTAAAGTTTTAAAAAATGGGAAAGACAAGCTATGTATAATATTTAAAGAATTTGTAACTTTCCTATTCTATAAAAATATCTTGTATACTTGATACTTTTGTCGCATTATAGTATACTTCTACTAGATATTTATAAACAAAATAAGGGGGAATTAAATTGAATATTTGGCACGACATACGTCCAGAAAGAATAACTCCAGAGCGTTTCACAGCAGTTGTTGAAATCCCTAGAGGCGGTAAAAATAAATATGAATTAGATAAGGAGACAGGTTTGCTTAGACTAGATAGAGTTTTATACACTGCTACTCACTACCCCGCAAACTATGGCTTTATTCCTAGAACTTACGCAGAAGACCATGACCCATTAGATGTTCTAGTTTTGTGTCAAGAAGAAATAGTACCATTGACATTAGTTGAGTGCTATCCAATAGGCGTTTTAAAGATGATTGACAATAACGAAGAAGATGAAAAGATTATTGCAATTCCTTTTAAAGAGCCTAACTTATCAGGATATAAGGACGTCAGTGATTTACCAGCACACTTGTTTAATGAAATATCACACTTCTTTGAAGTGTATAAATTTCTTGAGGACAAACATACAGCAGTACAAGAAATAGGAAATGCAGAAGAAGCAATAGCTTGTATAAAAAAATGTCTTCAAAATTATGACTTAATGTTTGGAAATAAAGATGTTGAAAGGAAATAGAAAGTAATGTTGTTAGAAAGAATTGTTTATAGTGCACTTTGCGTGATTTTGATGATTTACACTGCAAAGAAAAGTGTTGAAAATAAGAGTGGACTTTATCTTATTTTGCTGGGCTTTGAGATTATATCGGCATTAGTACAAATATTATCTGTGATTAGAGGAGTATACCCAAATTATGTGATACAAGGATTTATATTTGTGTTTGCAATTCTCATACCATCGATACTATTTTTTGCTGAGTATATGAGCCTAAATCCACCTGAGTTTATTGAAATGAAATCAGGTAACTTTTATTTTAGGAGAGGCAATTACACTAAGGCAATTGAAAACTACAAGAAAGCACTTACTTATGATCCAAAAAACAGTGAGATTTTCGTAAAACTAGGTAAATCTTACAATGCACTTGGAGATAAAAGAACAGCATTTGATAGATTTGCAAGAGCAGTTGAACTTAATAGAAACGATTATCATTCTTATTATGAGATAGGAATTATATTTAATGAATTAAACAAAAAAGCAGATGCACAAATTGTTTTAGATAATGCATTAAGAATCAAGCCTGATTTTACTTCGGCGTCTGAATTACTAGCAGCTGTGCTTTGTTCGCAAAACAAGTATGATGAGGCAATTCACGTGTATCAAGATGCAATTAAATATGCACCAGATAATTACAAACTTTATTATAGTTTAGGAATTGTAAGAACTGAACTTAGAGATTTTAATGAGGCTTTGGAAAACTATAAAAAAGCTATTGAACTAAAACCAGATTTGTATGAGGCATATTTTAGTATGGGACAAATATACTTTCTAAGGGGAGAATTTGACGATGCAGAGATACAATATAAAAAGTGCTTAGAAGATGAAGAACTTTCTGCTAAATCATATTATCAATTGGCGAAAGTATATATATTAAAAAATGATGAGGTAAAGGCTATTTCATATATTGAATATGCAATAAATATAGATCCAGCATATAGGTATAAAGCTGAAACTGAACCACTTTTTAGAAATATTAAAGACTATTTAGAAGGAATACATATGGTTTCACAAGCTCAAATGAAGCTTGAAAAAGCAATTGATGAAAAAACAAAGAAAGAATACGAGAAAGAAGAAATTAAGCAAGAAAAGAACAATGAAGTTGAAAACAATACTGATGATAAATTAAATGACGATGTTGAATTCGACTTTATGGATAAATTCAAATAATTTTGAGGAGGTTATTTTATGGATTTTACAGTTTGGCAAGCAGCTTTTTTAGGAGCAGTTCAAGGGCTAACAGAATTATTACCAATATCTAGTTCTGCACACCTTAAAATATTACCTTGGTTACTATGGAATGTAGAAGATATTGGAGCTTTTGACGTTGCTTTGCATGCTGGAACTTTACTTGCAATTGCCATATTCTTCTTTAAAGATTGGATAGATATGCTAGTTGGTGCATATAAGCTTACCTTTAAAAAAGAAAAGAATTTTAATGGAAAGATGTTTTGGTACATAGTGCTTGCTACAATACCAGGTGGAATTATTGGTTTTGTGTTAGATAAGTTTTGCAGTGATTTCTTAAACAAACCAGTAATTATTGCGATAGCCTTGATAGTTATGGGCATAGTTTTATATTTTGTGGATAAAAAATCTAAATCCACAGTAAAATATGAAAATATGACATTAAAACAAACTTTTTTAATTGGACTTTCACAATCTCTTGCTTTTATACCGGGTGTTTCACGTTCAGGTATAACTATGACAACAGCCAGAGCAATGGGCGTTGATAGGGAATCTGCTGCAAAATATTCTTTTATGCTATCTGCACCAATAGTATTAGCAGCAACAATATTTAAACTAAAAGATTTTGCTTTCTCAATCCCATTTTTTGTTGGAGTTTTTGTAAGCTTTGTTGTTGGATTATTTGTTATAAAGTTCTTACTTTCTTATTTGAAAAAAGGAAGCTTTAAGGCTTTTGCAATTTATAGAATAATTTTTGGATTAATAATATTCGCTAAATTATTATTTTTTATGTAATAGGTTACGTCTAATTTAAATACTTTTGACATATTTAATTAGATGTTGATAAACATTTGTAAACAATTTATTAAAATATTAGGGGATGATATGAATGATACTTATTGATGGTAAAAAAATAGCAGATGAGTATAGAAAAAAATTAAAAGACGAAATACAAGAATTGCCATCTGTACCAGGTTTCGCGGCAATAAGAATTGGAGAAGATGCTGCATCTGCAATTTACGTTAGATTAAAGCATAAGATGTGCGATGAATTAGGAATTAACTTTGGCGAACATCATTTGCCAGAAACTGTAACACAAAGTGAATTGATAGAACTTATTGAAAAATTAAATAAAGATGATAGTGTGAATGGAATTTTACTTCAAAGTCCAATTCCTTACCATTTGAACATTTTAGAAGCTTTTAAAGCTATTGCACCTGAAAAAGATGTGGATGGATTTAGTCCAATAAACGTTGGTAGATTAGCGCAAGGTCAAGAATGTTTTGCAGCTTGCACACCACTTGGAATTATGACTTTACTTAAAGAGTATAATATTGATGTTGAGGGAAAACATTGTGTTGTTGTTGGAAGAAGTAATATTGTTGGTAGACCAATGGCACAACTATTGCTAAATGCTAATGCAACTGTTACAATTTGTCACTCTCACACAAAGAATTTATCTGAAATAACCAAAACAGCTGATGTGTTAGTGGTTGCAATTGGAAATCCTAAATTTATAACAGCAGATATGGTTAAGGATGGAGCTGTTGTTGTAGATGTTGGAATAAACAGAATGAGTGATACTAAAAAAATAATTGGTGATGTTGATTTTGAAAATGTTAAAGACAAATGCAGTTATATAACACCGGTTCCAGGTGGAGTTGGACCGATGACAATAATAACTCTTATGAGCAACGTCTTGAAGGCATATAAAATGCAAAATAACAAAAAAGATAATTAAAGAATAACTAAATAAATGGGGACATAAAGGCAAGTTAAGAACTTAGCTTTTATGTCTTTTTATTTTTAATAAAGAAAGGAAGATAAATGAATTATTGGATATGGTATGCGAGTTTACCTATTAAACTGAATGATAAATTTAAAATTATAGAAAAGTTTAAAGAGCCAAGGCAGATTTATAAGGCCACGTCAAAGGCTTTGCGAGCGGTAAAAGAAATAGATGAAAATTCTTACGAGACTATATTAAAAAATAAGGACGAGAGGCTTATTTCACGAATGGAAGAATATATGAATAAAAACGACATAAAATATATTACAATATTAGACGAGAATTACCCTACTAACTTAAAAAAAATATATGATCCACCAGTTTTACTTTTTTATAAAGGAAATATAGAACTTTTAAAATATAAGAAAATAGCTGTTGTTGGTTCAAGAACAGCTACTAATTATGGTATGAATACTGCTTTTAGAATATCTAAGGAGCTTTCTAAAAAATATGTTATTATAAGTGGATTAGCAAGGGGGATTGACAGTGCAGCGCATAACGGCTCTATATATGCAAATGGTAAAACCATTGCTGTTGTGGGAAATGGACTAGATACAATTTATCCAAAAGAAAATACTAATTTGTTTAAGAGCATTTTAAAAAATGGCCTAATAATTTCCGAATATGTTGTTGGGACTAAACCAATGCCAAGCAATTTCCCAGAGAGAAATAGAATAATTAGTGGTTTATCAAGTGGCGTAATCGTGGTGGAAGCTGCAAAGAAAAGTGGATCACTTATAACCGCAGATTTAGCACTAGAACAAGGAAAAACGGTATATGCTGTCCCTGGCAATATTGATTCGCTTATGAGTGTTGGAACTAATGAACTTATAAGGAATGGAGCTGTGCCATACACAGGGGCACAAGACTTAGAAGAATAGATATTAAATATATTTACTTTTTATTTTTAGTATTATATAATGCTTTTGTAAAAGTTAAGGAGGCGAAAGAATGCCAAGTAGCAATGATAATAAATATAAAAGAAATGATGTAAGCAAGGCAAAAACAAAGAAAAATAAGAAGAAAAAGAATAAAGTTTTAAAAGCTTTTTTATTAACAATACTTATAATGATTTTGATAGGTATAGGACTTTTCGTTGGAGTGGTTATTTCAATTTCGAATGGAGCAGGAGGATTTTCTAAATCAGATTTTGAAATAAGTTCTCTAACGACAGTTGTTTATGATAAAGATGGCAATGAATATGCAAGTTTATATAGCACTGAGAATAGAATGTATGCTTCATTAAGCGAAATTTCACCATATTTACCAAAGGCAATAATAGCAATTGAAGATCAAAGATTTAAAACACATTTTGGTATTGATGTTAAGCGTACAACAGCTGCCGTAATAAAATGGCTAACGACTGGTAATTCAGACTTCGGTGGTAGCACAATAACACAGCAGTTAATAAAGAAAGTAACCAAGGATGATGACCGTAGCTGGCAAAGAAAAGCGAGAGAAATAGTGAGGGCTATTCAATTAGAGCAATGGCTTTCAAAAGACCAAATAATTGAACTATATATGAATATAATATACTTTGGTGAGGGAGCTTACGGTGTTGAAACGGCGGCATATACATATTTTAATAAGAGTGCAAAAGATTTAACTGTTGCAGAATGTGCTTTAATTGCAGGACTTATACAGTCACCAGAGGGCAGAAACCCATATAGAAAACCAGAGGCGGCAAAAGCGCGTCAAGAAATAGTTTTATCTAAGATGTATGAGCTAGGTTCAATATCAAAAGAGCAGTACGAAGAGGCAAAAGCGCAAGAGCTTGTATATCAAAAAGGCGTGTTGGATCAAGGTTCAAGTAATTCATACTTTGTTGATGCAATTGTTGAAGATTTAGTTAAAGAATTGCAGGAACAAAGAGGCGTAACAAAAATAATGGCGCAAAAGATGATTTATTCAAATGGATTAAAAATTTATTCAACAGTTGACCCTAAGATACAATCTGCAATGGAAGAAGTTTATACAAACCAAAATTACTTTAAATTATCAAATGGTCAATATGACCCAGACTTGCAGTCTGCAATGGTAATTATAGACTATAAAACTGGTAATGTTGTTGGACTTGTTGGTGGAGCAGGAGAAAAAACAACACAACGTGGATTAAATAGAGCAACAATGTCAAAACGTGCACCAGGTTCAACAATAAAACCTCTTGCAGTTTATGCACCAGGTATAGACACTGGTAAATTAACTGCGGCAACAGTTTTTGACGATGTACCAACAACATTCAAAGTTAGTACAACAACTTGGACACCGTCAAACAGCTATAAAGGTTATAGAGGCTTGACACCAGTACGTAAAGGTATTGAAATATCAAGTAACGTAATAGCTGCAAAAGCATTTATGGAAGTCGGAACAACAACTTCAATGGAATATTTGAAAAAATTTGGATTTACAACTCTTACAAATGCTGATGCTGTTCCTGGGGCACTTGCACTTGGTGGTTTAACACAAGGAATGTATCCTATTGAGCACGCAGCAGCATATGGAACACTTGCAAACAGTGGAATTTATCTATCACCAAAACTATATACTAAGGTTTTAGATAAAAACAATGAAACTTTAATAGAGAAAACAAGTGAACTAAGAGAAGTTGTATCACCTCAAACAGCGTATATAATGACGAGTATGTTGCAAGATGTTATAACAGGTATCAGTGCAACAGGTAGCGCGGCAGCACTTCCAAATATGACAGTTGCAGGAAAAACAGGAACAACAAACTCTTCAAAAGATAGATGGTTTGCAGGATACACACCATATTATGTTGGCTCTGTATGGGTTGGATATGACCAGCAAAAAGTTATACGTGTTTCTGGAAATCCAGCAGCAAAAATATGGAAAGCTGTTATGACAAAAGTACATGAAGGTTTAGCAAATAAGAAGTTTACAAGGCCAGCAGACGTAGTAGAAATAGAAGTTTGCTTAGATTCAGGATTACTTGCAACAGATTTGTGTAAGCAAGATAGACGTGGAAGCAGAGTTAAAACAGAGTTATTTAATAAAAAATATGTACCAACAGAAACGTGCTCAACTCACGTTCTTGCAACGGTTTGCCCAGAATCATTTAAACTAGCAAACCCAACTTGTTTAAAAACTGTTGGAACAACTCAAATCGTATGTATAGACAGACATTACACAACAAAACCATCTGTACTTCCAAATGATTATGCATATGAAGTTCCATCAGATTATTGTGAATATCATTATGCGGAAAAAGATGAATACGGAAATTATGTAGAACAATTAGAACCTGATAATAATTCAGGCAACAATGGTAATACTAGTGGAGAAAGTGACAAAAGTGGAGACGATAAAAAAAACAATGAAAAAAGAACATTTTGGTGGGAAAACTAAAGAATAGGAGGAATTGATATGGTGAGGAAAGTAGGAATTTTAACAGCTGGTGGAGATTGTCCAGGACTTAATGCTGTTATCAGAGGAATTGTAAAAACAGCAGAAGCTGCGGGAGTTGAGACGTATGGCTTTTTAGAAGGTTATAAAGGGCTGTTAGAAGATAGATATATAAAACTAGATTCTAAAATAACAAGCGGTATAATTTCAAAAGGCGGAACAATACTTGGCTCAAATAATAAAACAAATATATTTGCAATTCCAGAGAAAAATGATTTAGGAGAAACGATTTATGTAGACAGATCTGCTGAAGTTGCAGATAGACTAAAAAGAGAAAATTATGATTGTATGATTATAATTGGTGGAGATGGCTCATTAAAATCAGCAAGAGACTTCACAAGAATTGGTTTAAATGTAATAGGTGTTCCAAAGACAATCGATAACGACGTACCATACACAGACACAACATTTGGATTTTATACTGCGGCAGAAGTTGCAACAGAGGCTGTTGATAGAATAAAAACAACAGCCGAGTCTCACGGAAGAATTGTTGTGCTTGAAGTAATGGGAAGATATGCAGGCTGGATAGCGTTAGCAGCAGGCATTGCTGGTGGCGCAGACACCGTTTTAATTCCTGAAATACCATATGATTTAAACACAGTAGTAGATAGAATTAAGCAAAGAAGAGAAAAAGGCAAGAAATATAGTATAATAGTAGTTGCAGAGGGAGCAAGGCCAATTGGTGGCGGAATGAGTGTTAGAACAACAGTTGGAGACAGTCCAGATAGTTTAAGACTTGGTGGTGCAGGCGATTATGTTGCAAGAGAAATTGAAAATCTAACTGGAATTGAAGCAAGATGCACAACATTAGGCTATTTGCAAAGAGGTGGTGACACAGGAACATACGACAGAATATTGTCAACAGAATATGGCTCTATGGCGATGAAACTTGCAATCGAAGAGAACTTTAATGAAATGGTTACTCTACTTAATGGAAAGATTACACACGTTTCTTTAGATGAAGTTGCAGGAAAAGATACAAAAGTTGGAGAACAATCTTCGAATATCAAAAAGGTTGATTTAGATGGTGACTGGGTTCAAACTGCTAGAAGAATAGGAATTTGCTTAGGCGATAAATAATGGAGTGTGATTATATTGTATTACAATGAAAAACTAGAAAACTTTAAAAAGTTTATAAAAGGTAAGTATGTTGCTATTATGGGAATGGGTGTTAGTAACACCCCTCTCATAAAATATCTTATGGATTTAGATGCAAATATTACCGTATTTGATAAGAAAACGGAAGATGAGTTAGGTAAATCTTTAATTGAGGAATACTTGCTTCAAGGAGTACAATTTTCATTAGGTGAAGATTACTTAAATAATTTGCACGGATACGATGTTATTTTTAGGTCACCAGGGATACGTCCAGACATTCCACCAATACAAAAAGAAATAGATAGAGGAGCAATGCTTACTTCGGAGATAGAACAACTGATAGAACTTTGTCCAGCAAAAGTTATTGGAGTTACTGGTAGTGATGGTAAGACGACAACAACAACCTTAATATACAAGATGTTAGTTGAGGAAGGACATCATTGCTATCTTGGTGGAAACATAGGCACACCAATATTTGCACAAATAGATGAAATGACACCAGAAGATATTATAGTTTTGGAACTTAGCAGTTTCCAATTGATGACTCTAAGAAAAAGTCCTAATATATCAGTAGTTACAAATGTTTCTCCAAATCACTTGGATATACATAAATCATATCAAGAATACATAGATGCGAAGAAAAACATATTCAAATATCAAACTGAAAACGATATTGTGGTTTTAAATTATGATAATGATATTACCAGAGACTTTTCTGTCGAGGCAAAGGGGGAAGTAAGATTCTTTTCAAGAAGACAAAAGCTTGAAAAAGGTGTAATGCTTGAAGATAATGAAATAAAAATCGTTGATGGTAGTAAAAAAGAAAGCGTTATAAACATAGATGATATCTTGTTATTAGGTATGCACAATGTAGAAAACGCTTGTACTGCAATAGCTGCTGTAAAAGATTTAGTAAAAGTAGATACAATTGTAAAAGTGCTTACAACTTTTAAAGGCGTTGAACATAGAGAAGAATTTGTTAGAGAACTAAATGGTGTTAAGTGGTATAATGACTCTATCGGAAGTAGTCCAACAAGAACAATTGCAGGTCTTGCAAGTTTTAAAGAAAAAGTTATTTTAATAGCAGGCGGTTATGACAAACATTTAGACTATACAGATATGGGAAAATACATATTAGATCATGTAAAGATTTTAATTTTGTTAGGTCAGACAAAAGAAAAAATAAAACAAGCAACACTTAAAGAGCAGAAAGAAAGAGATAATGGAGAAGTGCTACCAATATTTGAATGTAGTACATTGGAAGAAGCTGTTGAAATAGCATATAAAAACTCTGTTAACGGAGATATAGTATTCTTTTCACCAGCCAGTGCAAGCTTTGATATGTTTAAAAACTTTGTTGAAAGAGGAAGAAAATTCAAAGATTTAGTAAATAATCTCTAAAAACACTTGAAATAATTAAACAAAATGTATAAAATATACGCAGAAAGTAGTAGCGTTACTATGAAATACAAAAGAAAAGGGGAATGACCTATGGGTATATTTAGTAAGTTTTTTGTTTCATTTGGAGCAAATAAGAATAAATATTTACCAGCACCACCTGAAAAAAACGCAACTGATTTATCGCTTGAAGATATTGCAGGTTGCTCAGCAACTCCATATAAAACGATAGCTTCTTTTGATTTAAACTTAGAAGCACCAAAATATGTTGGAGCAATACCGGAAGCAACAATTAAATTTTATCCGTTAGATTAGTGCTTGACAAAATAGATAAAAGAGTATATAATTTCTGACAGTTGACACTGGATTACTGTTAATAATAAAATATAGTTAAAAATTGACCTAGAGGAGGGAAATACAATGGCACAACCAAAAAGAAGATGGTCTAAAGCTAGAACTGGATTAAGAAGATCTACTTGGAAGTTAGAAAAACCAAGCTTTACAGAATGTTCTCATTGCCACGCACCAGTAGAACCACACAGAGTTTGCAAAAACTGTGGTTACTATGATGGTAAAGAAATAATAGCTGTAAAAGAGAAAAAAGCTAACTAATCAATAATGAATTTAAGGCAACCTTTTTTAAAGTGTTGCTTTTTTTCTGTTTATGAGGTGATAATATGAAAAAAATACCGATAAAAGGCGTTGCTAAGGATTCAATTGCCGAAGAAATGGATATCGAAGCAGGCGATTTTTTAATTTCTGTTAACGATACAGAAATAAAGGACATATTAGACTATAAATATCAAATATTTGATGAATATATAGTCGTAACAATAGAAAAGAAAAATGGAGAAGTTTGGGATTTAGAGATAGAAAAAGAAGAAAATGAAGACTTAGGAATAATCTTTGAAGAGCAACTTATAGATAAGCCAAGAAGTTGCGCAAATAAATGTATATTTTGCTTTATGGATCAACTGCCACCAAAAGTAAGAGAAACCTTAGTATTTAAAGATGATGATTTTAGATTATCTTTTATGACAGGTAACTACGTTACGCTAACAAACTGCGGATATAGAGACCTAGATAGAATAATTCAATACCATCTTAGCCCTATAAACATATCTGTGCACACAACTAATACCGAAGTAAGAAAAATGATGTTAAACAATAAAAATGCAGATAAAATAATAGACTATATAAAATACTTAACAGATAGGGGAATTCAAGTAAATGGACAAATTGTACTTTGTCCAGGAATAAATGATGGAGAAATTTTAGACAAAACAATAGAAGACCTTTCAAAGTTTTATCCGAATTTATTATCAATCGCAATTGTCCCAGTTGGTTTGTCAAAGTATAGAGATAACTTATACAAATTGACTACTTTCGAGAAAGAATCTGCGGGAGCGGTTGTAGATCAAGTAGAAGAATGGCAAAGAAAATTTAAAAAGAAATATGGAACAAATTTAGTTTTTGTAGCAGACGAGTTTTACGTTAAGTCTGAACGTGAAGTACCAGAATATGATAGATACGAAAACTTCGATCAGCTAGAAGATGGCATTGGGTTAATGGCATACTTCGCAATGAATTTTAATAGGTCCCTAATGCATTATAAACCACGTAAAATCGAAAAAAAGATATCGATAGCCACAGGAATATGTGCATATAAATTTATTCGCGAAAAAGCCGATATATTGGAACAAACATTTAGTGGCTTGAAAATAAATGTATATCCAATAACAAATAACTTTTTCGGGTCACAAATAACAGTAACAGGACTTCTTACAGGAAGTGACTTAATAACTGGACTACTAGGTAAAGATTTAGGAGAATATCTTTTGATAGATAAAAAAATGCTAAAAGATGATGAAGACGTATTTTTAGACAATACAAAACTAGACGAGGTTAAAAAAGCACTAAATACAAAAATAGTGCTTACACCATCATTAGGAACAGGCTTTATAAAAGCTGTTATAGAGGGAAAAGGCGAAAGAGAATAAAAACGTTGCTATTATTACAGTGAAAGCAATATGATAGAATGTAAATACCGAATTTTAATACGTGCTGATGACAGAAAAATTTATATGTTTAGTTAATAATTTTACATAATTTAAAATATCAATTGACAATTTACATAAAATAACATATAATAGCTATCGTCGGGATTGAATTTTATCAAAGGAGGACATAAGTATGTCTGATTAGGGGTTTGTTTAGGATTAAGATTATCTGCCATCGGTTTTTATTTCGTGAAAAAGAATTTTTCTCGAAATAAAAGGAGTGTTAAGAGAGCTTAAGAAATGCTCTTAACATCCAGTTACAAAGAAACAACGACTAAATTCAGGAGGGAAAAGCAATGGCGAGTAAGAAGAAAGTGTCGGCGTTTGCAATCTTTCTCATTGTCTTCGCTGTGGCGATGACACTGTTTCTTGGCATGGTTAAGAACATTGTGCCTGTGCCTATGTTCATCGTGTTTTCACTGGGGCTTCTTTACGTCGTTGGTTTTGCAGTCTATATGATTTGCAAGAACCGTACCTTCAAGTGGTTCCTTACTGAGGATAGGAGCCATAAGAAGACGCCGGCAGCAGCTAAGAAAACACCTGAGAACGGTACCAGCACGGCAAAGGTTGCCTCTTCTAATACTGATTACGAAGATGATGAGGTGAAGGTCACGCCATCTACTTCGAAGTCGCGCAAGGCGAAGCCTGAAGTTCGTCCTGAGACCAAGGAAGCCAAGCCGGCTTCGAAGGAACCTCAGGCAACTAATAAGCCTGCACCTGCGAAAAATCCTCAGACGACGGCTAAGAAAAAGCCGGTGGCATCCGAGAAACCTGCTAATACGGGGACAACTGCTACCGCAAATACGAAAGGCACGGAAGAGAAGAAAGCTAAGAGCACTTCTTCTAAGCCGGCAACGACTGGTGCCAAGCCTCGTCCTAAGCTTGCTGAAAAAGCAAGTGAAGAGTAAATCATAAGTATAAAGGCATCATAATTTTTGTGATGCCTTATTTTCTCTCTTTATATAATTTTGTTTATGCAAAATTATATATATAAACGTACCAAGTTTTGATTCCTAAAATAAAAGGAGGAACATACTATGAAAAAGGTTCATGTAACTTTGTTGGCACTTTCATTGCTTGCGGTGTCACTCTTGACTATCGGTTTTGCTAAGGAACTGATTAACTTGATGGGTTTCGTTGCTTATATGGTTTTTTTGGCAGTGTTGCTTATGGTAACACTTTTGGAATGTTCCTTCGTGTATGTAGGGGTGTTCAAAAAGTCTAAGTAAGACTTGGCTATGATTATTATGAAATAAGGTTTATGTTATGAACTTAACATAGACCTTATTTTTATGTATGCTTTTCTTTTTGGGAAAGATGATGTTTTTTCTTTTTGAAGAAAATTCTTGAAAATGCGTTTGGATATGGTAAAATAAAAGCATAAAATCAAATGAAGAAGGAGTGAAAATAAAATGAACAAGGCACTTGAAACCGTTGGGGCTGTACACACACACACACACACACACACACACAAGCCAATTTTTAAATAAAAGAAATGGGATAGCAGTTTCTTATGAAAGTGCGTTTGATGTGTATATTGTTTGCACAGGAAGTGTTGCAAGTGTTTTTGAGGGCATTTTGTTTTTTGTAAATTATATTGAAGATAGTTAGGAGACTAACTGAAACTTTGCTGCTTGTTTGAGTTTTGTATAGAGCTTGAATAAGTAGCTAAGTTTTGGTTAGTCTTTTTGGCGTCTTGAAAAATATGCTTTGTTTTAAGTAGTGCCATGATTTGTGAAAGTACTAGTTTAAGGCTTATTAGTATAGTAGTGTCGTAAAAGTGATAGAAAAATTTTTTCTCTTACCTACCCATACCGAGTCGAAAAAATTTGTTCTATATACTTTTACTCCTTTGAACATAGTGACTGGATTTAGACAAGTTTGGATTGAGAAAGTCTATATACTTTTATTTTATTGAAGATAGTGATTAAATTTAGGTTGAAATATATTTACAATGATTAAAAGAATTGATAAATGTCGTATTATAATTTACTGCGTTTAACACAAGCATTTGTGGGAACAATTATAATATAAATAAAAAATTACTGATGATAGTTTTTTGACAAAATACATATGAAAGGGGATTTCAAAATGAGGGATTTGAAATTAAGAAGAAATGAGAGGGGAATTTCACTTATTGCGTTGGTTATTACAATTATAGTAATAATTATTTTAGCAGCTATTGCATTTAATAGTTCTACGAGTACTATTGAAAAGGCGAATTATTCTAAGTTTGTGTCTAATATTAGTGAAGTTCAAGATGCAATTCAAACAAAGACTGTAACCATTAAAGGTTTTGCAATGGCAAGTGGTATGCAAGTTACAGATGCACAAGTATACAATTATGTTGCAAAAGGTGGTTCAAGTGAAAATGATTTTTTACCAGAAGCACAAGTGCCTGCCTACACGATTATAGATGAGAATGCAGATATTGGAATTGATTTACCAGTTATGAAAGTAAATACACCAACTGAAACTGGTGTGAAAGTAAAATATGTGGTAACTAAGAATGGAACAGTTTTTATATGGCCACCGTATAAGTATGAAGAAGAGTATAACATAAGGGATAAAGAAACAGTTGATAAGACTCTAATTGGAACAAGTGAAGATGTTGATATTAAAGTAGCAGGTGAGGATATAAAGCTTAAACAAAATGCAAATGGAACAATACAAAGCACTACTGCAAGCGATAGTGCAACAGAGGAAGTTTTGGCTAAAATAAAAGTTGGAGACTATGTTAATTATGTACCAACAGCAGTACAGAATGTTGAAACAGATTCAACTAAAACAGGTTATGATAAAGAAGTTTTATCAACTGATACAGATGCTAAATGGAGAATTTTAAATATTGATAGTGGGACAGGAAAAGTAATGATAACTACTGAAGGGTATGTAAATAAAGTAACTTTAAAAGGGGTTTTGGCTTATTTTAATGGCGTTAGTGAACTACACAGATTATGTGGAGCACTATATTCTGATATTGACAAGGGGATAACAGCAAGAAGTATGACAATAGAAGATCTGAATAAAGCTTGTGGATACACTCCATCAACAGATGTAACGAGATGTGCTTGGTATCCGGCTAATACGTCAGATAGTGATTTGAAAGATATAATAATAGGTGAACACACGTATACAGCCAAGAAACATATAGCAAGTTTGGCAAGCGGAGTAACATATCCAAGGTTCTATAATTGGGATGATAAAAATGGAATAACACATCAATCAACTAGCGAGACAGATTACATTGAATTGAAGTCAAAGGACGAACCAGTGTTAATTACACGAACAATGTACTGGTATAACCCAAGTGGCACCAATGCTACTATCGGTGATATACTAAAAGGGAATGACACGAATAGAGGGTGGTTAGCTTCATCTTTTGTTGGCGTAGACCTTCAAAATGCTAGTGCTAACTATGGGTTACACACGGCCTATGCTAATCGTGTTGATATATACAATTTAATGCGCTCTGCAGGTTACCAGAATACACCTTCATTTGGTCTTCGTCCTGTAATTTCTATTTCAGCAAATTTATTAGATGTTTCAAGCACTTCAACCGATGGAACTTCTGCTTTAAAGGCTTGGAATATTAAATAATTTGATATAAAAATTAACAACCTATTATAGAACTAAAAAGTTCGAAGTGATGAATGAATCGGTTTGTTTTAGTGTGAGAACACGATAGTTTCTCTATAAAATATGAAAAAATTGCTGAATTTTTAATTTGTGCGTTATACTGTTCATAAAATTTAGAATTCTAAATGGTGGCAGATTATATTGCTAAAATTCAAAAAGTATTTGACTTTGAGTTTTTATTGATGTAATATAGTAACAGATTTGGCAGTGATTACATATTTAGTAGCTATTTTAAGTTCTAACAGAAAGGAAAAGTCGTTGGCTGAGAACTTTTTCGAGATAAATTATTTTAGCGAATTTCGTGTGTAGGAGTCTTGCAATGAAAGTTGCACGTGTAAGAGCGTTAATCTTGCCTTTAAGTGCTAGCTTTGCTAGAATTTGGGTGGTACCGCGATTTTGATATAATCGTCCCAGAATGTTTTTATGTTCTGGGACTTTTTGTCGTTTTTAATCGAGTTTTACTCGGTATTTTGAGGTTAAATGTTTTTCTTATGAAAGAAAGTGAAGGAGGAAGTTTGATGCAAGAGAAAATCAATCAGTTAGTTGATGAACTAAAACAGAAATTTGATGAGATCAAAACTATGCAAGATTTGAATGATTTGAAGGTTCAATATCAAGGCAAAAAAGGTATTATTACTGAACTTAGCAGTAAAATTAAAGATATTCCTGTTGAGGCTAAAAAGGAATATGGTATGCATATGAATACTTTGAAAACTGCTTTTAATGAGGGCTTTGAAATGATTAAGGCTCGTTTGGAGGAAGAGGCTATCACTAAGAAGCTAAAAGAGGAGACTATTGATATATCTTTGCCTTCTAAAAAGCTTCAAAGAGGTTCAAAACATCCTTTTTATAGGATTATTGAAGAGGTTGAGGATTTGTTTGTTTCTATGGGTTACGACGTTATTGATGGACCTGAGCTTGAAGATGATGAACATTGTTTTAGATTGTTGAATTATACGGTTGGTCACCCTGCCAGAGACGCACAAGATACTTTTTATATTGATGAGGAGTATTTGCTTAGAACTCAAACATCTTCGTCTCAATCTAGAATTATGCAAGCTAATACAGAAAAGAAACCTATTCGTGTAATTTGCCCTGGAAAGACGTATAGAAGAGATGATGATGCAACTCATTCTCATCAATTTGGTCAAGTTGAGGGATTAGTTATTGATGAAAATATTTCGCTTGCAGATTTGAAGGGCACTCTTGAAATTTTTGCTAAGAAGTTACTTGGTGAAGGTACAAAGGTTCGTTTTAGACCAAGTTATTTTCCATTTACATCTCCATCTTGTGAAGTTGATGTAACTTGTTTTAAGTGTGGCGGAAAAGGTTGCTCTTTATGTAAAAAGACTGGTTGGATTGAGCTTTTAGGTGCTGGTATGGTTCATCCTAATGTGCTTCGTATGGGTGGCTATGATCCTGATAAGTTTACTGGATTTGCTTTTGGAACGGGACTTGATAGGCTTGCTATGTTTAAGTATGCAATTCCTGATATTAGATATTTGTATACTAATGATGTTAGATTTTTAAAACAATTTGACAGAAAGGACGAAGAATATGAAATTAAGTATTGATTTTTTGAAAGATTATGTAGATGTTCCTGTTGATGTTCATACTCTTGGGGAAGATATGACTAATGTTGGAAATGAATATGACAGCGCAAAGCCACTTATTGAAGCTGAGGGATTGAAGATAGGAAAAATACTTGAATGTAAAATGCATCCAGATTCTGATCATTTACATCTTTGCAAGGTGGATATTGGAAATGAAGTTTTAGATATAGTTTGTGGTGCTCCTAATGCACGTGAAGGCATCAAGGTTATTGTTGCAGTTGTTGGTGCTAAGTTACCTGGTCTTACAATAAAGAAAGGTAAGATAAGAGGTGCTGAGTCTTTTGGAATGTTATGTTCAATACAAGAATTAGGCTTGGAACATAAATTTTTGAAACCAGAAGATATCGAGGGAATTGCAGAATTGGGTGATGATGCTGTTTTAGGCGAAGATCCAATTAAGTATTTAGGCTTAGACGATGATGTTATTGATTTCGAGCTTACTGCTAATAGAGGCGATTTGTTAAGTATTTTAGGTATGGCTTATGAAATCTCTGCTTTGTATGATTTACCAATGAAAGAGATGAATTTGTCTTATGATGAAAGCTCAGAGGATTTTGCAAATAAATTTAAGTTGAATGTTGAAACGGATAATTGTTCTTTGTTTTATGCCAAGAAAGTTGAAAATGTTGTTATAAAAGAGAGCCCTACTTGGCTTAAAAATAGACTTATTGCTTCTGGAATTAGACCTATAAATAACGTTGTTGATATTAGTAACTATGTTATGCTTGAAGTTGGTCAACCACTTCATTTTTATGACGCTGATAGATTAGGAAACACTCTAACAGTTAGAATGGCTAATGATGGCGAAAAACTTACAACTCTTGATGAGCAAGAAAGAATATTGAGTAAGAATGATATTGTTATTGCAGATAGCCAAAAAGCAATTGGTCTTGCAGGAGTTATGGGTGGGTTATCTACCGAAGTTGAAGATGATACTAAGAATATTGTTATTGAATCTGCAATATTTGATAGCGTAAAAGTTAGACTTACTTCAAAGAAGATTTTGAGAAGTGAGGCTAGTAATAGATTTGAAAAGGGCTTAGACCCTAAGAGAACTTTGATGGCTATGCAAAGAAGTTGTCATTTGCTTCAAAAGTATGCTGATGCAACTATTGTTGGTGGGATGTGCGAATATAATAAGGCAAACAGCGATGATAGAGTTATTGAAGTTACTTTTGAGAAGATTAGAAATGTATTAGGTATTGAAATTCCTAATGATGCTATTTTAGATATTTTAAGACGTTTACGTTTAGAAGCAAAAGTTGATGGTGAGAAGTTAATAGTTAATATTCCTTCAAGAAGATGGGATATCCAAATAAAAGAGGATTTAATTCACGATATTGGACGTTTTTATGGAATGGATAATATTAAAGGTAAAAAGATGATATTACCAGTTATTCCAGGGCATTATGATAAGTTTAAACGTGCTGCAAGAAACAAAATGGTTGAATTGGGATTAAATGAAACACTAAGTTATGCACTAATTCCTGATTCTGAAGTAAAGAAGTATTCTTCTGATGAGTTTGAAGTTGTTAAAATCTTGGACCCAATGACTGAGGAAAGAAATGCTTTAAGATATAGTTTAATACCATCTTTGAAAATGGTATATGATTATAACCGTGCACGTAATGAAAAGGATATTTCGTTATTTGAAATTGGAAAGAGTTTCTTTAAAAAGGATGGTAAATTTGGAGAACACTTATCACTTGCTGCTTTGATGACTGGAGTTTATACAGTTGGACTAGAAAAGAAAACGGTTGATTTTTATGTTATGAAAGGTGTAATGGAAGAGCTATTAGATTATTTAGGCTTTGAGGGAAGATATTCATTAGCTATCGAAGATTTACCAAAAGAACTTCATCCTGGTCAATCGGCAACAATAATGGTTGATGGAGAAAAAGTTGGTGTAATAGGAAAAATACATCCAACAATTTCAAAGGAAAATATATACGTTATGGAAATAAATCTTGAAATGCTTTCTAACGCTAAGCGTGATGGAATGAGATACAAAGAGATTTCTAAGTTTCCAAACGTTGTTAAAGACGTAGCTTTCGTTATGGATAATGAAATTACATCAGAGCAAATTGAAAAAGTTATTAGAAAAGTTGGTGGAAAGAGATTAGTTAGTGTTGAAGTGTTTGACGTTTATACAGGAATTAATTTAGGAAATAAGAAGTCTATCGCATATACATTAACGTTCAATGATAAAGAAAAAACATTAAGTGATGATGAAGTTACAGCTGTGTTTAATAAAATTATCGATAAGGTAACAACAGAATGTAATGTAACATTAAGGGACTGCTAATTGTTTGTTAAGTACCATTTATAAGTTTTTGTGAAAAACTTGAAGAACATAGAAAAGTAGATAAATATTATGAGATACATAGTTTTTCTACTTTTTTCTATGTTTTATAAATATTAAATATGGAGGGTCATGGTATGAAAAAGTCTGTTATATTTGTGATTATAGGAATAGTTGTAGTTTTAGCATTAGGCTGTGCAGTGGTATTCTTAGGAAAGTTCAATGTAAATCTTGATAAAGTAGCATTTAAAGAATTTGTGGTTAGTGGTGATGAAATAAACGGTAATATTGGATATGCTGATGATTCAAAGTGTTATTTTGATTATTGGTGCGATGAAGATTTAGAAAATGAAGCATTGCATATACATTTAAAAGAATATTCTCCATTAAATTTTGCTATTGAAAAAGCAGAAAATATAGCCTTTCATTATGAAGAGGGATACAACACATTCCATAAAATTTATATAAATTCTGGCAAAAATGCAAAATTAATGTGGACATACTCAGGAGACTAGTTGACAAAGAATGCTTTCGGGAATTTTGTTGACTTTTTTCGTATATTTGGGTAAAATATAGAACGTGAGGTGAAAGAAATGGCAAAACCAGTAGTTGCGTTAATAGGAAGACCTAACGTAGGAAAATCTACTTTTTTTAATTATATAATAGGCGAAAAGAAATCAATTGTTGAAGACACTCCTGGTGTAACGAGGGACAGAGTATATGCTGATTCTGAATGGAGAGGCAGAAAGTTTACATTGATTGATACAGGTGGAATTGAGCCAGATTCTAATGATGAAATTTTAGTGCAAATGAGGAAGCAGGCAGAAATTGCAATGGAAACTGCTGATGTAATAATCTTTTTAACTGATATTAAACAAGGTGTTACTGCTGCCGATTATGAAGTTGCAACGATGCTTAGAAAGACGAAGAAACCGATTGTTCTGGTGTGCAATAAAGCAGATAAAATCGGTGAAGTTTCAAATGATATTTATGAGTTTTATAATTTAGGTTTAGGTGATCCGTTACCTGTTTCTTCTATAAATCAATTGGGAACAGGTGAGGTTTTAGACGCTATATACGAAAAATTTCCTGAGCTAAATGAGTTAGATGATGACGACGAATTTATTCATGTTGCAGTTATTGGAAAACCAAATGCTGGTAAGTCTTCTTTGATAAATAGAATTCTTGGCGAAAATAGGCTTATCGTTTCTAATGTGGCAGGAACTACAAGAGATGCAATAGATACTAAATTTGAAAATGAATATGGAAAGTATGTGTTTATTGATACTGCTGGAATTAGAAAGAAAAGCAAAATCGAGGAAAGTATTGAAAAATACAGCATCTTGAGAGCTAAGATGGCAATAGAAAATGCTCACGTTTGTGTGCTTGTTATAGATGCCACAGAAGGAGTTACAGACCAAGATGCTAAAATAGCTGGAGAGGCACACGAATCTGGAAAAGGTGTTATAATTTTAATTAACAAATGGGATTTAATCGAAAAGGAAACTGGTACATTGGAAAACTTTAAGAAAGAAGTTTATACAAAGCTTGCGTATTTGTCTTATGCTCCAATAATTTTTGTTTCAGCCTTGACTGGGCAAAGAGTGGACAAGCTTTTCCCAATGATAAATGACGTAAATAAGCAAAATTCATTCAGAGCAACAACAGGAATGTTAAATAACGTTATTGAGGAAGCTATAACGCTTGTGCAGCCACCTAGTGACAAAGGAAGAAGATTAAAGATATATTATGCAACACAAGTTTCAACAAGACCACCAACGTTTGTTGTATTTTGTAATAGTGCTCAATTGTTCCATTTTTCATATCAGAGATATATTGAAAATCAGATAAGAAAGAATTTTGGAGGACTAATTGGTACACCGGTAAGAATTATAGTTAGAGAGAAACAAAAGGAAAGATAATTAGGAGGGATAGTTTATGGTTTGGCAACTAATTGTAATAGCTATGGTTGGCTATTTGATAGGCAGTGTAAACTTATCGATTATTTTAAGCAAAGCAATGGGAAAGGGAGACATAAGAGAACAAGGAAGTGGCAATGCTGGTACAACTAACGCAGTTAGAGTGTTAGGCAAAGGGCCTGCCGTATTAGTTTTTTTGTTTGATGCTTTAAAAGGCATAGTTGCAATACTTTTGGCGAAATGGTTAATCACATTAGGCGAAGAACCAACAGAAATGGCCAAAGAGTTAGCAGTACTTGTTTCTGCTTTTTCAGCAATATTAGGTCATAATTATCCGATTTATTATGGCTTTAAAGGCGGAAAGGGAATTGCAACTACACTTGGTTGTATATTTATGATAGAGTGGCCTATTGGACTTGCTTGCTTGATATTTGGAGTTGTGCTTATATTGCTTACTAGAATGGTTTCTTGTGGCTCAATTATTTCAGCAATTCTTTATCCTGTTTTGGTACTTGTTATAGGAGAGGCATTTATCTATCCAATTCCGTATTTAGTATTTGCTTGTTTGGTTTGTACGCTTGCTATATATAGACACAAAGCAAATATTGATAGAATACTGAATGGAACAGAAAATAAATTATGGAAAACTAAGAAAGAAAAATTAGAAGAAAAAGAGAAGAATAGTAGTGAAAATTAAGTTGATTATGTTTTGAAAATGACTAATTTATACTACTTTCCCTCAGAATTAGTATATATGCTATAAGATACAGTTAGGAATGATGATTTTCTTGACTGTATTTTTTTATTATAATAAAGATAATCGTATATTAGGTTGTGAAATTTATTACTTTCCTCGTAAATAAATTATTAAATTGCTTGAAGAATATAATCTAGTATGGTAAGGTAATTTAGATAGAAAGTTTTAGTTTAAAGTTAGTATTAAAAAACGTAATTAAATTGACTATAAATAGAGAAATGATGACATCAAATATACTAACTGAAAATTTGATTATAAATGGGAGAGGATTTTTGAAAAATGAAAGAAAAAATTTCAGTAATAGGAAGTGGAAGTTGGGGTGTTGCATTAGCAATGCTATTAAATAAGAATGGTCATGAGGTGAAGCTATGGTCTTACAATGAGGAAGAAGCAAATTTGATAAACAAAGAACATAAGTGCAAGTTTTTACCTGATGTTGAAATTCCAAATGAAATTAAATGCTACACAGATTTGGCAAAAACGGTAGATGGTACGAGAATAGTTTTAGTTGTAACACCATCAAGTGCAATAAGGGCAACAATGAATAAAATAAAAGATATAGTAACTAGTGAGCAGATATTTGTGCTATGTTCAAAAGGAATGGAAAAAGAGACTGAAAAATTGTATACAGAGGTAATAAAAGAAATATTGCCTAATAATAAGGTGGCTGCACTTTCAGGGCCAAGCCATGCAGAAGAAGTATCTCAATATATACCAACAGCTGTTGTAATTGCTGGTGAAGATGAGGCTACATCTTTATTGCTACAAGATGTGTTTATGAATGATAAATTTAGAGTATACACTAATGATGATATTCTAGGTGTTGAAATGGGTGGTTCATTAAAGAACATAATAGCACTTGCTTGTGGAATTGCTACTGGGCTTGGATATGGAGACAACACAATTGCTGCACTAATAACAAGAGGAATTGCGGAAATTGCAAGACTAGGAGTTGAAGTTGGAGCTAAAAGACAAACGTTTTATGGGTTAACAGGTGTTGGAGATTTATTTGTAACTTGTTCAAGTACACATAGTAGAAACAGAAAATGTGGAATTTTGATAGGGCAAGGTAAGCCTGTCGAAGAAGCCGTGAAAGAAGTTGGAATGGTCGTTGAAGGAATATATGCTGTTGACGGAGCTTATAGTATGGCTAGAAAACATAGTGTTGGAACTCCAATCATAAATGAAGTTTATGATATAGTTCATAATGGTAAAACTCCTAAGGAAGCAACGGCAAACTTAATGAACAGAGGAAAGAAGACTGAATTTTAATAAGAAAATAAAAACGCACATAAGTTCTTATTTTTGTATTGATATTTGCAAAATTATAGGGTATACTATTTTCAGATAAAGGGAAAAGCGAAGCGGTTAGCCATTTCTTTTCATTAGGATTTTCTCCTATTAGAGAGGAGATGGTGCTATGTGTGAAATAGGTTACATACTATTTGTAATTGAAGTTATACTTATAGCTATCTTCTTAAAAAGGTTGCTTTTTAAGTAAAAAAAATAATCGCTTCATTTAGCCCTGTTGCGATTATTTTCTAAAATTATATTACAGGCTAACCGTTTAAGCGGCTTCCCTTTATCTATGTATATTTTAGTATATTATGTGAATGATGTCAAGTTTATCTTTTGTAATAATCTTACTTTTGTATTCCACCAAATTAAGCTTGTTGAGTACATTTTAATACACTTTAACAAATAGCTTTATTCAAATTTTCTTTTTATATCCAAGTAAAAATTTTTATTAAATCTTCTAAATTTTCATTTGTGACACGAATTGATGTATCTTTGCTTATTGAAACTATGGCATTGATAGAAAAATTTTCGTTGTTATCATTCAAAGTGGAAAGTAAATTCACTGTGTCTATTGGTCTTTCAAAAAAGCACGACCATTTAAAAGAGCACTCATCGTTTATTATTGATTTGTTATAATAACTATTTAAAAATCTGCCAAGTTCGCAAGGTTTCTGGGCAAGCAAGGTAACGGACACGTTTCTCATACAAATCACTCCTTAATTAAAATTATACATACAAAATCTGAAAAAAGATACAAGTAAAAGTTGGAAAATTAGTAGGTTGATGTTAGTAATAAGAACACGTTTTATGAAATTATAGCTCATTTATTGCGTAAATAATGATTAACATTGATGTTAAAATATTGCGTGAAAATCAATAAATATAGTGCTTTTACGTATTGCTACTAATAAAAAATTGTAGTATAATAAAAAGCGTGCTGTTGGAGAAAAATAGCAAAAATTGTTTTAGGAGGGAATAATATGAAAAATAAGGCAATCACACCACGTAATGAGGATTTTGCAAGATGGTATGATGATGTAGTTAAAGCTGCAAGACTTGCTACATATTCAGGAATTAAAGGATGTGTGATACTTGAGCCGAATGGATATGCAATCTGGGAAAACATTCAAAAAGTTATGGATGGAATGTTTAAAGCAACAGGACATCAAAATGTAAATATGCCAGTGTTTATTTCAGAATCTTTATTAAATAAAGAGGCAGAACACGTTGAAGGCTTTGCACCAGAAGTTGCGTGGGTTACAATGGGCGGAAAGAATGAATTAGAAGAAAGATTATGTGTTAGACCAACTTCTGAAACATTATTTAGTGAATATTATGCAAACACTGTAAAATCTTATAGAGATTTACCAAAGTTATATAATCAATGGGTTAATGTTGTAAGATGGGAAAAGGAAACGAGACCTTTTTTAAGATCAAGAGAATTTTTATGGCAAGAAGGTCATACAATTCACGAAACGGCTAAGGAAGCGGAAGAAGAAACATTAAGAATGTTAATGGTTTATAAAAAATTCTTTACAGATTATTTGGCTATTCCAGCAATTGTTGGTAGAAAGACTGATAAAGAAAAGTTTGCGGGTGCTGAATATACATATACTGTTGAAGCTTTGATGTATAATGGTGTTTCACTTCAAAGTGGTACAAGTCACTATTTTGGTCAAAAGTTTAGCAAGCCTTTTGGAATTACTTTTAGCAATAGAAATAATGAACTTGAAAATGTTTATCAAACATCTTGGGGTACTTCAACAAGAATGATTGGTGCTCTAATTATGGTTCATAGCGATGATAACGGACTTGTGCTTCCACCAAAGATTGCACCAAGACAAGTTGTAATAGTTCCAATAGGAACAGATGAAGCAGTTATGCGTAAAGCTGACGAAATTTTATTAGATTTGCAAGATGCTGGCATTACGGCATTTGTAGATAGAAGTGAAAAGTCACCTGGCTTTAAATTTGCAGAGCACGAAACAAATGGTATTCCTGTAAGAATTGAGGTTGGACCAAAAGACTTAGAGCAAAACCAAATTGTTGTTGCGAGACGTGATACAAGAGAAAAAATGACGGTATCATTGGATGAAGATATTAGAGAATATGTGGAAGATTTGCTTGAAACAATTCAAGCTAACTTGCTAGAAACTGCAACTAAGAGAAGAGATGAACTTACATTTACTGCAAAGAGTATGGATGAGATGAAAAATATAATGATGACTCAACCAGGTTTCGTAAAAGCAATGTGGTGTGGAGATGAAGAATGCGAAGCTAAGATAAAAGAGATTAGAGGTACAAAATCTAGATGTATTCCTTTTGAAGAAGAGCAAGAACATATATCAGACACTTGTGTATGCTGTGGAAAGCCAGCAAAGACAATGGTTGTTTGGGGAATTCAATACTAGATGTAAATTATTGATAGAGAGGTGTTTTTTATGAAAAGAACTTATATCAAAGATGTTAAAGTGGGAGAAGTTAATAAAGTAAAAGGCTTTATTGAAAATATTAGAGATAAAAAGACTATGGCTTTTATAGTTGTTAGAGATATTACAGGAAAGCTTCAAGTAACAATTGAAAAAGAAAAATATCCAGAAATAGCCGAAGAAATTGCTGGTGTGCTTCCTCATAGCGTTATAACAGTTGAGGGACCAATTGTTGCAAATGAATACGTTAAAATGGGTGGAATGGAAATGCTACCAGAAAAATTAAAAGTTGAGTCAAGGGCTGAAGCACTTCCATTAGGGCCAGATGCAAACATAGATACAAGATTAGACTACAGATGGATAGATTTGAGAACTGAGAAAAATCAATTGATGTTCCAAATGCAAACAGAACTTGTAAAGGCTTTTAGAGAGTTTTGTTTAGATAGAAACTTTATTGAGATTCACACTCCAAAGCTAATTGGAACAGCGAGTGAAAGTGGTTCAGATGTGTTTGAATTAGATTATTTTGACGGAAAGGCATATCTTGCACAAAGCCCACAATTTTACAAACAAATGGCTATGGCAAGTGGATTTGAAAGAATATTTGAATCAGGGCCTGTTTTTAGAGCTGAAAAATCTAACACGAATAAGCACGCAACAGAATTTACAGGATTTGACCTAGAAATAAGTTATATTGACTCATATGAAGATGTAATGAAATTTGAGGAAGAGATGTTAACATATGCTCTTGGAAAATTAAAAGAAAAGTACGGAGAGAAATGCAAAGAAGTGTTTGGAAAAGAAATTATCGTTCCAACTCTTCCATTCACAAGAATAAAACTTGCTGACTTGTATGCAGATTTAAAGGCAATGTATGGTTTTGAAGTGCCAGTAGAAGAAATGAATGATTTAACAACAGAAGCAGAAAGACTTTGTAAAAAGTATGCTGCTGATAAGTTTGGACACGAATTCTTATTTGTTACAGATTATCCAAAAGATAAGAGAGCATTTTATCATATGAGAAAAGACGATGTCCCACAAGGTTATGACTTAATTTGGAATGGCGTAGAAATTACAACTGGTGCACAAAGAGAGCACAGATATGATGTACTAAAAGCACAAGCAGAGGAGAAAGGATTAGATAAGGACGTAAAATTCTATTTAGAATTCTTTAAATATGGTTGCCCTCCTCACGGTGGTTTTGGACTAGGTGTTGATAGATTAACAATGATACTTACAGATTACACAATAAAAGAAGTTGAATTCTTATTTAGAGGACCAAATAGAATAACTCCATAGATTCATATATTATTTATTATACGATAAGAATATAAGTAAGCCTATCACTAAAATTAAAGTGGTAGGCTTTGTTAACGTCTTTTTAAGCTTTATTATTAAGTTAAAAATAATTTTCGTTTCTACAAGTAAATTCCATATGTATGACAAAAGATTTTGTTGCCAGTCATTTTTAATTTGTATTGAATGTTTACTTCTTATGGTAAACGTGATATAATTTGTGCGGTTAGATTAAAAAGTTGATATTACTTGTGCTTGTATTGGGGCATAAGATAGACAAAAGCTAAGGAGGGAGAAACTATGCTTGAACGGTTTAAAGTATGGATTCACAATGTCCTGCGTTTTTTTGATGAACCTGTTAAAGAGCAAGACAAACCTGAGGTAACTAAATCGAAGAGCTGGGCAAGTGAACAAATGAAAGAAGAGACTGCTTTGGCGAACAAAGTGATAGCTACGTTTGAAAAGATGTACTCAGAAAAGAACGACTTTTTTTCAATTTCTACTAATGATGAAACTGGAAAAGAATATGCGGTTTGTTCTTTAAAGCCTGGCACAAACACTTCTTTTAGTTTGTCGTTTTGGGTTGAAAGTTACATTACAGATTATATTAAAACTATTATAGAAGCGAAAGAACCGGCATTTGCTAAAAAGATTTCTTCTATGTCCATTAGTTGTGAGAAAGTGACAGAGCATTCGAATAATGGAAAACCTGTGTACGAAGATTTGTTTTATATTACTTTGACACTTGAAAAGAGTGAAACTACTGCTGTTCAAGAATTATGAAACAAATTGAAAAAGTAAATAATATAAAAAATGGAGGTTTTAGTATGGCTAATTTTTTCGAACGGATTAGTGACTTTTTCAAAAGCTCTGACGAGAACGAAAATATTCCTCTTAAAAGGGAAGGATGGCCAGGTGCACACAAAGATGCAGAAGAAAAACTCGTAGGTCTTGTTGTTGAAAAATTCAAAGAATTTTATGAAAAGGATAAGAGCCATTTTTGTGTCAAAACTGATAAAGATACAAAAATGCTTATTGTCTCTTGCACCATAAAGCCCGGAACTGACTCAATGTATATGATTTCTTATGAAGCAGAGGAAAAAATAAAAAATGGCGTAATTTCTGTTATCCGTGAAAAACAACCTGAAATGGCAAGTAGTATTTTAAGCATTTGTATTGGTCAAGACAACATACCTTTTGGGTATGAAGAATCGTTACCTGTGTATTTTGATTACTTTTTTATCTCAATTTTGTTACCGCCTGAATGTCAAGATATGCTTGATGGTATGCGAACGTATGCTAAATAAGAAAGGTGTGGTATATCAAAATGAAAGAATACAACCGCAATGGCGTCGTATACACTGAAATTGAAGGATATCCCAAGTTCGCTTCCGCATTTTCAAGCGAGAAAGGAAAATATTCCTTATATAGTGTGGAAGACGGCACTGCAACGGACTTTTTTCTTGATGAAGTAATAACTAGCGATAAGCCTCTTAGAAGTTGGACGGAAAATTATGTTGTGGGTCGGATTGGAAATAATTATTACCTTGTAGATCCTTGCGGAAATTGTTTTCATAAGAGCACTCAGAAATATGTTATTTGCAGGAATTTGTTTGTGTGCAAAGAGGATGATGGTAAGAAATATTTCAATTTTATAGTTAATAAAAATCTTGAAAAAATTGACTGTTCTCGACGTGGTTTAGTTGAGGTATACAAATATGCGTTGTTATATAATTTTGTCGATGGTAAATGGAAGTATGAATTGTTAAATACTCATGGAGAGATTTCAGTAAAAGACGTGGTAATAAGCGACTCTTGTGTAGAGAAACTTGACCAAAATATTGGTACTATTATGCATGGTAGAAATCAAAGGTATGTCTTATTGGACTATGATTTTAACCCGATACTGTCTAGAGAATACAGTATTATAAATTTTTTAAGCAGAGAAACAAATACATATATTTTAATTGATTTTAATGACAAAATTGAATACTATTCAATAATGTATGGAAATTTGGCTTATTGGTTTGATGCGGGAGATTTCGAATTTATGCTAAAAGAAGGAAGCACGGAGGCAATAATTCATAAAAAAGTTGATTGTGAGCCTGAATATTTGAAACTTGATATTGGTGGAGCTTATCTTTATAGAATAAGCAATAAAGCAGTAGTTGTTAAAAAAACAGATGGCCAAATAATAAAAAACGATTCGCTTAGTTTGGATAATCTTTATTTAGGTTCTTTGCTTGAAAAGCTTTTGAAAAATATGGAAAAGTAAGACACGAAAAATCCAGTCCAAAAAGGGCTGGATTTTTTCAGAAGTAGAAATTTTAATGTACATTTTATGTAAAACGTGATATAATATTCAAGCAATTTAATTGATTTAAAGGCTTTTTATCAATAATTTGTAAAAAGGAGAGAAAAGTATGGAAAAAATTAAAGTGGAAATCTTGGAAGATACGGCTGATAATGATGGTTGGTATAATACATCTGTTGCTGGCAGAAAGGTTCTGCTTCCCAAGGGGCATCCTAGCATTGGTATTCTTAAATATGAAGAAAGTGGTAAATACGGTATAATTAACCGCTCTAATATGACGGCGACTGAGCCATTTTTGGATAAATTTTATTACTGTGAAGTTCCTTTGGAAACTTGGGTTGAAAATTATGTAATTGGAAAAATTAATAGTGATTACTATATTGTAGATAAAGAAGGCAATTGCTTTTTCAAGAGCGAATTAGAGTATCTTATTTGCAGAAATCTTATTGTTCAATTAAATCCAAAAAGACGGCGAATAAATTTTGATAACTACGTGTTGTACGCTTGTAGTGCTTTCTGTGGATATATAAATTCTAAATTGGAATTTGAAGATACTTACGGAAAAAGAACATTTATACTTAACTTAGGAGACTATGACTTTGCTTTTGGGCAAAGCGGAGATGATAGTAAGATGGCTCTTATGAACACATTAGGCGAGTTAGAAAAGTTAAATTGCTTTTGGACAAAAAGTGGATTAACCCATAGCGGATTAACCGTTCCACATATTGGCGAATATGCTGAGTTTCTCATAAATGAATGGATTATGCAAGTTTCAGGAGAATTTAAGTTTGTTTTTTTGGACAAAGATTTCAATCCTATCAAAGCAATTGAGGGGTATAGAGTGAAGAAGGTCTTAAATAGTGCTATTAAATCGTATATGATTGAGAATAAAAATGGTGGTTACTGCTTCTATTCTTATACTTATGGCTTTTTAGATAGATGGCTTAAGTTTGGAGAATGTGAATTTTTTCAAAAGAGAGGTGAAGATAAGTATACGATTATTAAGGCAGATGGCAGTGTAGAATATGAGGACGCTGTTAATGAGGTAAATCATTTTTACACTATTAGTAGCAATCGCTTTTCTTATCGGATTGATGATGAAGTTATTGAGCGTGACAGAAATGGTGAAGTCATAAGACGTGAAAAGATGTCTGCACAAAATTTGTGCATTTTCGATATGCTTGAAACTTTAATCAACACTTTGAGAAAGGATGAAAAATGATATGACTACCAAGATGACTAATGTTTCGCTGGCCGATTCGCTCAAACAGGTTCCTTATGATAAGCTCGATGAAAAGGCTAAGGCAAGGGTTGATAATATCACCGCGGAACTTAAAGCGCTTTCTTCTAGTGAGCTTATTGTTTATGGTCTTGAAACTCAAACTAACGTCAGCAAGCAAGCCAATTATATGTTGACTGAAATTGGCACTCCAAAGAGCATTGAAGATATTAACAAGCTATTTGAAGAGGTCAATGACATTAGTAAGCCTTTTATGACTTCTGAAAAGCGAAAGAATTTTTTGTCGAGGTTCTTTAATGCTTTTGGGTCTGATGCTAAGCAGCCGTTTAATGGCGATGTTTTCGTTGGTAAAATCAATGAATTGGTTTATGCCATTGAAAACCAAAATGGCAGATTGATGTACGAGAATGCTATGTATGACGAGTTTTTCGAATTACTCGTGGAAAATGTTCATTCTTTGGCTGAATATGTTATGGCTTGTGAAAGGGCTATTGCTGAGCTTAAATCTAAGAAAAGTGGCTTTGCTTTGGAACTTGAAGGTAATAGTGGATATGAGGTTTCGCTTGTTGATACGGAGTTAAATACGCGTATTGACCAGCTTACGAGAAAGCTTAATATGTTTATGATTTCTAAGCAAGAATCTATGCAAACGGCTGTATCTGTGAAACTCATTCAGCAAAACAATATTAAGCTTAGTGACAGACTTCAAACTGTCCTTGTTGCTGGTATTCCTATTTTGCAGAACCAGATTTTGCTTAAAGCAAGTATGGCTGACACTCAGCGCGGACTTGATATTTGCGACAAAGTTTCGGATACTATTAACAAGTCTATGAATGATAATGCTGCGACTTTGAGGCAAATCAATGCCAGACTTGCTGTAAGTGGTTCTGAAACGCGTGATATTAAATCTGCTGCGGATGTTGCGAGAGATATTCTTGATATTGCTAAGGAACTGAAAGAGGCTAACTCCAAGGCTAAGGCTGAGTTTGAAGAGGCAGCCAATCATATTAAGCGTAGTGAGCAAACACTTAGCGATATTTTTGAGGCCATTTCTAAGCAGAGGCCAGAGCCTTGATGATAATAAGGAGCAAGTGTTATGAAAACTAAATTCACGAACTCTGAGAAGGTTAGTGATCGTTTTTTCAAGCAAGAGCTTGATAAGCTCCTTGAAAAAATTGAGGAATACAAGCCGGACGAAACATCAGATGTTTATAAAGGCACGGCTTTTGTTTATCAAAAGTTTTATCCTATGTTTTTGAAACTTTCTGAGGCTTCCGATAACTACGAAGGATTGAAGGCTATTATTCATTTGAAGCAAGAAATCAATGAATATATCGCAAGTAAGCAGTTTTTGCTTGATGTGATAGCAGAAGATTTGAAAAGGCTTTATGAATATGTCATCGAAAAACAATCTGGGTTGGTTAGGGAAAGCTGTTGGTTTCCTTTGATTTTCGGCGACAAAGATGTTCAAGTTAGTATTACCTCGCAAGAAGATTTTGCGGTTGATGCCAAGGCTTTTAAATGGCTGGAAAGTAATTATCCTAGCAGTGGAACAGATTACAAATTGCTGCTTAAACAGTTAACTTTAATTGAAAAGAATAAGATTAAAGAAGACTTGTTTAAAGCATATGCAGATATGTATCGAAGACTGCTAAGAGAGCTTAAAAGTGCTTTTGACAGTAAAGATAATAAAAAATTAAGTCAAGCTGTTGAAAGGGCAAGTATACGCTTTGAAGGTGAAGAACGGTACGAAACTAGCAAAGCTACAGTTTTCAGTTTTTTAACTGTGTATTTTGAGGAGCTCGGAAAAAATATTGAGAGCAATGAAACAGCCCGAAAACAAACGTATATGAATAAAGAACTTGCAACCAAATTTCAAAATGTTATTTCTAGGCATATGGCTGAGAAATGTGGATATCAGAAATTTTTTGATAAAGCTTTTTGGAATATGCTTGCAAATATTTATGTGTATGCGCAGAAACCTGTAAAGAGAAAACACAGTAAAAAGGATGACGAATTTAGTAACAATCTTGCGCTGCAAGTTAAAGAAAGTGATTTTGACAGCATTGAAAGGACACGTGTCGAAAAAGGAAGCCTTAAAGAAATTGCTAAGATGAGAGTAATTTATCGTTTGGACTTCCGTGGGCTTGATTTGCGAGACGTTTCTTTTGAGGGCAAAACTATAATTGACTCCGATTTTGAGGGAACAGGTGCTAAAATTGATTTTAGTGAGGAAAATCCTGGTCGCGTTTACTATGTCCGTGGTAAAAAAGTAGACTTTAATGATTTTAGCAAATGTTGTTTCAAAGGCTGTAATATTACTGGTCTCACTATTGAACGGCTGAAAGCAATTCAATTTTCAGAGGACACATTTGGAAAAGATGTATGGAAAGCAACGTCGTTTGGTAGTGCAGCAGCTGAAAAAGGCGTTTCTAAATTACTCTTCAATAAAAATAAACTTTCAGAAAATGAGTTTGATTTCCTGCTTAAAAAGCTTGGCATTACTGAAGTTAAAGCGTTTCGAGCAGATTATGAATGGATTATTTATTTGGAGAGTGTGTTTCCTGAAAATGATGTGTTCGGTGTTTCTGAAAAGTTGGAAATGGCAGAATAAGCCTGCTAACGTCTTTTAAAATTTGCTCTGGTCTATTTGAATTATTTCAAATAGGCTGGGGTGTTTAGTTAGAGGTGAAGAATACTGTGAGCAGTGTTGGCGTAAACAAATCGAATGAAGACTTTTATAATGAATATTGTGATACAATTTCTAAACTTTGGTATTGTAAACCTAGTGAGTACACATATGCTCATATTCCATTCAAAAAATCTGCAACTTTATTTGGATATCATTCATTAAAATATAAACTTGATGTCTTTCAAGCTCAATATGCATTATTGAACTTGAAAAAGGATACAAAGACGGACTACTTTTTAGATGCAATTTATCCTAGTTACTGCGAATCTAAGACTTGGACTGGCAAGTATATTTGTGGAAAAATTGGCAAAAAATTTTATATTGTTGACTTTGATGGCAATTGTTTTTGGGAAAGCGATAAGCCGTATATCATTTGTGAAAATGTTATAATTGCTGATTCGACACACATAATCAATAAAAAGTTCAAGAAAGTTGAAATTGATTATGGCAGTGAGCTTTACGTTGTGCAAAAGTATGAGCACGCATATGCTTTTAGAAAAGACAGCGATGGAACATTTGTACTTTTGGATACTATGGGAAATGTAGATGTTTCGATAGGAAGGAGCCTTCGAAAATATTTTGGTAGTAGAGTAGTTCGAAGAAGATGCGTACAGAAGTAAATAAGTGCAGTTATGATTAGACTTATTTTTTGACAATAATTTGTGAAAGGGGGAAAGTTGTATTACCTTATCTTTTGAGAAAATGTTTTTTGACGACTTTACTTGAAAATTAAGCAATTTAGGAGGGGCAATATTATGGATAACAACATTAGTGAAAAACTTAAGTATTTCAAGGTATCTCAGGGTAGCAATTTCCGTATCGTTTGGTCGCCCAAAACTGAAAAGTATGCTGTTGAAAATCTGAATACTGGTAATATTACCGACTTTTTTATCGATAACATTGCTGTTATGCGTAATGCTGACCGTGATTTCCCTTTCGACAGAGATGACATTGAATCTACGTGGACGTCAAATTACTTTTGTGGAAAAATCAATGGTTATTATTACATCATCGACTGTGACGGCACTCTTTCCTTGAAGAGCACTGAGCCGTACGTAGTTTGTCGCAATGTTATCGTTGGTGGTGCAAGGAAAGAAAATTCTAACCGATATACTGGCGACTTTGTCATCAATAAGGAGATGAAAAAGTGCGAAAACTATATCGGGCAGATTTGCATTTATGTGGATAAGTATAACTGTAAGTATGCTATGTTGAGGTATCCTAATAATACTATTCAGCTGTTTGATGTGGATGGAGAAACGTCAGTTCTTTTCGTGAATGTTAAGCAAGCTTTAAAAGAGCTTAGTAGACACTCTTTTGTGTGTAGAAAAACTAAGCTGCTTGGACCTACCGAAAGTGTTTTTCTCGACAAAGAATTCAAGATCATTTCTTCTTGCTATATGTAAGAAGAATATCCAGCTCTGCTATTTTTAGCAGGGCTTTTTTGTCGTTCTTTTAAAGTTGACTTATCAAATTTATATTATTATAATACTATTGAAGTTGTAAGAACTCGGGGTTAGTAGTTATCCTTAAAACTATAAATTTTAAATAAGGTGGTATACGTATGAATAAAGAGATGTTAGAAATCATAAAAGACAAAAGAGGCTTTATTGCTGCACTTGATCAAAGTGGCGGTAGCAGTAGTAAAACTTTAAAGAGCTATGGTATTTTAGAAAATGAATATAGCACAGAAGAGGAAATGTTTGATTTGATTCACGAAATGAGAAAGAGAGTTTTCACAAGTAAAGCTTTCACAAATGAACATATTATTGGTGCTATTTTATTTGAAAGAACTATGCTTTCAAAAGTTAATGATGAATATACAGCAGATTATTTGTGGAATGAGAAGAAAATTGTTTCTTTTTTGAAAGTAGACAAGGGATTACAAGATGAGGCAAATGGTGTTAAGCTTATGAAACCAATTCCTGAACTTGCAGATGAACTTAAAGAAGCAAATGAAAAGCACGTTTTTGGAACTAAGATGAGATCTGTTATTTATGAACCAAATGAAGATGGAATAAAGGCTGTTGTTAAACAACAATTTGAATTTGCTAAAATTATTTGTGATGCTGGACTTGTTCCTATCATTGAACCAGAAGTTGATATAAATGCACCTGAAAAAGAAAAATGCGAAGAAATTTTAAAGGCGGAAGTTAAAAAGCAACTTGATTCTTGGAACGAAAATGACAAGATTATGTTTAAGTTTACAATTCCAACTGTTGCAAATCATTATTTAGATTTATATGATTATGCTTGTGTTGTTAGAATTGTTGCTTTATCTGGTGGATATGATGTTGATAAGGCTGTTGAATTATTATCTAAGAATAATAGAATGATTGCAAGCTTTTCAAGAGCTTTGTTACAAGATTTGAATGTACATCAATCACAAGACGAGTTTGATGCCAAATTAAACGATGTAATCGTTAAGATATATAATGCGTCTATTACTTAATATAAATTGAAATTTAGTGCCATTATGGAGGTATGAGAATGATTAAATTAGTTTTAGTTAGGCACGGTCAAAGTGCTTGGAATTTAGAAAATAAATTTACTGGTTGGACAGATGTTGAGCTTTCTGAAAAAGGTGTTGAAGAGGCAAAAGAGGCAGGAAGAATTTTAAAAGAAAAAGGCTTTCACTTTGATATTGCTTTCACTTCTGTTCTTAAAAGAGCTGAAAATACACTAGACTATATCTTAAAAGAGATGGGCGAAGAAGATATTGAAATAAGAAGAAGTTGGAGATTAAATGAAAGACATTATGGAGCATTACAGGGGTTAAATAAAGATGAAACAAAAGAAAAGTATGGTGCTGAACAAGTTCTATTGTGGAGAAGAAGCACAGACGTTAGACCACCAGAACTTAGTGAAGATGACCCAAGATATCCTGGAAATGACCCTAAATATAAGGATTTAACAAAAGATGAGTTGCCAAAAACAGAGAATTTGGTTGATACTATAAAAAGAGTTTTGGAATATTGGAATTCAGATATAAAGCCAGAGCTTGAAAATGGTAAGAGAGTTATTATTGCTGCACATGGAAACAGTTTAAGAGGCTTAATAAAGTATTTAGATAATATGAGTGATGAAGATATTATTAAGTTAGAGCTTCAAACTGGTAATCCTATTTGCTATGAATTAGATGAAAACTTGAAACCAATAAGACATTATTATTTAAAAGAAAAATAAGAAATGTAGGTAAAAGATATTTTATTTGTACTAATGAGATGTAACTTGTTTTTATAAGAGCTTCTTAGTTTAGTAGCAAATTAAAATATCTTTTTATTTTGTCAATGAAAATATAATACATTTTACTTTTACATTTTTATCCCAAGAACGTCATAAAACTTTCATAAAATGCGATTACAATAAGAATAAAGTTTTGACGAGAGGAGAATGAATTTATGAAAAACAAGACTTTATGCATATTTATTGGGATAATAATAGGAATAATTATTGCCACAGCGGCTTTTGGACTTTTTTGTAAATCAAGAAATGATGCTAACATAGGCGGAATGCCAAGTGGTGATATGAGGCAACCACCAGAAATGCCAAATGGCGATGGTAATGGTGCTCCACCAGATAAGCCTGATGGAAATGGCGGTGGGCCAATGGGAGCACAAAACGTTGAGTATAATGCCATTACAACATTATCATCTGACACAAATTTGACGGATGAAACGTACACATCTAGTAATAAAGACGAAAATGCAGTATTAGCTGAAAACAAAGCAAATGTGACTATGGAAAGTGTTACAGTAGAAAAAACGGGTGATTCAGATGGTGGAGATGCTACTAGTTTTTATGGAAATAACTCAGCTGTACTTGCAAAAGATGGAGCTACATTAACTATTAACAACGCAACAATTAAAACAGATGCAACTGGTGCAAATGGAGTTTTTAGCTATGGTGGTTCAGCAACAACTAACAACTCTTCAAACGACGGAACAACCGTAGTTATTAGCAATTCCACAATAACAACATCAAAAGATAATTCAGGAGGAATAATGACTACTGGTGGTGGCACAACGAAAGCAACGAATTTGAATATAACAACTGCCGGAACATCAAGTGCGACCATCAGAACAGATAGAGGCGGTGGCACAGTTACAGTTGATGGTGGAACTTATAAAACTACTGGACAAGGTTCACCAACGATATATTCTATGGCAGATATTTCAGTTAGTAATGCAAAATTGACTAGTGCAGCATCAGAAGGAATTGTTATAGAGGGAAAAAATAGTGTTGCAATAGATAGTTGCGAACTTATAGACAGTAATACAAAACTAAACGGAAAATCAACAACATATAAGAATATATTTCTTTATCAGTCAATGTCAGAAGACGCTGCAACAGGAACATCAGAATTTACAGCAAAGAATTCTAATATAACAACTAATAACGGAGATACATTTTACGTTACAAATACATCTGCAATAATAAATTTAGAGAATAATGTTATACAAAATAACGATACAAATGGGAACTTTTTAAGAGTCCAAAAAGACTCTTGGGGTAATTCAGGAGCTAATGGTGGAAATGTCGTTTTGAATTTGATAAATCAGCAAGTGAATGGCAATATAGTTGTTGATGAAATTTCTACATTAGAAATTTCAATGAAATCAGGTTCAAGTTTTGAAGGTGCTATAAATGGTGACAATATTTCTGAAAATAAAATAGCATTAACATTAGATCCCTCTTCAAAAATAAAATTAACAGGAGATTCTTATGTAACATCTCTTGTAGATGAAGTTAGTGATTATAGCAATATAGATTTTAATGGCTACAAGCTATATGTAAATGGAGTTGCTATAAATTAGATTGAATTTTTTAATTCTATACGCTTAATATAAAAACCTTTTAATTTTTCATATATAAATTTTGTTTAAAAAGCAAGTAACTTGTTGAAAGTTGCTTGCTTTTGTGCTAATAATATTAAGTGTTAAAATAGATTTTAAAACAAGAAAAGGAGTTTTTATATGGCAAATATAAACGATTATTTGTTGTGGAGAGGCGATATTCCTATAAGTGACGAATTTGAATTTAACGAAATAGACAGTATGATTTTGGCACGTTTTTCATATTTAAGATTTGATATGGTTAAGCTAAGAAGTGTTGAAACTATTAAAAGCATTTCTAATAAAATGAAAAACATTGATAATGAAGATTTTAGATATAATGGAGATAAGGAAATGATAACTTATCTTGGGCAAAGTAAGAGATTTAATGCTATGAAAGTAACTGATTTTGTTCAAGTTGACGATAAAGATAGTGAAAAGCAGTTCAGTGCCGTTACTGTACATATTTCTGATGATGAGTTGTATGTGTCATTTATAGGTACAGATGCTAGTTTAATTGGCTGGAAAGAAGATTTTAATATGTCTTTTTTAGAAAATGTTCCATGTCAATTAGCACGGTAAGGAATATTTATCTATGATTGCGGAAAAATATAATATAGCAAGAATAAGAATCGGTGGACATTCTAAGGGTGGTAATGTTGCAATTTTTTCAGCGATTTCAGCAAATGAAAAATTACAAAAGCGAATTATAAAAGTGTACAACTATGATGGACCAGGCTTTAATAAAGATATTATTGATAAGTACGGAAATAAGTCTATACTAAATAAGCTTGAAACGTACTTGCCACAGGATTCTATTGTTGGCAGAATACTTGACCATAAAGAGAAAACAACTGTTGTTTTGAGTCTTGAAAAAGGAATATATCAGCACGATATTTTTTCATGGCAGGTGTTTCAAACAGATTTAGTAAGACTTGAAAAGAATACTCAAATAAGTGAAGATATAAAAGGTGCATTAGATAGTTGGCTAACTACTACTACCAGTATGCAGAGAAAAATTTTTATTGATTCTGTTTTTGAACTTTTTTATTCTACTGATGCTAATACTTTTGGAGATATGACTACAACGCTTATGGCTAACATTATTAAGATTTTGAAAAAATATAAAGAAATATCAAAAGAAGATAAAAAGGTAATGGGAGAAATGATTGCTATATTTGTTAAAGCATATTTCTTAATCATTAAAGAAAGAGAAAAAGAAAAGTTTAAGTTTGGAAAAAAGCAACTTGATATAAGCTTAAATAATGAAATAACATATAAAATTAAGGAGAGTGAAGAAAATGGTATTTAGATATACACCAGATGGAGTTTGTTCAAGCGAGATGATTTTTGAAATTGATGGTGACATTGTTAAAAAATTAGAAATAGTAGGTGGTTGCCCAGGCAATACTGTTGGAGTTTCTAAACTAATTGAAAATAGGAATGTTGATGATATTATAGAACTTTTGAAAGGCATTCCTTGTAGAAACAAAGGAACATCTTGTCCCGATCAAGTAGCAAAGGCACTTGAAGAATATAAAAAGCAACAGAAGGATAGCATATCAGTTTAGAATACTTTTCCAGTTGCAAATGATATTGTTTTATGGTACGCTATTTTATGGATAGAGAATTTATAAATCATTTTATGGAACTTTTTTTAAAATATCTAGTCCAATAAAATGGTGTATGTAAACAAAAAAAGAAAGGATGATTTTTTTATGAAGAAAAACGTAGTATGGATAGTTATAGGTGTTGTTTTAGTTATAGCAATAGCTGTTGCAGCAGTCTTACTATCAAACAAAGGTAACAATGGAACAGCAATTTCAACAACTGGTGATATGGTAGCAATGATTAACAGAATTTATGATAAGTGTATGCCTGATGCCAAAGATGCTTTTGATACTGAAGTTATGGATATATCAGATGACTTCTCATTCAAAAGATTTACAGGTTTACAATCAAATGAAAACGTTGAATCATTTGTGCTATCAGTACCATTCATAAATGTTAATCCATATGAATTTGCTGTTATAAAAGCAAAAGCTGGTGCCGATATTGAAGCAATGAAGCAAGAGATGTATGATAACTTAGATATGAATATGTGGATTTGTGTTTCTGCTGAAAGATTATACATTACTAACTATGGCGATATAATTGTTGCTGTAATGGGTATAGAAGAAGACGCAAAATTAGTTTATGATACATTCAAAGAATATGTTGAAAACAACGTTGGTAAAGAATTAGAAAAAACAAACGATTTGGGTGAAGACATAGAACTTCCACCAGAATTAACTATTGACCAACCAGCAGTTAACGAAGTTGATACACCAGCAGAAATTTCAGGAGAACCAGTTATACAATAAGTGAGATTAGATAGCAAAATAAGCTTCCATAAATGTTAGGAAGCTTATTTTAATAATAGGAGGAAAATATGCTATTTACGAGTATTAGTTTTTTATATTATTTCTTGCCAATAGTTATTGTGTTATATTTTATTTTACCCAAAAAAGCAAGAAATGTTGTTTTATTTATTGCGTCATTAGTTTTTTATTACTATGGCGAACCAAAGTATATATTGCTTATGTTAGCAGAAATATTAGTTGCATATATTGGTGCTCTTTTAATAGATAAATTTAAAAAGAAAAGTATATTTATTACGACTATTGCAATTCATATTGGCTTACTTTGCATTTTTAAGTACACTGACTTTATGATTTCAAATGTTAATGGTATTTTAAAAACGAGTATCCCTCTTCTAAGACTAGCCTTACCGATAGGAATATCTTTCTATACGTTCCAAATTCTTAGTTATGTTATTGATGTATATAACGGAAAAGTTAAAGTTCAAAAGAGCTTTTTAAAACTTGCGACGTACGTAATGCTGTTTCCTCAACTTATCGCAGGACCTATTGTAAGGTATGAAACAGTTGAAGATGAGCTTAATAATAGAAAATGTAGTTTTGAAACTTTTTCGTATGGCGTTAGAAGATTTGTGCTAGGTCTTGCTAAGAAAGTTTTAATTGCCAATATGCTTGGAGAACTTTGTACTAAGTTCACTGCAACAACCGAAAAAAGTGTCTTATTTTATTGGATATTTGCAATAGGATATATGCTTCAAATTTATTTCGATTTTTCAGCATATTCAGATATGGCTATTGGTCTTGGAAGAATTTTTGGTTTTCACTTCTTAGAAAACTTTGATTATCCATATATATCTAAGAGTATAACAGAATTTTGGAGAAGATGGCATATGTCTTTAAGCTCTTGGTTTAGAGATTACGTGTATATTCCTCTTGGTGGAAACAGAAAAGGTGTTAAGAAACAAATTAGAAATATTTTAGTTGTTTGGGCACTTACTGGTATATGGCACGGTGCAAGTTGGAACTTTGTCGTTTGGGGACTTATGTTTGGCGTACTTCTTATCATTGAAAAATTCTTCTTAGCTAAATATCTTGAAAAAGCACCTAACTTTGTAAAAAGGATATATGTTTTATTTATAGTTATGATAAGCTTTGTAATATTTAATGCAAACACTATGGGAGAGGCATTTAAGAATATAATAGGACTATTTGGCGCAAACGGAGAAGTTTTTGTAAATAAATATACTCTATATTATTTAAAGAGTTATTTTGTTACACTTTTAATAGCTATAATTGGTGCAACACCGCTTATGAAGAATGCTGTGGATAAATTAAAAGAAAATAAAGTTATGAACTCTATTATAAATATACTTGAACCAGTTTGTTTAACACTTTTAATGTTTGTTGTAACGGCATATTTAGTAGACAATTCATATAATCCATTCTTGTATTTTAGATTTTAGGAGGTGCTATTATGAATGATAAAATAAAAAATATAGTGGTATCTTTGTTATTCGTTTTAATAATAGTTAGTGCGCTAATTATTTGTATTGTCAAGGAAGATACTTTAATTTCTGTTTCAGAAAGAAGAAAACTAGCACAGTTTCCTGAATTTTCAATTAGTAGCCTACTAAATGGAACATTTTTCAGCAAATTTGATACGTATACAACTGATCAATTTGTAGCAAGGGAAACTTTTAGAAAAACTAAGGTTTTGACAGAACACAATGTATTTGGAAAATTAGACTATAACAATATTTACGAAAAAGACGGAATTTTAGTTGAACAAACATATCCGTTAGATGAGAAATCTGTTTTAAATTTAGCAAAGAGAATAAATGAGATTAAAGAAAAATATTTGAATGATACTAATAAAGTATATTACACAGTAGTACCTGATAAAAACTATTTTGTGAGCGGAGATAATTTGAGACTAGACTATGATAAAATGCAAGAATTATTAAGCAATAGTTTGTCTTGGGCTAAGTATATAAATATATTTGACACTTTGGATTTGTCATCTTACTATATAACAGATTCACACTGGAAACAAGAAAAGCTAACTAATACTGTTAATAAAATAAAGACAGAAATGGAGCTAGATAATAATTCTACGTATACCGAAAAAGAAATTACAGAATTTAGAGGCGTTTATGCTGGTCAATTTCCGGTTAATACAAAAAGTGACACACTTAAGATATTAACAAATGATATTTTAGATAAATGTAATGTTTATAGCCTCGAAAATGAAAAAACATCAAAGATTTATGATATGACGAAATTATCTGCTTATGACAAATATGATATTTATCTTTCGGGTGCAGCAGCATTGTTAGAAATAACTAATCCGTCAGCTAATACAGATAAAGAACTTATTATATTCAGAGACTCTTATGGAAGTAGCTTGACTCCACTATTAGCTGATAGTTATAGCAAAGTTATAGTTGTTGACACTAGATACATTTCACCAAGAATATTAGGAAACTATATAGATTTTTCTAATAAAGATATTTTATTTGAATACAGTGTTTCAGTTATAAATAATAGCTCTTCACTTAAAAGTTTGTAGTATTATACCTGTTTGCTCTTTATTCTAAGCAAGCAGGTTTTTATTTTTGCTTAAAATAAAATTTCTTTAATTTATGTGTTGTAATATAAGTGCTCTATTTATCGTTATTATATATAAAATGTCAAAATTAAATATAAATTAACTTTTCGTAGAGGAGTAATTGCTGCTTCTCTATTTATTTTATGTGAGATATTTTCTCCTTTTCAATCTAAAATTTTCAAGTGGATCTAAAAAACAGTATCTTGATATAAAATCAGATTATAACTTTATTGTTACAGATTTTTCCTTGTGATATTGACAACAAAATATTCAAATAATATACTTACCTTAGTAGTGGGAAATATAAAAAAGAAAGGAAGATATTTATGAATAATAATAGTTTAGGGAAAAGGCTTAACATTGTTGAATTTTCAAATCAAAAAGGTTCTGCGAAAGTTATCGTAATTATAGTTTTAATAGTCTTAATTATTGCAATAGGAACAACTGTTTCTATCAATAATAAAAAGACAAATGTAGGCTCTAATAATGTGAGTGGAGACATAAAAGAAAGCGGAGAAAATACGCAAACTCAGGTAACAGACTATAAAAAGCAAATAGACGTTATTATGAACAATATTGATATGTGGAATTTATACACAGAAGATAACACATATAATCCTTATGGTTATGCAATTACTGATTTAGACCAAAATGGAAGACTTGAAATAATAGCTTCTTCTTGTCAAGGAACTGGTCTTTATACATATAGTAATTACTATGAAGTTAATGAGCGTCTTGACGGATTAAATAAAATTGAAAGAAATAATGAAGAGGGAAACTCAGAAGCTGATATAATGACTGCAACAGCAAAAGTTTTTATAGATGAAGATAAGAATGAATACCATTATATATTCGATGATTTGGTTAGAAATGGCGCTGCTGAGTATTATGAAAATAAGCAAGACATAGTGTTAAAAAATGGTAAGCTTTCAGAGAATACGATAGCTTATAAGAATACAAAGATTAGTAATAGTGATTCTTACGAAGTGATATTAGAAGACGCAAGCAGAAACAAAATAACACTAGAAGATTATCAATTGATTGAAAATAAATTGTTCAGTAACTTAGAATTAAAACTTGTTAATATTGAATGGATTACCTCGAATGATATTGATTTTTCTAACGTTAGTGGCGATGAATTAAGAGCAAAGCTTATAACTTCTTATGAAGGATTTAGATTTTTTGTATCTGATTCGGGAATAAGTTTAAATGAGAAATTTTCTTTAATTGGTCAAAGCGGCGAGAAAGCGATACTTAACGACAATATAAGCAATTTTAACAAAGAAGTTATAAAATCAGAATTTGATAATGGCGATGGATATATGTGGAGAACATATACTTATGATGATATTACAATAACGGCACTTCTTGATTATTATAATGGTAATTATTATATAAATAAAATTGAAACTACTTCTCCCAATTATAAAACAATTAAAGGAATAAGTGTTGGAGATAGCTTAGAAAAATTGCAAAACACATATATAGAAGATTTAACACGTGTGCCTGATGAGGTTAATAATATAACATATGTATATAAAGAACCTCTTGCTGATGTTGATGGTGCACTTGGAAGTGAAATAGACTTTTATATTAAAGATGGTAAAATAGAGAAAATTTCTCTTCTATATATAGCAGACTAGTAAAACAGAAACTAATGTGATGAAAGTTGAAAATCTAGAAGTTTCGGTTTTCTATTTTTAAGAGCTTTTAACTAAATAAGGATATCTAAATTTTAAGAATTGAATTAACTTTATTAAAACTTTTTACCATCTTAAATTGTCGAATTAGATGTGAATAGAAAAACTTCATAATATGTTGAATTTTTAGCAGCTTAGTTATAGAATATTAGTAAAGGTTTCATATTTTAAACCAATAATTTTATTAGTGGTGAAGAGGGAGATGATATTTATGAATAACAAAAAATCAAATGAAAAAGGTAATGTTATTCTAACGGCAGTTTTATTGATTTTAATTTTTGTATGCATAATTTGTGTTGTCGTAGCTTATAGAAAGAGTAATCAAAAGGTTATAAATGGTGGTGGAATTATTTCCGGCGAGATGTCTGGTGAAAACATTTCTGAAAGCAATAATGTAAAGCACGAGCCTATTAGATTAGAAGCATATAAAAAGGCTCTATCTAAAATATTAGAAGATAAAAAATTGATAGATGATGAAATATTGTTTGAAGACGAAATATTTAAAATAGAAGACAATATGTTTGCTATATGCGATGTTGACTTAGATGGAAAAGAAGAACTTGTTGTTTCAATTGGTTCAGCACCAACAGCTGGTATGGTATCAGTTATATACGATTATAATGAAACAAGTGGAGATGTTGAAAAAGAATTTTCTTCTTATGTAGCAACAACATTTTATGATAATGGAATTTTAAAAGTCTCGGCTTCTCATAATCAAGGTCTTGCAGGTGATAAATTGTGGCCATATTCATTATATAAATATGATAAAGAAACAAATACTTACACTTTAATTGCGTACGTAGATGCTTGGGATGAATCTTTGGCAGATACAAATTATGAAGGCGCTAAATATCCAAAAGATGTTGATACAAATGGTGACGGAATTGTTTATTATGTTATGAAAGATGGAGTTTATGAATTAAAAAATCCAATTACCAAAGCAAATTATGAAAAATGGGTAAATCAATATCTTGAAACGGCAAATGAAATTGATATTCCATACATTAACTTGACACAAGAGAACATAGATAATTTAAAGTAAATAAAGAAAAGGGCAAGCTTTTATATAATAAGGTTTGTCCTTTTTATTGTTTCCCTCTTCAATTGCATAAAGAAAAATCACTTCCAATTGAAACTATACAAAATTCGACTTTATTGCTTGACATAAGTATCAAATAAATGTAATATATTAAAGGAGTAAGTCAGATAATCGCTGGTGCGTGGCACGAGAGGAAAGTCCGGGCTCCACAGAGCAGGGTGCCAGCTAACGGCTGGTGGAGGTAACTCTAAGGAAAGTGCAACAGAAATAAACCGCCTCTTTTAGAGGTAAGGATGGAAAGGCAGGGTAAGAGCCTACCAGAGATATGGAGACATATCTGCTATGTAAACCCCACCTGGAGCAACACCAGAAAAAGAAAAATAAGATTGCTCGTCTTTTCTTTTTGTTTTTATGTGGCTTGAGACATATAGCGATATATGCCCTAGATAAATGATTATCCAATACAGAACCCGGCTTATAGATTTGCTCTTTTATATGAGAAAGATTTGCTAAATGGCAAGTCTTTTTCTTTTAGTGCGCCCGGCATGGGTAATAACTAGGAGGTGAAAGACCTCTATGGTGCCTGATAGTGGCAAACCATTAGCC